>CAZJBJ010000021.1:0-36769 GCA_964544295.1 uncultured Bifidobacteriaceae bacterium
CACCCTGCACGACGCCGGCACCGACCACGCGATCCCCGAACGGGAGATCTGGCGGGTCAGGCCGGTGCGCCCGTCCTGACCCGCCGCTGGTTCAGCTGAGGCGCTCGACGATCATCGCCATGCCCTGACCGCCGCCCACGCACATCGTCTCGAGGCCGATCGTCTTGTCGGCGTCCTCGAGTCCGTTGAGCAGGGTGCCCATGATGCGAGCGCCGGTCATGCCGAACGGGTGGCCGAGCGCGATGGCACCGCCGTTCACGTTGAGCTTGTCCATCCCGATGCCCAGCGCCTTGGCCGACGGCAGCACCTGCGCGGCGAACGCCTCGTTGATCTCGACCAGGTCGATGTCGTCGATCGTCATGCCGGCGTAGGCGAGCGCCTGGCGGCTGGCCTCGATCGGGCCCAGGCCCATGATCTCGGGGTCCAGGCCGGTGACGCCGGACGACACGATCCGCGCGATCGGGGTGATCCCGAGTTCGGCGGCCTTGGTGTCGCTCATCACGATCACCGCGGCAGCACCGTCGTTCAGCGGGCACGCGTTCCCCGCCGTGACCCGACCCGTCGGCCGGAACGCCGGGGCGAGCGACGCCAGCTTCTCGCGCTCGGTCCCGGGTCGCGGACAGTCGTCGGCGCTGACCACGTTCCCGGCGGCCGTCGTGTACGGCGTGATCTCCCGCTCGAAGAAGCCACGCTCGATCGCGGCCCCGGCGCGCTGCTGCGACTGGAACGCGTAGTCGTCCATCTCTTCGCGGGTCACGCCCTCGACCTCGGCGACGTTCTCCGCGGTCTCACCCATCGCGATGTACACGTCGGGGAGTCCGGTGGGCGGGGTCCAGGTGCCCTGGTCGCCCGCCGTGCGCGCCGCGGTGCGTTCCGCCGGGCCGTCGAACTTGTGGTTCTGGGTGCCCGGCGTGTGATCGGAGCTGCCGCCGACCATGAAGCGGCTCACGCCCTCGACCCCGGCGGCGATGTAGACGTCGCCCTCGCCGGCCTTGATGGCGTGGGACGCCATGCGGATCGTCTGGAGCGACGACGAGCAGTACCGGGTGATGGTGCAGCCGGGGACCGTCGGCATGCCGGCGAGGATCGCGACGACTCGACCCATGTTGAAGCCCTGCTCCCCACCGGGCAGACCACAGCCGAGCATGAGGTCGTTGACCGTGTTCCGGTCCAGAGCGGGGACCTTCTTCAGGGCGGCGTCGACGATGAACGCGGCCATGTCGTCGGCGCGCTCCTCGGCGAAGGAACCCTTGAACGCCCGCCCGATCGGGGTGCGGGCGGTCGCGACGATGACGGCTTCAGGCATGGGGGAACTCCTCGAGTGAATCGTGAAGGCCCCGAGAATAGGTGGCCCGGGGTCGGCAGTGCCCGACTCAACCGTCGAGGCGCCGCAATCCTTCCCGGTACCGGGCGCCGTTCTCCACGTACTGGTGGGCGCCCAGTCGGATCATGATCTCGGGCTCCACCGCATCGAGCTTGATCTTCGCCGGCACCCCGAGGGCCATGGCTCGGGCCGGCACCTCCATGTCGTTGGGCACGAGGGCCGCTGCCCCGACCAGCGCCTCCCGGCGCACGATCGCGCGATGGAGCACGATCGACCCCGACCCCACCAACGCGCCGTCCTCGATCGTGCAGCACTCCATGTGGACGAGATGCCCGATCACACAGTCGTCGCCGATGACGGTCGGATAGATGAGCGTCGAGTGGATGACGCTGCCGTCCTGGATGCTCGTGCGGGCACCGACCGTGATCCGTCCGTAGTCGCCGCGCAGGACCGCTTGCGGCCAGATGGTGGAGTCGGGTCCGATGACGACGTCGCCGATGACGGTGGCGTCCGGATGGACGAACGCCGTGGGATCGATCTGGGGGACGAGATCCCCGAGCGCGTAGATGGCCATGGGCCGGAGCGTACGCGGATCGGGCTCGTCACCGACAACTACCGTGGGCCCGTGCTCGACACCGATGCCACCACGGCCGACCATGTCGGCGCCATCGCGCGTGACGGTTACACGATCGTGCGCGACGCGATCGATCCGGCGCTGCTCGACGCGCTGACGACCGACCTCGAACGACTCGAGGCGTTCTACGACATCCAGCCCTCGCCGAACGTCTTCGAAGGAGCGAACACCAAGCGGGTGTACAACCTGCTCGCACTGTCGCCGATCTGGCAGCAGGTGCCCGTCCACGAACGCGTGCTGCCGATCGTCGAAGGGGTGCTGGACCACGGCTGTCTGGTGTCGTCGTTGTCGTCGATCCGCATCATGCCGGACGAGACGGCCCAGCCCATCCACGCCGACGACCAGCTGATGCCGTTGGCCAAGCCGCACGCGCCGACGGTGTGCAACAGCATGTGGGCCCTCACCGATTTCACCGACGCCAACGGTGCGACGCGGATCATGCCGGGCACCCATCTGGCCGATCACTCCCCCGGCTACGGCGAGGAGTACGAGTCGATCCCGGCGGAGATGCCGCGCGGCAGCGTCCTGATCTGGCACGGCAGCCTCTGGCACGGCGGCGGCGCGAACACGACCGACACCGACCGCATCGGCATCGCGATGAACTACTGCGCCGGCTGGGTCCGTCAGCAGGAGAACCAACAGCTGGGGATCCCAGTCGAGACGGCGCGGAGTTTCTCGTCGCGCCTGCGGGAACTGGTCGGCTACGGCGTCTACAACATGCTCATCGGGCACATCAACAAGCGCAGCCCGGTGGAGATCCTCGACGCCGCGCCGCAGTCGGCCCGCATGGTCTGGGACGACTGAGCGTGCACGAGGGGTCCAAGAAGGCGATCTTCGCCGCGTTCTTCGCCAACCTCGGGATCGCCGTCGCCAAGGTCGCGGCGGCGGTCATCACCGGTTCGGCGTCGTTGCTCGCCGAAGCGATCCACTCCTTCGCGGACACCGGCAATCAGGGCCTGCTCCTGCTCGGCGGCCGGCGCGCCCGCAGGGCGCCCGACGCCCGCCACCCGTTCGGGTACGGCGCCGAACGGTTCTTCTGGGCGTTCGTCGTCGCGCTGGTGCTGTTCAGCCTCGGGGCACTGTTCTCCTTGTACGAGGGCATCGACAAACTCCTGCACCCCCACGACGTCGAGAGTGCCGGGATCGCGTTCGTCGTGCTGGGTATCGCGATCGGGCTCGAAGGCTGGTCGCTGCGCACCGCGGTCCGCGAGTCCGATCCCCATCGCCAGGGTCGCTCGTGGTTCCGGTTCATCCGCGAGACCAAGAACCCCGAACTGCCCGTCGTGCTCCTCGAGGACACCGGCGCCCTCGCCGGGCTGGTGATCGCCCTCATCGGCCTGACGCTGGCGGTCGTCACCGGGGAAGCCCGCTACGACGCCATCGGCTCCATCGGCATCGGGCTGCTGTTGCTGGTGATCGCGATCGTGCTCGCGGTCGAGATGAAGAGCCTCCTGATCGGCGAGAGTGCCCTCGTGGGCGTCGAGACCAAGATCCGGGCCACGATCGCGGGCTGTCCCGAGGTCCGCAGCGTGATCCACCTCCGGACCCTCCAACTCGGCCCCGAGGAGGTGCTCGTCGCGGCCAAGCTCGACTTCGTCACCGACGACGTCCCGGCCCTCGCACGCGCCATCGACGCGGTCGAGGCCGCGATCCGAACCCAGGCGCCCGAAGCCCGCCTGATCTACCTCGAACCCGATCTGGACCGCAGCGCGCCCCACCCCTGACCGAACGTGCGTCAGTAACCCGGCCGTTCGGCCGGGTTACTGACGCAAGTTCGAGGGTTGGTCAGGTCGGGGCGAAGTCGACGAGGGCGACGGTGGCGGAGCGGCGGTCGAGGACGACCCGGACGGGCAGATCGAGCCGGAGTTCACTCGGGTCGAGATCGATCAGGTTCCCCACCACCCGCGGCCCCTCGTCGAGTTCCACCACGACGACCGCGTACGGAAGCTCCCCGGCGAAGGCCGGGTCGGTGGCCCGGTGGGTGATCGTCCAGGTGAACACCCGACCGAGCCCGGCAATCGGCGCCCAGTGCCACTCCCCCGACCCGCAGGCCGCGCACAGCACGCGCGGCGGATGCCGCCAGGTGGCGCACGCCGAGCACCGTTGCAGGTGGAGCATTCCGGTCGCAGCCGCGCGCTCGTAGAACTCCGCACCGAGGCCGTCGGCCGCGGGCAGCATCCGGTCGGGTCGTGGCGCGCTCATCGGTCCACCCCCAACACGACCATGCTCCCGTCACCGAAGTCGCCCCAGCCGGTCACGAGGCCGAGTTCGGCGTCTGGCACCTGGAGCGACGCCGTCCTGCGGAGTTGTCGGACCGCCTCGACCACGTGGTTCATCCCCCACATGTGACCCTGCGAGAGCAAGCCGCCGTGGGTGTTGGTCGGGAGCCGACCGTCGATCGCGAGTGCGCCGTCACGCACGAACGCGCCCGCCTCACCACGCTCACAGAACCCGAGCGCCTCGAGCTGGAGAAGCACCACGTAGGTGAAACAGTCGTAGATCTCGGCGAAGTCCACGTCCGCCGGAGCGATCCCGGCCATCGCCAGTGCCCGGGGCGCGGCATCGGTCAGACCGATGTGGAAGATGTCGGGACGGTTGGCGATGTCGTCCGCCGGCGCGGGGTGCCCCTCGCCGACGCCGAGGATGACCGCGGGCGGCTGCGCCAGGTCGCGGGCGCGTTCGGTGCTGCTCACGATGACGGCGGCGGCGCAGTCCGTCTCGACGCAACAGTCGAACAACCGGAACGGCTCACTCACCCACGCACTCGCCAGGTAGTCGTTCATCGTGAGTTCTCGCCCGCGCATCAACGCCTTGGGGTGATGCTGCGCGTGCTGGCGGAAAGCGATCGCCACCTCCCCGAGGTCGGTCTCCAGCGTGCCGTAGAGCTGTTGGTGCCGGGTGGCGATCCAGGCGTAATACTGCGCCGCGGAACGGGCGCCGTAAGGCAGATAGAAGTCGACGAGCACGTCGGCCACCGCGTTGGCATCCAGCCCCCGGCGCGGACGGCGGATATCGGGACGGTGCCGGAACGCCGAGTACCCGTTCCACCCGACGACGACGAGCACGTTGGTCGCGACACCCGCGGCGACCGCGATCGCCGCGTTCTGCACCGCCGCCACCGAGGACGCACCGCCCATGTGGACCGTGGCCGAGTATGCCACCGACGGCACGCCGAGATTCGCGGCGAGCTCTTCGACGGTCGTGTACCCGGGCGGCGGCACGATGCCGTCGATGTCGGCGACGGAGAGCCCCGCGTCGGCGATCGCCTCCTGGGCCACGTCGAGCATCATCTCGACCGGCAGCCGATCCGCACCGCGGACGTACTCGGTCTCCGCGACGCCCACGATCGACGCCGCGCCCGACAACCCGGTCATGACGCACCCCCGGACGCAGCTCCCGGAGCATCGACGAACGCGTCGACGACGGCGCGCCGCCAGTCGAACAGGTCACGCCCGTGCGACGCATCGGTGCGGCCGATCCGGACGCACACCAGGTCGTGGGCCGGCGAGATCATGATCGACTGGCCCTCGTAGCCGTTGGCCCAGAACGTGCCCGACGCGTCACCGGTGGCCCACCACTGCCAGCCGTAGCCACGACCGTCGTCGGGGTCGATCGAGCGGATGCGCCGCCCGTCGTCGACCCAGCCCTCGGGCAGGATCCGCCGCCCATCCCACATCCCGTCACGCAGGTACAGGTACCCGAACCGGGCGAAGTCCTCGGCGGTGGCGTGCACGTAGGACGACGCGACCCAGAGCCCCGTCGGGTCCATCGTCGGGTCGGCGGTCGTCATGCCGATCGGCCGGAACAGACGGTCGACGAGGAAGTCGCGGTACGCGTCACCTCGCCCGACGATGTCGGCGACGATCCCCGAGATCACGTTGGTGGTACCGCTCGAATAGTTGAAACGAGTCCCGGGCGGGTGCGCGAGCGGACGGGACCGGGCGAAACCGCCCACGTCGGCGTTGCCCTCCCCGAACAGCATGTCGATCACCTGCGAGCCACCGGCATCGACGTAGTCCTCGTTCCAGGCGAGGCCGTCACGCATCGCCAGGAGGTCGGGCAACGTGATGGCCGACCGCTCGTCGTGCTTCCACTCCGGCACCAGACGGTCGTCGTCCAGCCGCAGTCGGCCGTCATCGACCAGGATGCCCACCGCGGCATGCAACATCGACTTCGCCATCGACCAGGAGAGCAGCGGCGTCTCGGGACCGACCGGAATCGGCTCGCCGACCCAGTTGGGCAGGGCGTTGGCGTAGCGCTCGGCCACGATCCGACCCCGATGCACCATCACGACGGCGTAGGTCGTCTCGTACCGGTCGGTGTCGGCGAACATCCGGGCCACGAGGTCGTCGATGGGCACCCCGGGCGGTGCCTCACCTCGTTCCCAGGCCTGCGTCGGCCAGTCGAGGTCAGGGGGCTGGCCCGGTAACCGGACCAGCGGCGCGTCGAGATCGATCATGGCCTCACCTTGGCACGTGCGCGCTCGCGCGGGCATCTTCGAGAGCCCTCGCCGGACGCGTAGTCTCCGGCGACTCGAACGAGAGGACCCCATGGCCGAACCGATCGTCACGACCACGAGTGGACGCGTTCGCGGCGTCCTGACCGACGGCATCACGGTGTTCC
The DNA here is from genome assembly GCA_964544295.1 of uncultured Bifidobacteriaceae bacterium. Lineage (GTDB taxonomy): Bacteria > Actinomycetota > Acidimicrobiia > IMCC26256 > JAENVU01 > JAENVU01. The sequence continues at coordinate 6,582 of CAZJBJ010000021.1, forward strand.
GCTCGATCCCCTACGCGGCGCCCCAGGTCGGGCCCCGACGGTTCCGCCCTCCCTCCCCGGTCACGCCGTGGTCCGGTGTGCGCGACGCGACCACGTTCGGGCCCGTTGCAGCTCAAGCCCCGTCGCCGCTCGAGACGATGCTCGGCGCTCCCCCACCGGTCAGTGACGAGGCCGGCGCGCTGACGCTCAGCATCTTCACCCCGGCGGCGGACGCGGCCAAGCGTCCGGTGATGTTCTGGATTCACGGCGGCGCATTCGTCTTCGGCTCCGGATCGAGCCCGATCTACGACGGCACCCACTTCGCTCGGCACGGCGATGTCGTGGTGGTCACCATCAACTACCGCCTCGGCGCGTTCGGCTTCCTCCACCTCGACGAGATCTTCGGTTCCGAGTACGCCGGGTCGGGCAACGCCGGGATCCTCGATCAGGTCCTGGCCCTCGAATGGGTCCGGGACAACATCGCCGAGTTCGGCGGCGACCCCGAACGCGTCACCGTCTTCGGGCAATCGGCCGGTGGGATGAGCGTCGGCGCGCTCCTCGGCCTGCCCGCGGCTCAGGGTCTGTTCGCTCAGGCGATCGTCCAGTCGGGCGGCAGCTCGTTCTGCCTTCCTTCCGATCGCGCCACCGAGACCGCCCGCACGGTGCTCGAGGAGGCGGGCGTGGAGACCGCGGCCGCCCTCGAATCGGTGTCCATGGACGCAATCCTCGACGGTCAGCGTGCGATCTTCGCCGCCGGGCTCCGCAGTGACCTGCCGTTCCAGCCGGTGGTGGACGGCACCGTGCTCCCGGCCCGGCCGATCGACGCGATCCGCGACGGCCTGGGCCGGGTGCCCACCATGATCGGCACGACCAAGGACGAGATGACGCTGTTCACCGCGCTCGATCTCGGCACCGGCACGATCGACGGCACGGTGATCAGCGGCGTGCTCACCGAGACCTTCGGCGACCGCGCGCCCGAGATCGAGGCCGCCTACCGCGAGCTCTTCACCGATGACGATCCGACCGATCTCATCACCGCCATCGCGACGGACCGCGTCTTTCGCACCCCGGCATTGCGGCTCGCCGAAGCCGCGATCGACCGTCCGACCCACATGTACCTGTTCTCGTGGGAGTCTCCGATCCTCGACGGCAAGCTGAAGAGTTGTCACGCCCTCGACCTGCCCTTCGTGTGGGATGCGATCGACCGTCCCGGCCTCACGATGCTCACCGGCGACGGGCCCGAGCGCCAGGGCGTCGCCGACGTGATGCACGCGGCCTGGATCGCGTTCGCCCGCGACGGTGACCCCGGTTGGCCCGCCTACGACACCGCGGACCGCTGGACCCGGAACTTCGACACCGAGTCCGGGTTGGTCGCCGACCCGATGCAGCCCCAACGGCTGCTCTGGGCCGACATCGACTGACGCCCAGCCGGGCCGCGCCAGTCCTGGCACCGGCCGGTCAGCCGAAGTATTCGCCGCCGTTCACGTCGAGGGTCTGGCCGGTGATCATCCGCGCCATGTCGGACGCGAAGAACACGATCGACTCGGCGATGTCCTCCTGGGGCGGGATCTCGCCGAGGGGGATTTCGCGGGTGATCTCGGCGATCACCTCGTCACGGGTGATCCCGCGCGACTGGGTCTGCCAGTCGACGTACATCTGCACGTTCGGCCCCCAGATCCAGCCGGGCACCACGGCGTTGACCCGAATGTGATCGCCGGCGACCTCGGTCGCCAGTGACCGCGTGAGCGTGATCAGCGCGGCCTTGCTCGCTGCGTAGCCGGCTTCGTTCGGACGGATCTTGCGCGCGCTCTGGGATGCGACCATCACGACGCTGCCACCACCACCCGATCGCAGGGCCGGCAGGCAGGCACGCGTCATGTTGACCGCACCGAAGAAGTTGACCTCGAAGATCTTGCGCCAGGTGTCGAGGTTGGCGTCGGCGACCGACTCGAACGCGTCACCTCGGAAGGCGCTGTTGACGACGACGTCGATCCCCCCGAAGGCGTCGATGGCCTGCGCGGCGATCGCCTCGCACTGGTCGACGTGGGTGACGCTGCCCGGCGCCGCCACCGCCCGGCCTCCGGCGGCCACGATCTCGTCGGCGACTTCGCGCACCCGTTCCTCGTTCCGCGCGACCAACACCAACGCCGCCCCTTCGCGGGCGAGGGCCAACGCGCTGGCCCGCCCCAGCCCCGGTCCCACGCCCGTGACGATCGCGGTCTTGCCTTCGAGGAGCCCGGGTCTGGTCATGCGGAGATCGTCCCATCGCGGTTGACGGAGGTTTCCCCCGACCGGGAGCGGCCGGAACGGCGCAACGCCGAGACGACCTCGGCACCGGCGAAGAGGATCGACGCGGCGACCAGCGCCGGACCGAACACCAGGAGGGCGAACAGCCAGTTGAAGGCGCCGTCGCCACTGTCGACCGAGACCGTGTAGGTCGTCACCGCCTTCAGCGTCGGTGGGGCCTTGACGACCTGGGCCGGGAAGGTCGCACCCATGACGAACGCGACCGCGACGCCCACGACCAGCACCCCGAACGCGGCTGCGCGCAACCGGCTTGCCCGTCCCTTACTGTCGGCCACGACTGCCCCTCTGCTCGTGATGTTCGGACCTGACGCCATGCGGATTCCCGCCCGGCCGGCCGCCAGGGTGGCAGGATCTGCCGTTCCCGGCAACCCAGGAGTTCCCATCGTGATCAAGCGCATCGGTTTCGTCGCCCGCAACCCGGCCCTCTCGGTCGAGGAGTTCCATGCCCGCTGGCAGGGCGGGCACGCCGACCTCGTGCGGACCAGCCCCGCCGCGGCCGACGAACTGGTGCGCTACGAACAGCACCGCCGCACGGCGCGCGACTACGACCGCACCGAGTGCCCCTACGACGGGGTCACGGTGCAGTGGTACCGATCGTGGGACGGCTTCCGCGCCATGCGGGAGGACCCGCGCCACGCGGCCGTGCGCGCCGACGCCGAGGACCTGTTCTCGGAGGTGCTGGAGGTCTTCACCGAGCCCGAGATGGAGGTCATCGCCGGACCCGAGGACCGCGGCGAACCGATCACGAAACTGATCTGCGGCGTCCGCCACAAGTCCGGGATGAGCCTGGAGGACTTCCACCGCTACTGGTGGGAGGTGCACGGGCCCCTCAACCGGGACACGCCGGCCGTCCGGAAGTACTTCATCCGGTACGAGCAGAACCACCGACTCGCCCAGGACTACGAGCGGGCCGAGTGCGACCTCGACGGCGTCACCATCGAGTGGTTCCGATCCGCGCGCGATTTCTTCGGCATGGCGGTCGATCCGGAGAGCCGGGACGTCATCCGCGCCGACGAGGAGAACTTCCTCGACACCGACGGGCTGGTGTGGCTGCTGACCGGACCCGAGCACGTCGTGCTCGACCGCCGGTAACGGCGCGCGATCACCGACTCAGAGGCAGAGTTCGGCCATCGTGCGCAGGGTGGTGGCGTCGCCGTAGAGCAGGATCTGGGTGACGCACGACTCGCGCCACATCTCGAGGTCGTCGCGGATCTTCTCCTTCGAGCCGATCAGCGCGGTCTCCTCGATGAGCGACAGCGGCACCTTGGCCGCGGCCTCCTCCTTCTTGCCGGCGAGGTACAGATCCTGGATCTCCTTGGCCTCCGCCTCGTAGCCCATCCGGCCGAAGACGTTGGCGTGGAAGTTCACTTCCCGCGCCCCCATCCCGCCGATGTAGAGGGCGAGCACCGGACGCAGCATGTCCGCCGCCTCGGCCACGTCGTCGTGGACGATCACCGGGACCGTCGCCGCCACGGTGAAGTCCTCGAACGAGCGGCGGGCACCCGGGCGCGAGAACCCTTCGGTCAACGCGTCACGGTAGAACGCGTCGATCTTCGGCGAGTAGTAGATCGCCAGCCAGCCGTCGGCGATCTCGGCCGTCAACGCGACGTTCTTCGGTCCCTCGGACGCCAGGTAGATCGGCAGGTCCTCCCGCAGCGGGTGGGTGATCGACCGTACGGCCTTGCCGAGTCCGGTGCCGCCGGGATACGGCAGCGTGTAGTGCTCACCGGCGTAGGTGACGGGTTCTTTCCGGGCCAGGATCGTGCGGATGATCTCGATGTACTCGCGAGTTCGCGCCAACGGCTTCGCGTAGGGCTGGCCGTACCACCCCTCGACCACCTGCGGACCGGACGCCCCCAATCCCAGGATGAACCGACCGTTGGTCAGGTGGTCCATCGTGATCGCCGCCATCGCGGTGGCCGTCGGCGTGCGCGCCGACATCTGGATGATCGACGTGCCCAGCTGGATCTTCGACGTCCCCGAGCCGTACCAGGCCAACGGGGTGAGCGCGTCCGACCCGTACGCCTCGGCCGTCCAGGCGGTCGAGTAGCCGAGGCGCTCGGCTTCCAGCATCAGCTCGGCCGCGCCCACCGGCGGCGACGCGCCCCAGTACCCGATCATGAATCCGAGGTCCAACTGCTTCGTCATGGCGGTGGAGGCTATTCGGTGGCCGCCAACGTCACGACGATCGACGCGCGCACCTCGGATCCCACGAGGAACCAGAGCCGCAGATCGGCCCCGTCGTCGGTCGTGACGATGTCGCACGGTTCGTCGGCGGCGACGCCCGCGCCGAACTCGATCGACGCCCGGGTGACCGTGCCGCCGTGCCGGGCCAACCAGTCCTCCACCGGCACCCAGTACACGGCGTTGTTGACGTGCCCCAGGACGTCGATGTCCGAGCTCCGGCGCGGCCACGGCACCGCCGCCGCGTCGGCCGGCGGTCGCGGATGTGTGAGCCGTGCACTCACCCGATGGTCCCGAATCGCCTCGCCGTAGACGGCGAAGAACTCGGGTGCGAGCGTCACCGGCGCACGCGTCGAGGTGTCGACCGACACCCAGACGGCCCGCGCGCGCAGGAGTTCGGCGGTCGGCGTGGTCGTGGCGTCCGCGGTGGTGACGACCGTCGTGCGCTCCGCCCACCGCCCGCCGACTCCGGTGCAGCCGGTCTGCACGCGTAGCTCGGCGTCCAGGCGCGGGAGCCGCGTCAACTCGAGGTCCATCCTCCGCAGCACCCAGCCGCGCCCGGACGGGAGCGCGGCGTCGGCACTGTCCTCCGCCGCGACGTCCTGGAGATGGCGGGCCGCCGCGTCGAGCCGGAGCCGTCCGGTGGCGGTGGTGTCGCCGAGGCGGACCCGGGCCTTCATCTCGAAGACGCGACCGTCGCCGATCGCCGTCATCGCGCCGCCTCGACGAGTCCCGCGACGAGCGCGTCGACGAACCGCGGCTCCCCTCGCGGTCCGAGGCCGCGCACCCGCGGCGGCAGCTCCACCTGCACGCCACCACCACGACTCAGGTTCACCGGGTTGGCGGGGTGCAGACCGCGCAGCTCCCGCGGAATGGTCTCCAGGTCGTCGACGACCTCGAACCCCTCGAGTGCGCCGCGCAGACATGCTGCGGTCCGGGCCGCCAGCAGGCGGTTCGCACCACCGAGCAGGAGGTGGGTCCACAATCCCTCGCGCCCGTAGCCGTGCACCGAGATGACGACATCCACATGGTCGAGGAAGGCGGCCAGGCTCGGCACCGACGCGGGATCGCACCGATGCGACGGCACGTGCCACTGGAGGTCTTCCGGTTGCTCGATCGCGTAGAGCGACGCCCCCGCTTCGGCGGCCGCACGCCGGGCGACCTCGGCCGTCCCGCGTTCGAGCGATCCGCCGTGCAGGGCCAGGAACCCCACCGCCGATCGCAGCTCGCACGTCTCGACGACGCCGTCGTGTTGGAGCAGGTCGGCGAGCATGCGCCGAACCTACAAGTCGGACAGTGCTGCGGTCAGCCGATCCAGCTCGGCGACGTCATCGGTCGTCGGCACGAGGACGAACTCGTCGGCGCCGGTCTCGGCCAGCGCGGCGACGGTGTCGCGCACCACGCCGGGATCGTTCATCCGACAGAGGTCGGCCATGGCCGTCGCGACGGCCTCACCGAAAATGCCGAGATAGTTGGTGGCATACCCGTGGAGCCGGGCGGGGCCGTCCGCCCCCAGGGCGAACCAGGTCGACGTCGCCAACCACGGACGGCTCGTCCGGCCCGCTTCGGTCCAGGCGGCGCGGACCGCGGCGAACGTACGCCCCACCGCGTCGACGTCGGGCGCCAGGTCGAACCCGGAGAGACCGTCGGCCCATCGCGCCGACCGCGCCAACGATTTCGGACCCATCGCCGCGGTCAGGATCGGCGGACCCCCGGGTTGGACCGGGGTGGGGCCGATCGGCGGAACCCCGTCCACGACGACCTCGCCGTTCCAGGTCCGGCGCAGCTGGTCGACCTGCTCGTCGAGGCGGGCGAAGCGGCGCTCGGTCGACGCGCCCACCGCTTCGTAGTCCTGATCGCGACCGCCCACGCCCACACCCAGCGTGAGCCGACCGTCGGAGAGGACGTCGATCGTGGCGGCCTGCTTCGCGACCCGCACCGCGTTGTGGCTCGGGAGGACGACGATGGTCGACACGATCCGCACCCGTCGCGTCGCCGCCGCTGCGAACGCCAACGACGCGAACAGGTCGTGGCTCGGATACGCCACCCGCTCGCCGACCGCCACCGACGAGAACGGCCCGTCGTCGATCCGTGCGCACCACTCCCGAATCGTCGGACCATCCACCCCCGCCACGAACGACGGCAACGTCATACCGAGTTTCACGCTCTTGGTCCTTCGGACCGGGCCGCTCGGGCCACGCTTCGCTGGCTCATCGGCCGGACCGTATCGCGGTCACCGCTTCGCTCTTGTTTCACACTCCTGGCCCGCCGGACCGAACCGGAGCGAGGCACGAGCGTAGGTGAGCAGCTCGGGAGCGAGCCCCCGTCGACCCACTCCGACGGAGCACGAGCGGACGAGCCGAAATTACGCGTTTTTCGGGATGTCCTTGAAGGGGGCGCCCTTGTTGGGGTCGGGTTCTTTGGGCAGGCCGAGAGCACGCTCGCCGATGATGTTGCGCTGCACCTGGTCGGTGCCGCCGTAGATGGACGGTCCGGGCGAGAACAGCACCATCTCCTGCTGGATGCCGCCGCTCATCGCGTCCTTGTCCATGACCATCATCTCGGGGCCGAGCACGGCGGTCGAGACCTCACGGTTCAGGCGCAGCATGTCGCTCATCATCAGCTTGGCGATGTTGGGGGCGCCGGCACTCGCGCCACCGCCCCGCATGCGCAAGCTCGAGTACTTCCCGATCTGCTGCAGCGACCACAACTTCGCGATGCCCTGGCGCACGGTCGGGTCGGCGATGGTGCCGTTCGACTTCGCCAGCTCGATCAGGCGCTGGGCCATGCCACCGCCGCCGCCGCCGGTTCCGCCGGTGCGCTCCTGGCCGACGGTGTCGCCGACGCGCAGGCCCAGTTGGTTCGACAACGGGCCCGGGAACGCCGATCCGGCCGCGCCGCTCCCGCCGCTGCCGAGTCCCGCCCGCTCGGCCGCCAGGGTCGTGTTGGCCACGGCCCAACCGTTGTTCAGGCCGCCGATCATGTTCGCGTCCGGCACCCGCGCGCCGTCGAGGAACACCTCGTTGAACATCGCCCGGCCGGTCATCTCCTTCAGCGGACGGATCTCGATCCCCGGCTGGTCCATCTCGATCCCGAAGTAGGTGATGCCCGCGTGCTTCGGGGCGTCCGGGTCGGTCCGGGCGATGAGCATGCCCATGTTGCAGAGCTGGGCCGTGGAGGTCCACACCTTCTGGCCGGTGATGACCCACTCGTCGCCGTCACGCTCGGCCTTGCACTGGAGCCCCGCGAGGTCGGATCCGGCGCCGGGCTCGCTGAAGAGCTGACACCACGCGTCGGTACCGTCGAGGATCCGACGCAACCAGTAGTCCTTCTGCTCGCGCGTGGCGTGGGTCATGATCGTCGGCGCAGCCAGCAGGTACCCGAGTCCGGCCGGCGGACCGACGGCTTTCGCCTTGGCCAGCTCCTCGTTCACGATGTTGGCGAGCGAACGGCTGTACCCGCGACCGAAGTCCTCCTCCGGGAAGGTCGGCGCGGCATAGCCGGACTCGGTCAGCAACGACCACCACTCGCCGACGGTCAGGTCGGGATCCCAGTTGTCGGCGATCCACGCCCGCACTTCTTCACGCACGGCCTCAGGGGAAGACGTCGCCATCGTTGACAGCCCTTTCAGTTCAGTCGAGGAGTTCTTGCAGCTTTTCGGGGGGACGGGCGATGACGCCGCGTCCGCCGACGATCACCACCGGACGTTCCATGAGCTCCGGGTGCTCGAGGAGGAGCGCCACCACCTCGGCCCGGGTCGTGTAGTCGGCCGCGTCGAGCTGGAGGTCCTTGAACCGCTTGTCCTTGCGCACCAGGTCGGCCGGCGATTCGGCGATGACGTCCAGGATCCGTTCGAGCGTGGCCCGGTCCGGTGGCGCCTTGAGGTACTCGACGATCGTCGCGTCGATCCCGCGCTCGGTCGCGATCTGCACGGCACCGCGCGACTTGGAGCACGACGGATTGTGGAAGATCTCGATGTCCGACACGAGGCCGGAGGCTACTGCCCGGAGTCGGCCGCGAGCCCGTCCAGTCGTTGTGTGAGCCGCGCCACGTCGGCCTCCAATCGGGCCACCCGGGCGGCCAGGTCGCTCCCGTCGTCGCGGCGCGTGACGTCCGCCACATCCGCAGCCCGTGGTTCGGCGGCGCCGGACGGGGACGACGACTCGTCACCGGCGGACCACTGCTCCCGCCAGCGCGACTCCTTCCGCCCCGGTTCGCGTGGCAACGCGACGACGAGCGGGCCGTCCTCGTGGTCGCGCAGCTCACCGAGCGCGCGGTCGACGGCGTCGAGATCGGCGAACTCGTGCAACCGTTCGCACCGGGCCTTCAGTTCACCCGGAGTCTGCGGCCCGCGCAGCAGCAACACGGCGAGCAACGCGAGACCGGGTTCGGAGACCGGCACCACCCGCCCGACCGACTGCGAATACTTGATCGCCCGACCGCCGTGGGGCTTCTCCCGCCGCACGAGTTCGTGCTCACGCAGTTCGTCCAACCCGGCCTCGACCGTGTCGGGGTCGTACCGCACCACCGGCCATCGGTTCGTGGTCTGGTTGCACGCCGCGACGAGGGCGTTGAGGCTCAGCGGATACTGGTCCGGGGTCGTGCGTTCCTTCTCCAACAAGCACCCGAGGATGCGGGACGCGACCGGCGTGAGTTCCATGCCGGCAAGCTACCCAGCGGGACGTCGGGATATGTTTGCACGATGAGTGAATCTTCATCGACCCAGTTCCTCGGCCGCGACGACGTCAACGACATCGAGTCGATCATCCGTGACGACGCCCGCGATTTCGGCACCGAGTCGCACTCCACCGCCGCCCGCGGCGACGCCATCTTCACCTGGGACTACAGCCGGACCCGCCAGGGTCTGAGCAAGCTCTACGAGAAGGCCAAGGACGCGCAGTGGAACGGTGCGACCGACCTCGACTGGTCGATTCCCGTCGACCCCGAAAAGGTCGCGCGCGAGATGTCGGGGGCAGTGACGTTCTTCCAGCAGCGGATGACCGACGTCGAAGGCTCACCGGTCAAGCACTGGGGCGATCGCGAATGGCTCCAGTTCCAGATGGAGGCGTTCAACTGGCGCATGAGTCAGTTCCTCCACGGCGAGCAGGGTGCGCTGCTCTGCACGGGCAAGATCGTCGTCACCACGCCGTGGATCGACGCGAAGTACTACGCGGCGTCGCAGGTGATGGACGAAGCCCGTCACGTCGAGGTGTTCGCGCGGTACCTGGACACGAAGCTCGACGGCCACTACCCCGTCAACGCGAACCTGCAACTCCTCATCGACGACATCCTCGGCGACTCGCGCTGGGACATGACCTACATGGGCATGCAGATCATGATCGAGGGGCTCGCGCTCGCCGCGTTCGGCTTCATGCACCACGTCACCCAGGAGCCGCTGTTGAAGCAGCTGCTGCGGTACGTGATGAGCGACGAGGCCCGGCACGTCGCGTTCGGCGTGCTCTCGTTGCAGGAGTACTACGAAGGCCTCAACGCGTCGGAGCTGCGCGAGCGTCAGGAGTTCGCGTTCGAGGCCGCGATCCGGATGCGCGACCGGCTCATGATGCAGGCCGTGTGGGAGCGCATGGGCATCGACCGGAAGACCATCACCGAGACGATGTTCCGACTGCGGGCCCAGGGCGGCAACCCGTTCCAGGCCGCGTTGTTCTCCAAGATCGTGCCCAACTGCAAGAAGCTCGGCCTGCTCGACGCCGGCGACGGTTGGCTGCGCGACCGCTTCACCGAGATCGGCGTCATCGAGTACGAGGACGCCCTCGACACCGGCGAGGAATACGAAACCTTCGCCCTCACGAATTGACTTGCCCGTTCTCGTACACGTCGTGCACGCCCCAGCGTGCGCAGCGCGTGCCGGAATCGGTAGTCACCAGAGAATGTCGACGTCCCGTGCCTCGGTGAGCCGTTCGAGGTACTCCTCCCGGCTGATCTCGACGGCGCCGAGGGAGGCGAGGTGCGGGGTGACCCACTGCACGTCGAGCAGCGTCGCGCCGATGGCGCGCAGATGGTCGACGAGCGCCACCAATGCGACCTTCGACGCGTCGGACTCGCGATGGAACATCGACTCGCCCGCGAACAATCCGTTGATCGCGACGCCGTAGAGCCCGCCGACGAGCTGATCGTCGTGCCAAGTCTCCACCGAGTGGGTCCACCCGAGTTCGTGGAGCCGTACGTACGCCGCCACGAAGTCGTCGTCGATCCAGCCGTGCGGTCGGCTCGGGTCCGCGCAGGCGCGCATCACCGCCTCGAACGACGAATCCATGCGGATCTCGAACCGGCCGAGGTTGCGCCGCAGCGACCGGGGCACCCGCAACCCGTCGAGGGGGATCACCCCGCGCGACGCCGGCGACCACCACCCGAGCCGACCGCGACGCCCGAGCCGCATCGGGAAGAGCCCGGTGCGGTACGCGGCCAACAACGTCCCCGGCTCCAGGTCCGCACCGATACCGGCCACGTCACCGTCGCCGGCCTGCTGCGGTGGCGGCAGTTCCCACCGGGTCGGCGGCGGCTCGGTCGGGGCAGGCACCGACCCATCTTGACGGATCAGGCGGCCTCGTCCCGTTGGGTCGCGGCGGCGGGCACGCCACTCGTCGCTTCCCCGGTCGCGACAACGGTCGGCCGTGCCGTCGACGGGACCCGCGACGGGACCCGGACGGGGACGCGAGCCGTCCCCCAGCGCGGCACCCGTCCTGCGCACGCCCAGGCGACCGTCTGGATCACGACCGCCGCGGTCAGATGGCGGTAGCCGAGCACCAGGAGCGGATAGGCGCGCAGGCCTCGGAGCGATTGGCCCTCGATCCGCAGCGCCAGTGCGGTGAGTGCGAACTGACCGAGTGCGACCGTGACCCAGAGCACGACCGGGAAGCGCACGCCCGCGATCAGGCCCCAGAGGAACACGAAATCCAGCAGCGGCGCGGCCAACGGGACGACCACCTGGAGGAGAGCCAGTTGGGTCCAGGCGAACCACGCCCGCGGCGCCGACCGGATTGCCTTCGCCATGGACCGGTGGCGCCACAACGACTGTGCGATCCCGAAGGACCACCGTGAGCGTTGACGCCACAGAGCACGAACGGTGCGCGGCGTCGCGGTGCGGGCCACTGCGCCGGGTGCGAACCGCACGTCCCAACCGGCGGCGGCGAGCGCCAGGGTCAGGTCGGTGTCCTCGGCGACGGTCGCGCTCGCGAACCCGCCCAGTGGTTCGATCGCGCGCCGTCGGTATGCGCCGGCCGCGCCGGGCACGGTGACCTGGACCCGGAGCAGATCCAGGGTCCGACGCTCGAACGCGTTTCCGACGACGTACTCGAGGTGCTGGGCGCCGCCGAGGAGTTTGCGCGGACTCCGCACCCGCAGATTCCCGCTCACCGCACCCACACTCGGGTCGGCGAGCGGGGCCACGAGCGCGTGGATCGTGTCCGGTTCGACCTCGGTGTCCGCATCGATCGTCACCACCAACTCCCGGGTGCACCGGGACAGTCCGGCCGCGAGGGCCGCCGCCTTGCCCTCGTGCGGTCGGACCACGAGTTCGACGCGCGGGTCGTCGAGAGCCGCGACGACCCGCGCGGTGGCGTCGGTCGATCCGTCGTCGACGACGACGATCTGGAGGTCCACGCCACGGGATCGTCCCAGTGCCGCGACCGTCATGGCGATGGTCCGCTCCTCGTTGTACGCCGCGACGATCACACTCACGGCCGGCGTCGTCGCCTCGCGCACGGATGACTCGCGTCGGCGGCTGTGTCGCCAACCCGCGACGGCCACGAGGAGCATGCGGAACAGCGCGATCGTCGCGAGTGCGAACAACGACGCCACGAGCCATCGCGAGCCACTCGCGGCGACGCTCGCCGCGACGAGGAACGAGCGACCCCAGAGGTGTTCCCAGCCACCCGACTCCGGCATCGTCGCCGCCCCGGACAGGTGTGCGACCTCGCTCACCGTCGCGAACCGGTAGCCCCGCGCCCGCAGCTCGTCGATGAGCCGACCCAGCGCCTGCACGGTCTGGCGACGATCGCCACCGCCGTCGTGCAGTTCGACGATGGCGCCCCCGCCGCGACGAGGCAGCGAACGTTCGACGATGGTCGCCGCGCCCGGCTTCCGCCAGTCGTTGGAGTCGCGGTCGGCGAGGACGCTGATGTAGCCGTCATCACCGGCCGCCCGCAGGGCCAGGTAACGCTGCAGCCCGACCGCGGACGACCTCGTGACGAATGGCGGGCGGAACAGCGCGGTGCTGCGGCCCGTCGCCCCGACGATCGCGAGTTGGGTCAGACGCAGATCGCGGCGGAACTCTTCGGGCGGTTGGGTTGCGGTCTCGAGGTGCCGATAGGAGTGCACGCCGATCTCACTGCCCTGCCGGATCACCTGACGCAGGAGTTCCGGGTGGCGGGTCGCCTGCTCGCCGATCACGAAGAAGGTCGCAGGCACGTGCCGGTCGGCGAGGACTGCGAGGATCTGGGGCGTCCACCGCGGATCCGGGCCGTCGTCGAAGGTCAGCGCGACGACCCCGGGGCGGACGTGGGCCGAGCGGACACCGGTCGGGCCGACATCCACGACCGAACCCACGTCGGGAGCGAACGCCGGGACACCGTCATCGCGGTTGCCCTCGCCGGCCGTCGAGCCGGCCGAGTAGATGTGCGCCGTCAGCGCCACCCCCGACACCGCGAGCGCGAGCAGGATCGCCGCCGGCCACCAGCGACCGGTGCGCCGCGCCCGCCGCGCCCGGCGATCGATCGGCACGGTTCCGCGCGTCGGCCGACGCGCCGAGCGCGAGGACCGCAGGAACCAGCCTCCGAGGCCGACGAGCAGGACGGCGGCGACCACGAGCGGCATCAGGGACGGTCCCGAGCGTGGCAACGACGGACCCGCACCTTGCGCCACCGCGTCGTACCGCTCCACCTGGGGCAGGTCGACACCCGGGGCCGACGGGCCGCGCACGAATCCGAGGATCAGGGGCGTGACGAAGAGCAGTGCCACGACGGCTGCGAACACCACCAGCGCAGCGGCCAACCGAGCGCGCGCTCTTCCGGTGGACGCGAACACCGGCGAGGTGGTCCCGTCGTCGTCCCCCGAACCCTGCCCCACGGACCGTCCCAGCCTGCCGAAAGAAGGGCAAAGCGTACAAGGCGGCGGAACCCTGAACAAGGGTCCGACCGCCCCGGTTCTCCCCGGCCGCGTGCCCCGGTCCGGAGGTGGGAGTTGGCGTGCTACCGCACGCCGATGGGGGCCGCGTCCGGGGCGATCGGGGCGGGCAGGTCGGTCTCGCCCATCAGCGCCCGGTCGACCGCCGCCGCACACGAGCGGCCCTCGGCGATCGCCCACACGATGAGGCTCTGGCCGCGACCCATGTCGCCACAGACGTAGACGTCCTCGACGTTGGTCGCGAACGCGTCGTCCCGGGTGACGTTCCCCCGCTCGTTCAGGTCGACACCGAGTTGCTCGAGCAGACCCTCACGCTGCGGACCGACGAACCCCATGGCGAGCAATGCGATGTCGCACGGCAGTTCGAAGTCGGAACCGTCGATCTTCTCGAAGCTCATCCGACCGTCGGTGAACTTCTGCTCGACCTCGTGCGCCCGCAACGCCCGGACGTTGCCGTTCTCGTCGCCGAGGAAACACTCGGTGTTCACGGCGAAGACCCGTTCGCCACCCTCTTCGTGGGCGGACGAGGTCCGGTACATCATCGGCCAGGTGGGCCACGGGTTCGCGTCGGGCCGATGGTCCGGCGGTCGGGGCATGATCTCGAACTGGTGGATCGACGCGGCACCGTGGCGATGTGACGTGCCGAGGCAGTCCGCGCCGGTGTCGCCACCGCCGATGATGACGACGTGCTTGCCGGCCGCCGAGAACGGGTGCTCGGCGAGGTCTCCGGCCTGCACCTTGTTGGCCGGCGGCAGGAACTCCATCGCCTGGTAGATGCCGGTCAGTTCGCGGCCGGGGATCGGCAGGTCCCGCGCCGCGGTGGCACCGCCGGCGAGGACGATCGCGTCGAAGTCGGCGCGGAGCTCGTCGACCGTCACGTTCTCACCGACGTTCGCGTCGACCCGGAACTGCGTACCTTCGGCTTCCATCTGCGCGAGCCGTCGGTCGAGGACGCGCTTCTCCATCTTGAACTCGGGAATGCCGTAGCGGAGCAGCCCGCCGATGCGGTCGGCCCGTTCGAACACGGTGACCGCGTGCCCGGCCCGGGTGAGCTGCTGGGCGGCGGCGAGCCCGGAGGGTCCGCTGCCGACGACCGCCACCGCCTTGCCGGTGACCCGGCTCGGCATCACCGGTTGGATCGGACCCTCGCCGAAGCCGTGCTCGATGATGCTGACCTCGACCTGCTTGATCGTGACCGGGTCCTCGTTGATGCCGAGGACGCAGGCGGCCTCGCACGGCGCGGGACACAAGCGGCCGGTGAATTCCGGGAAGTTGTTGGTGGCGTGGAGCCGGTCGAGCGCCTCGACCCAATGACCGCGGTAGACGAGATCGTTCCACTCCGGGATCAGGTTTCCGAGCGGGCACCCGGTGTGACAGAACGGGATGCCACAGTCCATGCACCGCGCCGCCTGCTGTTGCAGGTGATCGTCCGGGAACGGCTCGTAGACCTCGCGCCAGTCCCGCAGCCGCACCGGCACCGGTCGGCGCGACGGCAGTTCCCGCTCGTACTTCATGAACCCCGTCGGCTCACCCATCTCGATTCCCCTCTCCCCGATCCTCCGAACTTGCGTCAGTAACCCGGCCGATCGCCGGGGTTATCGACGCACGTTCGGGTGTGCGGTCAGCCATGGGAGGCCGCCATGATCGCTTCGTCGACGTTGATGCCGCGCTCTTCGGCCACCCGGGCCGCTTCGAGCACGCGCTTGTAGTCCTGGGGCATGACCTTCCGGAACCGGAAGACCTCGTCGCGCCAATGATCGAGGATCCCGGCCGCGACCGTGGAGCCGGTCTCGTCGCGGTGGGTGCGGATCGCGGTGCGCAGGAACTCCTGGTCGTCGTCGTCGAGATCGTCGAGATCGACCATCTCCCGGTTGAGCCGGGTGAAGAACATCCCGTCCGGGTCGTACACGTACGCAATGCCGCCCGACATGCCCGCGCCGAAGTTGCGACCCGTCGGACCGAGCACGACGACGCGACCGCCGGTCATGTACTCGCAGCCGTGGTCGCCGACACCCTCGACGACCGCGCTGGCACCCGAGTTCCGCACACAGAACCGTTCGCCGACCTTGCCGCGCACGTACACCTCGCCACCCGTCGCGCCGTAGAGGATCACGTTGCCGGCGATGATGTTCTCCTCGGGCACGAACGGCGCGTCCGGTGCCGGCCGGACCGAGATCCGTCCACCCGAGAGCCCCTTGCCGAGATAGTCGTTCGAGTCACCGATGAGCCGGAGCGTGATGCCCTTGGGCACGAACGCCCCGAAGCTCTGACCGGCCGAACCCGACAACGTGATGTCGATCGTGTTCGCGGGCAGGCCCGCGCCACCGTGGCGGCGGGTCAGCTCCGAGCCCAACATCGTGCCGACCGTCCGGTTGACGTTGCGCACCGGCAGTTCGATCGTGACCCGCTCGCCGCGCTCCAGCGCCGGTGCCGCCAGCTCGATCAGCTGCTGGTCCAGGGCCTTGTCGAGCCCGTGATCCTGGGTCTTGGTGCAATAGCGGTCCTGGACCTCGGGGTCGAAGTCGGGGACGTGCAGGATCGGCGTGAGGTCGAGACCGGAAGCCTTCCAGTGGTCGACTGCCGCGGCCGTGTCGAGCAGTTCGGCGTGACCGATGGCCTCCGCGAGCGTCCGGAATCCGAGTTCCGCGAGCAGTTCCCGCACCTCCTCGGCGATGAACTCGAAGAAGTTGACGACGAACTCGGGCTTGCCGGTGAACTTCTTGCGCAGCTCGGGGTTCTGCGTCGCGACGCCGACCGGGCAGGTGTCCAGGTGACAGACCCGCATCATGATGCAACCGCTCACGACGAGCGGCGCCGACGCGAAGCCGAACTCCTCCGCGCCGAGCAGTGCCGCGATCATCACGTCGCGACCGGTCTTGAGTTGACCGTCGGTCTGGACGACGATGCGGTCGCGCAGGCCGTTGAGCAACAGGGTCTGCTGCGTCTCGGCGAGTCCCAACTCCCACGGTGCGCCCGCGTGCTTCAGCGACGTCAGCGGCGACGCGCCGGTGCCGCCGTCGTGGCCGGAGATGAGCACGACGTCGGCGTGGGCCTTCGCCACCCCGGCCGCGACCGTGCCGACGCCGACCTCGGCGACCAGCTTCACGTGCACCCGCGCCAACGGGTTCGCGTTCTTCAGGTCGTGGATGAGCTGGGCGAGGTCCTCGATCGAATAGATGTCGTGGTGCGGTGGCGGGCTGATGAGTCCGACGCCCGGAGTGGAGTACCGGGTCTTCGCGATCCACGGGTACACCTTGTGCCCGGGGAGCTGGCCGCCCTCGCCGGGCTTCGCCCCTTGGGCCATCTTGATCTGGATGTCGTCGGCGTTGACGAGGTACTCACTCGTGACGCCGAACCGCCCGCTCGCCACCTGCTTGATGGCGCTGCGGCGCGAGTCGCCGTTGGCGTCGGGGGTGAACCGGTCGACGTCCTCGCCGCCCTCGCCGGTGTTCGATTTCGCGCCGAGTCGGTTCATCGCGATCGCGAGCGTCTGGTGCGCCTCGGCCGAGATCGAGCCGTAACTCATCGCCCCGGTCGAGAACCGCTTCACGATCTCGCTCGCCGGTTCGACCTCCTCGATCGGGATCGACGCGCGGGCGTCACCGCGGAAGCTGAACAGTCCGCGCAGGGTCGCCAGGTCCTTGGCCGAGTCGTCCACCATGGCGGTGTACTGCTTGAAGATCTCGTACCGGCCCGTGCGGGTCGCGTGCTGGAGCTTGAACACCGTCTCGGGGTTGAACAGGTGATACTCGCCTTCCCGACGCCACTGGTACTCGCCGCCGATCTTGAGTTCGCGGTGTGCGAGTTCGCTCGGACGGTCCGGGAACGCGAAGTCGTGGCGCGCCTTCGACTCGGCCGCGAGTACGTCCAGGTCCACGCCGCCGAGGCGGCTCGTGGTGCCGGTGAAGTACTCGTCGACGAGATCCTGGCTCAGCCCGATGGCCTCGAACACCTGCGCGCCGGTGTAGGACGCGACCGTCGAGATGCCCATCTTCGACATGATCTTCAACACGCCCTTGCCGCAGGCCTTGATGTAGTTCTTCGCCGCCTGGCGGGCAGTGATGGTGAGCGCACCCTCACGCACGAGGTCGCGCAGCACGTCGAACACGAGGTACGGGTTCACCGCCGCGGCGCCGTAGCCGAGCAGGAGCGCAATGTGGTGCACTTCGCGCGCCTCGCCCGTCTCGACCACGAGCCCGACCTGGGTGCGGGTCTTCTCGCGGATGAGGTGGTGATGGACCGCCGCGGTGATGAGCAGGCTCGGGATGGGCGCGTGCTCGTCGGTGGCGTACCGGTCGGAGAGGATGATCAGGTTCACTCCCCCGGCGATCGCGTCACTCACCTCGCGGCGGATCCGTTCGATGGCGAGCCGCATCCCGTCGCCGCCACCCAACACCGGGTACAGCGCGTCGATGGTGATCGGCCGGTAGCCGTCCGCGCCGCCGGGCTCGTCGATGTAGCGGAGCTTGGCGAGGTCGTCGTTGCTGATGACGGGATGCGGGAGCACGATCTGCCGGCACGACTCCGGGCCGGGTGCGAGCAGGTTCGCCTCCGGGCCGATCGTGCGGTCGAGGCTCGTGACCAGTTCCTCCCGGATGGCGTCGAGCGGCGGGTTGGTGACCTGCGCGAACAACTGGGAGAAGTAGTCGAAGAGCATCCGGTCCCGACGCGACAGCACCGCGATCGGCGTGTCGGTCCCCATCGAGCCGATCGGCTCCGCACCGGCGCGGGCCATCGGCATCACCAGGATGCGCACTTCCTCCTCGGTCCAGCCGAACATCCGCTGCTGCTCGACCTGGGAGGCGCGCACCGGGGTCAACACGTCACGCGCGGGGAGGTCGTCGAGGTGGATCAGACCGTCGTCGAGCCACTCGTGATACGGCTCGGCCGCGGCAAGCCCCGCCTTCAGCTCTTCGTCGTCGACGATGCGGCCCTGGGTGGTGTCGACCAGGAACATGCGGCCCGGCTCGAGCCGACCCTTCTTGACCACCTGCGCCGGCTCGACGTCGAGCACCCCGGCCTCGCTCGCCATGATCACGAGCCCGTCGGCGGTGACCCAGTAGCGGCTCGGACGCAGACCGTTGCGGTCGAGCACCGCGCCCATCACCGTGCCGTCGGTGAACGCGATCGACGCGGGCCCGTCCCACGGCTCCATCAGCGACGCGTGGAAGCGGTAGAACGCGCGCTTCTCCGGGCTCATCGACTCGTGGTTCTCCCACGCCTCCGGGATCATCATGAGCACCGCGTGCGGCAGCGACCGGCCACCGAGGTGGAGCAGCTCCAGCGCCTCGTCGAAGCTGGCAGTGTCGGACGCGTCGGGCGTGCAGATCGGGTAGATGCGTTCGAGGTCACCGGGGATGAGATCCGAGGCGAGCAGCGCCTCCCGGGCGCGCATCCAGTTGCGGTTGCCCTTCACCGTGTTGATCTCGCCGTTGTGCGCCACGTACCGGTACGGGTGCGAGAGCGGCCAACTCGGGAACGTGTTGGTGGAGAACCGTGAGTGGACCAGCGCGAGTGCGGACTCGACGCGCTCGTCGCGCAGCTCGGGGAAGAACTGGTCCAGCTGTTGGGTGGTGAGCATCCCCTTGTAGACGAAGGTCCGCGCCGAAAGCGACGGGAAGTACACGTCGAGTTCGTGCTCGACCCGCTTGCGCACGACGAACGCCCAGCGGTCCAGGTCGATCCCGCGGAGCCCGTCCCGGGCGATGAACCACTGGTGGAAGCTCGGCATCGCCGACACCGCGGTCGCACCGAGGCTGGACGCGTCGGTCGGGACCTCCCGCCAGCCGACGACCCGCATGCCCTCTTCCCCGGCGATCTCGTCCATCCGGACCTTCGCCTTCACCGCGTCGTCCGGGTCGGCCGGGAGGAATGCCATTCCGGTCGCGTAGGCGCCCGCGTCGGGCAGGTCGAAGTCCGCGACCGCACGCAGGAAGCGGTCCGGGACCTGGATCGTGATGCCGGCCCCGTCACCGGTGTTGACCTCACACCCCGACGCGCCTCGGTGTTCGAGGTTGCACAACGCGGTGAGGCCCTGCTCGACGCGTTCGTGGGTGGCGCGACCGTGGAGGTCGACGACGAAGGCCACACCACATGCGTCGTGTTCGAACGCGGGGTCGTAGAGGCCTTGGCGGCGAGGGAGATCCTGGTGGGTCACAGTCGTCGTCTCTTTCGGGTCTGGACGTGTGGAAATCACACGGTTCGTACAGATACCCGGGACGACGTTGGCCCGAAGTGCTGAGAACCTTACACGCGCCTTCCGGGGGCGCCGGATGGCTTATGCGAGAAGATTGCGCGCGATCTGGGAGATCTGGATCTCGTCGGTGCCCGCGTAGATCTGCAGGACCTTGGCGTCCCGGGCGAGCTGTTCGACCTCGTATTCGGCCATGTAGCCGTTGCCGCCGAAGATCTGGACGGCCTCGAGCGCAACTTCCATCGCCGCGCGGGCCGAGTACAGCTTCATGACCGACGCCTCACCGAGGGTCATGCTCGCCCCGGCCGCCGACTTCTCGATCGTGCGGAACACCAGGTTCTCGACGTTGAGTCGGTGCATCTCCATCCGTGCCAGCTTCTCCTGGATCAGCTGGTGCTCACCGATGGGCTTGCCGAAGCGCACGCACGTCTTGGCGTAGTCGAGGCTGAGCTCGAGGCAGCGGTCGATGATGCCGAGGCTCATCGCGGCCACACCGGTCCGCTCGATCGAGAACGCCTCCTTCGCCCCTTCGCGGTACGGACGGTCCTCGGTCTCGCCGAGCAGGCGATCCTTGGTGACCCGGACGTCGGTGAGGAACAACATGCCCGTCGGCGACGAGTGCATGCCCATCTTGCGCATCGGTCCGGTCTGCTCGAAGCCCGGCATCCCCCGCTCGAGCACGAAGCTCAGGATCTTGCGTTCCTCGGGCGGGTTCCCCTCGTCGAGTTTGCAGATGAAGACCGTCGTGTCCGCGTACGGACCGTTGGTGATGAACGTCTTCGAGCCGTTGAGGACGTACTCGTCGCCGTCGCGCTTGGCCGTCGACGCCATCCGTCCGAACGCATCACTGCCGCTGTCGGACTCGGTGATCGCCCACGCGCCGACCTTCTCGAACGTGAGCAGGTCGAGCGCCCAGCGCTCCTTCTGGGCCACCGTGCCGCGGCTCATAATCGTCGCCGCCGCGAGCCCGGTCGAGACGCCCATCGCGGTCACGAGGCCCGGCGAGCACCGGCACAACTCGATGATCGGCAGCAGCATGAACCCAGCACCCGGACCCGAACTCTCGCCGTCGCTCTCGGCCTTGACCGGCGCCTCTCCCTTGTCCTTTGCAATCCGCCGGGCGAACGAGCCCCGCGCCATCTCGTCCATGCCGAAGGTCTTGTACAGCTTGCGGATGACGTCGTACGGCGGCGTGTCGCCGAACTCGAGTTCCTCCCGCTGCGGGCGGACTTCCTTCTCCACGAAGTCGCGCACCGCGTCCCGGATCATCTTGTGTTCGTCCGACCACTCGTACATCTGTTCCGCTCCTACGACTTCGGCTTCGCCGATGACCCTAGATTGCCGGGATGGCAGACCACGAAGGCAGATTGTCCGGCAAGGTCGCACTCATCACGGGTGCGGCACGCGGATTGGGGGCCGCGATGGCGCGGCGGTTCGCCGAGGCGGGCGCGACCCCGATCGTCACCGACCTTTCGGAGGGCGCATGCCGGGAGGTCGCGGATCCGCTCGGCGGCGACGCGTACGCCCTCGACGTGACCGACAGCGCGGCCGTCAACGAGGTGTTCGCCAAGGTGGCCGCCAACCACGGTCGCCTCGACATCCTGGTCAACAACGCCGGGATCAGCGGCATGGAGAACCGGCCCGAGGAGGTGCAACGCAACTTCGACATCGGTGCGGCGCAGCTGGCCGACACCATGGCCGGCAAGCCGCCGAGCGTCCACCTCGACGTCACCGAGCGCACCACCGACGAGGATTGGCACCGCATGCTGGCGGTCCACCTCGACGGCACGTTCTTCTGCACGCGGGCCGCGCTCCCGTTGATGGGTGCGGGCGGGTCGATCATCAACCTCGGCTCGATCATGGGGACGACCGGCGGTGCCGGCGCGCCCGCCTACGGCGCGGCGAAGGCCGGGATCATGGGGTTGACGCGGGCACAGGCACGCGAGTTCGTATCTCGCGGGATCCGGGTGAACGCCATCGCGCCGGGTTGGATCGAGACGTCGATGACCGACGACCTCGGTCCGCTGCGGCCGATGATCGCGATGCAGACCCCGATGGGCCGCTTCGGCGACGTCGACGACATCGCCTGGTGCGCGGTCTACCTGGCCTCGGACGAGGCGAAGTTCATGACCGGCCAGGTCGTCTCCCCCAACGGCGGCTGGACCATGAACCAGTAGCCCACCCGCCACGTTTCGCGCCCCGCACCCGGCCTTACCCCCCGACTTTTGCACGAAGTTGTACCGCCGGGTGTACAAGTTCGTTCAGAAGTCGGCAGGGTGTCACCCGATCGGGGGGTTGGTGACGACAGCTTCAGCGGCCGCGGTCGAGGGGTTCGGTGCCGATGACCTGCGCGGCGCGGAGGCGGTCCAACTCGGCGTCGGTCACGCCCAGTTCGCGCAGGACCTCGCCGGTGTGTTGGCCGAGGGTCGGGCACGGACCTCGCCACGCGACCGACGGTCCCGCCGACATCCGCATCGGCCAGCCCGGATAATCCTGGGTCCCGACGTCGGGGTGGTCGATCGTCTGGAAGAACCCACGTGCCTGCAACTGCGGATCATCGAGCACCGCGAACGCGGGCACCACCGCGGCCGCGGGAATGCCCGACGCCGTCAACTCGGCCGCCGCCGTCTCCGCCGACCGTGACGCACACCACGCACCGCGGGCCGCCGCGTCCAGCGGGTCGGACGCCTCGTCGACGGCCACCCACTCCTCCTGCCCCTCACACCGGTAGACCCCGTGCGCACCCCGGCGATCGCCGATCACACCGTGCGCCGAGTTATCGATCACCTGCTCGGCCGTGACCGCGGCTGCAACTTCGATCATCGCCATCTCGACGAGTTGCCCCTCCCCCGTCCGCGCCCGGTGATCGAGCGCCGCCACCAACGCGAGCGCGGTGTGGGTGCCCACCATCGGATCGACGACGCCGCCCGGGATGATCGGCGGCCCGCCGTCGTAACCGGTGAGCCACGCCATCCCGGTGATCTGTTCCATCGTCTGTGCGAACCCGCCGCGATCGCGCCACGGCCCGTCGAGCCCGAACGCCGGCAGCCGCAGCATGATCACCGACGGGTTGATCGCGCGCACGTCGTCGTAGGCCAGCCCGAACCCCTCCATCACCGGCGGCGTGAAGTTCTCGGTGACGACATCAGCGGTCTCGATGAGTCGCTTCGCCAACGCGAGACCGTCGGCACTCCCGAGGTCGAGGGTGATGCCACGCTTGCCGAGGTTGGTCGAGTGCCACAAGGCCGACATCTCGTAGAAGCGGGGGTCGTCCTTGGGCCGGATCGTGGCGTTGAACCGCAACCCGTCGGGCCGCTGCACCGACTCCACCTTGATCACGTCGGCGCCCATCGAGCTCAACCACGCCGTCGAGAACGGGCCCGACCAGAACGCGGTGAAGTCCACGACCCGCAACCCCGCGAACGGCCGCTCCCCGACGGACTCCCCAGCCTTCCCCCCACCCGACCTCTGGTCTGCGCATGGGGTCGTTCCCCACCCCGCCGACCCGCAGTCGGCGGAGACGGGCGCGGTCAGCGGACGATCGGGGACGGCGGAGAAGCGGAACGGGGCACGCGGGCGGATCCAGGACTCCCCCGGTTGGGTCACGAATGTGCCCCGGGCCCGGGGTTGGTCGAACTCGGGTAGCAACGCTCCGTTGCCCACGACCACGGCCGGCACGCGCGCCGCCGCGCAGACGTCGACGACGTCCGCGGCGGTGTGCTGCATCGTGAACGCGTGCAACACCTCGTGCACTTCGTCGGCCCGCATGAATCGGCCGAGGAACCCGATCAGCTCGTCGTCGGCGCACAGGTCCTCGCGACCGATCGCCTTCAGCAGCGCGAGCCACTGCGGGATTGTCACCGTGGTGATCCCCACGTAGTTGCCGTCGGCACACGGCTCGTTGCCGGGGATCATCACGAACCGGAAGTTCGCCTTCCGCCCGCCGGGGAACCGCGCCATCAGCGTCGGCACGGTGCACAACGTGAGGTGCATCGCCTCGAGCATCGATACGTCGACGGTCTCGGCCACACCGGTCCGCGACGCGCGGTACCAGGCGGTCATCGCCCCCAGCGCGGCGAAGGCACCGGTCACGTACTCACCGAGGTCACCCGCGACGGTCAGCGGTTCAGCACTGAGATGCCCATGGGTCGCGAGCGACCCGCAGCGGGCCTGCAACACCTCCTCCGGGAGTTCACGGCCGGAGTCCGGGCCACCCGCTCCGAACGCCGAGATCGCGACCCGTACCAGCGGACCCGGTCGCGCGTCGTCGAGCACGGCGAGACCACCCAGCACGACGTCGGCGTTGCCCCACCACGGCGAGGTATCACCCGCACCGACGGCCTGGGACGTCCGCAGGTAGGTGAACAGCTCGCGGCGCTCGTCCGGCAGATGATCGACCGCCACCACCGACGCACCCAGGTCGGCCAACAACTTCGCCGCGTACGCCCCGGCAATCCCGTGGGTCGCGTCGAGCACCCGCAGACCGTCGAAGATCATGCGCGTCCGCTCCGGACCAACTCGGGCGTGGGGCTCACGGCGCGGAGGCTACCGTCGCCGCGCATGGAGCATGCCGACGAGATCGACCTCGGTCAACGCAACGTGATCGAGTTCAGCCGCGAGGACGCCCGGTGGCAGTCACCGCACGAGATCGTGGAGCGCGACGGTGTGCTGCTGTTCACCGGCTCGTCCGACTTTCCTGCGTTCTGCAACGGCGTCCGCCGAGTCGACGACGCCGTGCCGGGTCCGCAGGTCGTCGCCATGGCGCAGGAGTTCTTCGCCGACCGCAACCGGGGCTTCTCCCTCTGGACGCGCGCCCTGCCCGTCGACGACGACCTGCACGCGGCCGCGATCGCGGCGGGGATACCGGAGTTCAGCGACTCCCCCCAGATGATCTGCCGCGCCCGGGTGCCCGACGGCGACCTGCCCGTCGGCGTCACCATCGAGCCGGTCCGGAGCCGCGACCAGGTCGAGCACTTCGCCCGCATCGGTGGTGAGTCCTACTCGGTGTACGGCGCGCCGCCGGAGAGCACGGCGTCGCACTTCTCCGGCGCCAACGCCCTCATGGGTCCGAACGTGCACTCGGTCCTCGCGCTGCTCGACGGCGAACCGGTCGGGGCCGCGTGCGTCCTGATGAGCCACGGCATCGCCGGCGTCTACTGGGTCGCGGTGCTCGAGCAGGCGCGCGGGCGAGGCGTCGCGT
Source organism: uncultured Bifidobacteriaceae bacterium (assembly GCA_964544295.1). Classification (GTDB taxonomy): domain Bacteria; phylum Actinomycetota; class Acidimicrobiia; order IMCC26256; family JAENVU01; genus JAENVU01. The sequence continues at coordinate 31,586 of CAZJBJ010000021.1, forward strand.
TCGCGGTCACCCGCCACGTGACGAACCTCGGGTTCGACCTCGGTGCGGCCAACGTGCAGCTCCAGGCGTCGACCATGGGCGAATCGGTCTACCGGCGCATGGGGTACGAAGACCTCCACCGCACTCGGTTCCACATCGGTATGCCGCCGGCCTGATCGGATCGCACGGAGCTGGCTAGCGTCGGTCCCGACCCCCGCCAGGAGCGACCATGACCCAGCGACAACGAACCGCGGGATGGATCACGGTCGGCATCATCGTGCTCGGTGCCGCCATCGCGGCCGGCGTCCTGGCCCTCCGGTCGTCCGACTCCCCGACCGACACCCCGCGCGCCACCGTGGATGCGTTCCTCCAACACTGGGAACGCGGCGAGATGAACGCGCTGGAGCAGTTGGTCGCGACGCCCACCCCGCTCGTTGCGGCGACCTACCAACAGCAGCGCGACGCGTTCGGCGCCTGGCCGGTGGACGTGAGCCGGCGATCGGTCACGACCTCCGGTGACTCCGGCGACCAGGCCCGTGCCCGATTCCGGACCACCTTCCGTTTCCAGTCCGGCCAGTCCTGGTCCTATCGCGGCACGCTCGACCTGTCGCGCACCGATCACGGGTGGCGGGTGATGTGGTCTCGACGGTCGGTCCATCCCCGACTCACCGCACTCACTCGGTTCCAGACGTCGCGCGTCCTGCCCACCCGCGCGCCGATCCTCGCCGAGAACGAGACGCCGCTCACGGTCGCCGCGCCGGTGGTCACGATCGGCATCGAGCCGCGCCGGATGCAGGATCGCGCGGCGACGATTCGCGACCTCACCCGCCTCGTGCCCGAGGTCGACCCGGCCGACGTCGCGGCCAAGCTCGACGCCCCCGGCGTCCAGCCGGACTACTTCGTCGAGATCACGACCATCCCGGACGCGCAGTACCAGGCGGTGCGACCCGAGCTGTATCCGGTCCCGGGTCTCGTGTTCCGCACCGCGACCCGGCGCGAGGCCGCCACACCGCAACTCGCCGCGCACGTCGTCGGGCACGTGGGGCCGATCACCGCGGAGCTCCTGCAGGACCTCGGACCCGGCTACGTCGCCGGGGACATCGTCGGCCTCGACGGGCTCGAGCGCACCCACGAGCAGCGGCTCGCGGGAACTGCGGCCCACGACGTGGACCTGGTGAGCCCCGAGGGCGTCATCGTCGAACACCTCGCGACCCTTCCCGGCGAGACCCCCGAACCGGTTCGCACCACCATCGACCTCGGTACCCAACGCGCGGCCGAGACCGCGGTCGGCACCACCAGCCCGGCCGCGCTCGTGGCCGTCCGTCCGTCCGACGGGGCCGTGCGCGCGGTCGTGAGCACGCCGATCGACGAACCGTTCAACCGCGCCCTCGACGGCCAGTACCCACCGGGTTCGACGTTCAAGGTCGTGACGACCGCAGCCCTGCTCGAGCACGGCACCACCGCCGAGACTCCCGCGACCTGCCCGCCCACGATCACCGTCGGCGGACGCGAGTTCAAGAACTTCGAGGGTGAGACGGAGCCGAGTCTGCCGTTCGCCCGCGCCTTCGCGATCTCGTGCAACACGGCCTTCATCGGGCTGGCGAAAGACCTCCCGGCGGACGCACTGGGGAACGCGGCCACTGCGTTCGGGTTCGGTCCGAAGCCGGAACTCGGTATCGCGGCGAAGGGCGGTTCGTTCCCTGCGCCGAAGGACGCCACCGAACAGGTCGCCGCCTCGATCGGCCAGGGGCGCGTGGTCGCGAGCCCGTTGACGATGGCCGGGGTCGCTGCCACCGTGGCGAACGGCGACTGGCACCCACCGCAGCTGGTCCTCGACCCCGCCCGTCCGAGCTCACCGGCGCCCAACCGCGTGCCGACCGCCACCACTGCAGCCTTGCGCAACCTCATGACCGCGGTCGTCCAGAACGGCACGGGCACGGCCGCCGCGATCGACGGACAGCCGATCGCGGGCAAGACCGGGACGGCGGAGTTCGGCAACGACACGCCACCCGCGACCCACGCCTGGTTCATCGGCTTCCGCAACGACCTCGCGTTCGCAGTCGTCGTCGAAGGAGGTGGCGTCGGCGGCCGGGTCGCGGCACCGATCGCCCGGACGTTCCTCGCTGCTACCCCGTGACTGTCGCGATCCGGTGACAATCGACCGGTGAGGACCCACGGACTCTTGTGATGCGCGGTCACCCCGCCGTACCCTGACCGGACACGGGCATGGGGGGGCATCCGATGGACCATTCCGTCCGCACGTGGGGCATCACCGCCCCGCGACATGACGAAGCAACCACGCCGAGCGCGCCACTGCCGGGTCGCCGAGCACGGATGACCGCGGCGGTCAGGCACCACGTCAAGCACGACGAGCCCGCACTGATCACGGCCGGCATCGCCGGGTTCGCCGGATTCGCACTCGCGGCGATCCTGCTCGTTCCCGAGCACCTGCTCGGGGTGGAGGTGCTCCCGGAAACCTGGGATGCCTTCTTCGATCTGGGCATGTTGTTCGCCATCGCCGTCCTGCTGGTGCGACGGCCGGCCACGACGCACGGTTCGATCTCGCCGTCGTTCGTCCGCGGCGTGCTCCTCGGGCTCGTCGCGGCCGCACTCATCGGCGCGTCCGCCGCCATCGTGGAACTGTGGGTCGACGGCGGCGCCGCGATCTCGTTCGCCGCACTCGCGATCCTCGGCCTCACCATCCTCCCCCTCCGCACGTTCGTCGGCCGCCGTGCGGACGGCGTGCTCTTCGGCGGCACCCACGACCCCTACGCGGTCCTGAGTGCGCTGGGACGACGCGTCGAAGCAGCGGGCCCACCCGAGGAGGTACTCGACGAGGTCATCTCGACCGTCGCCGAAACCCTGGGCCTGACGTCGGTCGAGATCGAGTTGGATCTCATGGGCACGCCGACGCTCGTCGCGTCGACAGGAACCCCGGGCGCGGCGGTGGTCCCGTTTCCGCTCGTCCATCGCGGGAAACACCTCGGTCGGTTGATCGTCGGCGTCCCTCGCGGCGAATCACTCACGGCGGCCGATCGACGACTCCTCCACGACCTGGGCACCCAGATCGGGGCGGTCGCCCACGCCGCCCAACTCGTCAGCGAACTCCGCGACGCCAACCGACGCATGATCGCGGCCCGAGCCGACGAGCGCCGGCGCCTCCGCCGGGACCTCCACGACGGCCTCGGACCGCTGCTCGCCGGGATCGGCCTCGCGACCCAGGCCGCCCGCAACCAGGTCACGACCGATCCGGACTCGGCGATCGAGCTGCTCGAGCGGGCCACCATGGACACGCGCCACGCCACCATCGAGGTCCGACGGCTCCTCGAGGACCTCCATCCCCTCCTCCTCGATCAGGTCGGCCTGGTCGGGGCCCTGCGACGCAAGCTCGACGGGTTGCCGTCGGCGCCGGACACCACCATCGCGACCGTCGGGGAACTCGACGACCTCCCGGCCGACATCGAACTCGCGGCGTTCCGCATCGTCGTGGAAGCCCACACCAACGTCGTTCGCCACGCCGGTGCGCGAAGTTGTCGCGTCGAGATCGTCCGCGGCGACGACCTCGTGATCCGCGTCATCGACGACGGGCGTGGTCTCGATGGCGCCGACGGACACGGCATCGGACTGCGGTCGATGGCCGAGCGGGCTGCCGAGCTCGGTGGTTCCTGTCGCGTCCGTGGCGACACCGCGGGCGGGACCATCGTCGAGGCGAGCCTGCCCATCGCCGCCTCGTGACCCCCGGGCGTCCCGACCGGATTTCCCGACCGCTCGGGACTCCGGGCCCGTGACGTCGGGACACGCGATGGTGCACGGTGAGCGACGCATCCGCCCCGGCCGGCAGGCGTCGGGGCGGACGGGGCAACGGGGGCAGCAATGGTTCCACCACAACTGGAGCGCACACGGCGACCCGATCGCCACCGGGTCGGCGCGCCAGCCTCCACAGCCACCGGGTCCCGGCCGGTCATGAGGGAGCGTGCGATGGACCACATCGGCGTACTCGTCGTCGACGACCATCCGGTGTTTCGCGCCGGCCTCCGAGCCCTGCTCGAATCGATGGACACCACCGAGGTCGTCGGCGAAGCCGCGTCGGGGAACGAGGCCATCAGCCAGGCGCTCGCCCTCCAGCCCGACGTGATCGTCATGGACATCGACCTCCCCGACATCGACGGTGTGGAGGCGACCCGACAGATCGTGGCGACCAGCCCGCACATCGGCGTGCTCGTCCTCACGATGTTCAGCGACGACGACTCCGTGTTCGCCGCGATGCGCGCCGGGGCACGCGGGTATCTGCTGAAGGGCGACGACCAGGAGGAGATCCGTCGGGCCATCGTCGCCGTCGGTCACGGCGACGCCATCTTCGGACCGCCCATCGCCAGCCGCCTCATCGATTTCCTCTCCGCGCCCCGACCGGGCCTGCCGGCCGAGGCGTTCCCCGAGATCACCGGCCGCGAACTTCAGGTCCTCGAGCTGATCGCCCAGGGCCTCGCCAACCCGGTGATCGCCACCCGCCTCGATATCAGCGCGAAGACCGTCCGGAATCACGTCTCGAACATCTTCAACAAGCTCCAGGTGGCCGACCGTGCACAAGCAATCGTGCGGGCACGCGAGGCCGGCCTGGGGGTCGAACCGCAAGGCAACCGTTCGCCGGCCGAGCGGTCAGGAGGTCGCAACCAATGATGCGATGGATCACAGGCGCCAGCCTGCGCTCGCGTGGAATCGTCCTCGCGGCGGCGGTGGCAGTGTTCGTCATCGGCGTGCTGCAACTCCGAGAACTCCCGCGCGACGCGTTGCCCGAGTTCCGACCCCCGACGGTCGAAGTCCAGACCGAGGCGCTCGGGTTGTCCGCGCCCGAGGTGGAACAGCTCATCACCGTCCCGCTCGAGCAGGACCTGCTCGACGGCGTGGCCTTCCTCGACGCGATCCATTCGGAGTCCGTCGCCGGCGTCTCCCGCGTCGAGCTGGTGTTCGAGCCCGGCACCGACCTGAAGCGTGCCCGCCAGGTCGTGAACGAACGCCTCACCCAGGCCCACGGTCTTCCCAACGTCTCCCAGCCACCGCAGATGCTCCAGCCGGCGTCGTCGACGAGCCGGGTGATGATGGTCGGCCTCAGCTCCGAAGACCTCTCGCTCATCGACCTCTCCGTGTTGGCCCGCTGGACCATCCGGCCTCGCCGCATGGGCGTCTCGGGGGTCGCGAAGGTATCGA
>CAZJBJ010000022.1:0-36275 GCA_964544295.1 uncultured Bifidobacteriaceae bacterium
TCCGGCGGCATGGCGCGCCACGGTGGCGGTGCGTTCAGCGGCAAGGACCCGACGACGGTCGACCGGTCGGCCGCCTACGCGGCCCGGCACGCGGCGAAGCACATCGTCGCCGCCGGCATCGAGAAGCGGTGCGAGGTGCAGGTCGCGTACGCGATATGCATCGCGCGTCCGGTGTCGCTGATGGTCGACACGTTCGGCACCTCCGAGGTCGACCCGGAGAAGTTGCCGGCGCTGGTGCAGGAGCACTTCGACCTGCGCCCCGCCGCGATCATCGAGCGACTGGACCTGCGTCGCCCGATCTACCGCCGCACCGCGGCTTACGGGCACTTCGGTCGGGACGAGCGCGACTTCACCTGGGAGCACACCACCAGCGCCGACGCGCTGCGGGCTGCTGCCGCGAACCTCTAGGCGTCTCCCATACCCGACCAGCACGTCGTTCGGGTTGCGGTCGACCTGACCGCGGTGGAGCGTGAGTTCGACTATCTGGTGCCGCCGGAGTTCGGCGTGGGTCTGCGCGTCGGCACGATCGTGCGCGTGCCGTTGCACGGTCGCCGGGTGCGGGGGTGGGTCGTCGCCGACGGTGTGACGCCCGAGACCGACGTCGGGCGGCTGTTGCCGATCAGCAAGGTGGTGGGCGCCGGCCCGCCGGCCGAGATCCTCGATCTGTGTCGGTGGACCGCGCACCGCTGGGCCGGGCGACCGGTGGCGTTGTACCGGGCGGCATCGGCGCCCAACGCGGTGCGTGACCCGTGGCCCGAGACTCGTCCGGTCGCGGTCGGCTCGGGCAATGCTCGGGAACCTCGGGCGGTGTCGGTGACCGCGTGGCCCCCGGCCGCGGATCGGCGCGAGCTGATCGCGGGGATGATCGCGCCGACCGGCTCGACGCTGGTCATCACGAGTGAGGTCCGGATCGGCGGGCTCGTCCGGGATCTCGGGCGGCGCGGTCACCGGGTCGTGGTCCTGCGCGCCGACCGGGACGATGCGGCGCGGACCCGCGCCTGGTCCGATGCGCGGCGCGGCGAGGTCGTCGTGGTCGGCGGTCGGACCGCGGTGTGGGCTCCGGTGCCCGATCTGCGGGCGGTCGTCGTGCTCGACGAAGGCGACGAGGCGCTGCAGGAGGAACGGTCGCCGACGTGGCACGCCCGCGACGTGGCGATCGAACGGGCGCGGCGAGTCGACGGCGCCGTGCATCTCGTGGCGCCGGTGCCGACGCCCGAGGCGCAGGTCCTGGCCGATGGGGGCGTCGTGCGACCTTCGGGCGTCGTCGAACGCACGGGCTGGCCGCGGGTGGAGGTCGTCGACCTCCGGGACGAGGCGCCGGGCAACGGACTCCTGAGCGACGGGCTGGCCCGCGCCCTGCACCAGGTCATCGACGCGGGCGACCGGGCGGTGTGCATCCTGAACCGGAAGGGTCGGGCCCGGTTGCTGACCTGCGTCGCCTGTTCGACGGTCGCCGAATGTGAGCGTTGCCATGCGGCGGTGGTCGAGCGGGACCCGGCGACGCTGGAGTGTCCGCAGTGCGGACTCGAGCGTCCGGTGATCTGCGCGACGTGTCTCGGCACCAAGCTCCGGGCGTCTCGACTCGGGGTGCAACGGCTGCGGGATGCGCTCGCCGCGTTGTTGCCCCGGTCCGAGATCGCGTGGCTCGACGCATCGGTCGACGAACCCGGCGACGCGCCGGTCGTCGTCGGGACCGAGGCTGCGCTGCACCGGGTGGACGCCCGCTTCGTGGCCTTCCTCGACCTGGACCAGGAGTTGTTCGCGCCGCGGGTGCGGGCCGCGCACCAGGCGGCCGGGCTCGTCGCCCGGGCCGCCCGGGGGGTCGGCAACCGCGACCGGGGCGGCCGGCTGTTGATCCAGACCCGCTCACCGGACCACGACGTCATCCGCTGGGCGGTCACTGCCGATCCGACCGCCCTGATGGCCGCGGAGGCGCACCGGCGCACACTGCTGGGGTTCCCACCCGCCGGGGCGGTGGCGGAACTCTCGGGGGAGGCGCCGGCCGTCGAGCAGGCGGTCCTGGCCCTCCGACGCGACTTCCGCGTGCTCGGCCCGTCCGAGCAGGGGACCGGATCCCGGGCGTTGGTGTTCGCCGCCACTCCGGATGCCCTGGCCGACGCGTTGGCCCACGCCCAACCCCTCGGCCGCGCCGCCGGCCGTCTCCGCGTCGCCGTCGACCCACCCCGCACCTGACGCTTCCCCGCGTTCTCGCACGACCCCCGCCCCGCGTTCTCGCGCGACCCCCGCCCCGCGTTCTCGCGCGACCCCCGCCCCGCGTTCTCGCACGAGAGCTGCACGCCAGGGCGTGCGCTCCGTGCGTCGGAATCGCGTCCGGCGGACTGCGCTGGAATTCCGGCACGCGGTCCGCACACCCCAGCGTGCAGCTTGTGTACGAGAACGCGGGGTGGCGGGAGTGGGATTGCCGGTTGGTGGTGTCAGCTGCCACGATCCGGAGCATGACGGCAGCGCAGACGTACCCCGATTTCGACGGCACGGTCACCCGGACGTTCGCGGGTTCGCAGGGTTCGTGGCCCGACCGGCCTCAGGCCCGAGAGGGCGCGCCGAACATCGTCATCGTGCTCGCCGACGACCTCGGATACGCCGATCTCGGTTGTTACGGCAGCGAGATCGACACCCCCAACCTCGACGCGCTGGCCCAACGCGGCTTCCGGGGCACGAACTTCCACGTCACCCCGATGTGTTCGCCGACCCGGGCGGCCCTCCTCACCGGCGTCGAGCCCCACCGCGCCGGCCTCGGCACCGTCGCCCACGTGGACCCCGGGTTTCCCGGGTACGCGTCCGAACTCGCACCCGACGTGATGACGATGGCCGAGATCCTCCGGGACGAGGCGGGCTACGCCACGATGATGGTGGGGAAGTGGCACCTGGCGAAGGATTCCGACGGGGCCGAGGGGCCGCGCCACTCGTGGCCGTGCCAACGGGGATTCGACCGGTACTACGGCGTGATCGATGCGTTCACCAACCTGCACCACCCGCACCGACTCGTCCAGGACAACCATCAGGTCGAGGTCGACCGGTACCCGGACGACTACTACTTCACCGACGACATCACCGACCACGCGATCTCGATGGTGCGGTCGCAGAAGACGGCCAACCCGCAGCGCCCGTTCTTCCTCTACCTCGCGCACGGCGCGGTCCACGCGCCCTTGCACGCCAAGCCGGAGGACGTCGAGAAGTACCGCGGTCGCTACGACGCGGGCTGGGATGCGCTGCGGGCGGAGCGGTTCGCCCGACAGCAGGAGATGGGCGTCGTCGCGCCCGACGTCGAACTCGCCCCCCGCAACACTGAACCCGACCACGACGTTCGCCCCTGGGACGACCTCACGCCCGACGAGCAGCAGCTCTTCGCCCGCCACATGGAGGTCTACGCGGGCATGGTCGACAACATCGATCAGAACATCGGCCGCCTCGTGGCCGCGCTCGACGATCTCGGTGAGCTCGACAACACGATCTTCGTCTTCACGTCCGACAACGGCGCGTCGCGCGAAGGCGAGGTGTGCGGGACGACCGCCTATTACGTCCACCTGCTCCAGGGTGACGACATCGACGCCGACCTCGCGCGCATCGACGAGATCGGCGGGCCGACCACCACGCCGCACTACCCGCGCGGGTGGTCGATGGCGGGCAACACCCCGTTTCGGCTGTACAAGATCAACACCCATCAGGGGGGACACTCCGTCCCGTTCGTCGTGTCGTGGCCGACGGGCATCGACGCCCGCGGCGAGTACCGCCGTCAGTACCAGCACGTGACCGATCTCCTCCCCACGTTCCTCGAGATCGTCGGCGTCGACCGCCCGACGCACCGCCACGGCGTCCCGCTCGTCGACCTCCAGGGCTGGAGTTTCACCGACGTCCTGCGCGACGCCGACGCACCGAGCACTCACCGCGAGCACGTGGTGGAGATGAACGGTCACCGCGGCTACTACCGCGACGGTTGGCACGCCGTCACGCTCCACCAGGGGATGACCCCGTTCACCGAGGAGGAGTGGGAGCTGTACCACCTCGAGGAGGACCCGACCGAGCTCCACAACCTCGCGGCCACCCATCCGGAGAAGCTCGCGGAGCTGGCGGAGGCATGGGAGACGGCCGCGTGGGCCAACCACATCTACCCGCTCGACGAGGGGGCCAGCGTCAAGTACGTGACCCGACCCGAGCGCGATGCGGTCTACAGCCAGCCGGTCCGGATCCCACGCGGCACGCCGACGATGGAACGGTGGCGGTCGGTGCAGCTCATCTGGTTCCGGGCCTTCACCGTGACCGTCGACCTGGAACACCGCGCCTCCGACGAAGGCGTGCTCGTCGCGCACGGCGACCAGGGGTCCGGGTACGTGCTCTACGTTCGGCTCGGTCGGTTGATCCTCGCCCACAACGACGGGCGCGGGCACATGACCGAGATCGACGCGGGTCCGATGCCCGACGGCGTGCGCGCGATCACCGTCGAGTTCACCGCACCCGGTGATCGGCGCTGGAACGTCGCCATCGCGGTCGACGGCGAGGCGCGCGTCGAACACGAGGGCCTCCCGATGTTGTTCGGCATCGCACCCTTCGAGGGGATCGACGTCGGCATCGACCGCCGTTCGCCGGTCTCGTGGGCGCTGTACGAGCAGTTCGGCCCGTTTCCGTACTCGGGCACCCTGCACGCCGCCACCTACACCCCCGGTGAGCCCGCGCCCGACGCTCCGGTGCACCTCGTCGACATGCTCCGTGACCTCGGCCGCCGCTACGAGTAACCCGCCCGATAACCTCTCGACGATGACGTGGGACCACCGGCGACCTCGCCGCGCGACGGAGCCGGAGCTTGCGGAGGCGAGCCGCGAGGCAGGGAGCCCACGCCGGCACGCGAGCACCGAGATGGCGACCGAACGAGCAATTTTGTCGTCGACCGAACGAGCAATTTGATGTCGACCTATTCGATCCGGGTGTTCGGTGATCCGGTGCTGAAACAGCGGGCGAAGGATGTCACCGAGATCGACGGTGCCCTGGTCGGGGTCGTGAACACCATGGTCGAGACGATGTACGAGGCCGCGGGTGTGGGGTTGGCGGCGCCACAGGTCGGGGTGCAGAAGCGGATGTTCACCTACGACGTCGGCGACGGCCCGCAGGTCATCTTCAACCCCGAGGTCGCCGAGACCGAGGGTGAGTGGTCCTACGAAGAGGGCTGTCTCTCGATCCCGGGATTCCATTTCGAGATCGTCCGCCCCAACCTGGTCACGATCACTGGCGTCGACATCGACGGCAACCCGATCACCGTCCAGGGCGACGAGTTGCTCGGCCGCGTGTTCCTCCACGAACTCGACCATCTCGACGGCGTGCTCATGCTCGACCGCCTCGACCCGGATGCCCGCAAGCAGGCCCTCCGGGAGCTGCGCGACGTGGACCTGAGCGCGGCCGCCCGGGACCGGCTCGGCGACGTCCGGCAGCTCTGAGGTCTTGAAGCTCGTCTACTTCGGCACCCCCGCGGCCGCGGTGCCGCCGCTCGACGCCCTGGTGGCCGCCGGCCACGAGGTCGCGCTGGTCGTGACCCAACCCGATCGTCGGCGCGGGCGGGGGAGTGCCCTCGTCCCGAGCCCGGTGCGCGCCGCGGCCGAGATCCTCGGCCTCCCCGTTGCCACGCCGACGCGCGCACGCGAGATCGTGGCCGACGTCGAGGCGCTCGGTGCCGACCTCGGCGTGGTCGTCGCCTTCGGTCAGTTGCTGCCCCAGGCGCTGCTCGACGCGATCCCCGGCGGCCTGGTCAACGTGCACTTCTCGTTGCTCCCGCGGTGGCGCGGCGCGGCGCCGGTCGAGCGCGCGATCCTGGCCGGCGACACCGAGACCGGGGTGTGCATCATGGGCGTCGAACTCGCCCTCGACGCCGGTCCCGTGTACGCGCGGGCGGTCGTCCCGATCGAGCCCACCGAGACCGGCGGAGAACTCCACGAGCGCCTGGTAACAGTCGGAACCGCGCTGCTCGTCGACACCGTTCCGCAGGTGCCGGACATCGCCCCCGAACCGCAGTCGGGCGAGGCCGTGTACGCGGAGAAGCTGACCGTCGACGAGTTCGAGCTCGATCTCGCCCGTGACCCGGAGGCGCTCGTGCGGCTCGTGCGGGCCGGCAACCCGCGCCCGGGCGCGTGGTTGGACCTCGATGGTGCCCGGCTGAAGGTCTGGACCGCGCACGTCGACGACGATCGCTTCGTGCCCGACGAGATCCAGCCCGCCGGCAAACCGCGGATGAGCTACGCCGCCTGGCGGAGCGGTCATCGCGGCGCGGACCCGTTCGGGTGAGTCGCGCCCTGGCCATCCGGGCGTTGGTCCGGATCGAGGACGGTGCCTACGCCAACGTCGTGCTGCCCGCGCTGCTCCGCGGCAGTGATCTCGCGGCCCGTGACCGGGCCCAGGTGACCGAGTGGGTCTACGGGACCGTCCGGATGCAACGCGCCCTCGATCATCAGATCGCCCCGAGTCTCGATCGACCGCTCGCGAAACTGGACCCACCGGTGCGCGCCGCGCTGCGGCTCGGCGTCTACCAGCTCGGCCACGGGATCGCGGCGCACGCCGCGGTCGGTGAAACGGTCGCCGCGATGGACAAGGTGTCGCCGCGGGCCAAGGGATTCGTGAACGCCGTCCTGCGGAAGCTGACCCGGTCGGGTCCGCCCTGGTCGTTGCCGACCGGTGAGGACGTCGAGTCCATCGGGATCCGGCATTCGGTCCCGGACTGGATCGTCGAGCGACTCGTCGACGATCTCGGGCCGTCGAGTGCGGCGGCGACGCTCGCGGCGGTCAACGAACCCGGCGTCGTCACGCTCCGGGTCAACCCGTTGCGGTCGACCGTCGACGCGGTGGAAGCCGAGCTGCTCGACGCCGGGGTGGTCACGACGCGCGGTGTGCTGGATCCCGACGACCTGCTCGTCACCGGCACCGGGGACATCCGGGCGCTGCCCGCCGTGCGTGATGGTCGGGCCACGCCGCAGGACCAGGCGAGTCACGCGGTGGCCCGTGCCGTCGGCGCGCGACCGGGCGAGCGCGTCCTCGAGGTCGGTGCCGCGCCGGGCGGCAAGACCACGGCGCTGGCCGAGGCGATGGGGGACCACGGTCTGGTGGTCGGTGTCGACCGCAACCCGGCCCGGACCCGGATGATCGCCGAGGGTGCCCGCCGCCTGGGGCTGGCGACGGTCGCGCCCGTCGTCGCCGACGGAATGGAGTTGCCCTTCGCCGACGGTGCCTTCGACCGCGTGCTCATCGACGCACCCTGCAGCGGCCTCGGAGTGCTGCGCCGACGGCCCGAAGCCCGCTGGCGGTTGGAACCGCGGACGATCGGGGACCTCGCCCGCATCCAACCACTCCTGGTCGAGGCCGCGAGCCGCGCCGTGCGGCCCGGCGGTGTCCTCGTGTACTCGGTGTGCACGCTGACCCACACCGAGACGGTCGCGGTCGACGAGTGGGCCGCGGGCGCACTTCCCGCATGGGACGCCCTCCCCCCGCCGGCGGCGCCGTGGACGCCGGTCGGTCGGGGGGCGCGGCTCCTGCCGAGCGCGGCCGACACCGACGGCATGTACGTCCTTGCCCTGCGGGCACCGGGTTCGCCGGCGAGCGCCCTATAGGGTCGGGCGATGGGAAAGATTGCCCCCTCGATCCTGGCGTGTGACTTCTCCGAACTCGCGGCGGAGGTCGATCGCGTCGCCGGCGAGGCCGACCTGCTCCACGTCGACGTCATGGACGGTCACTTCGTGCCGAACCTCTCGATCGGCGCACCGGTGGTCAAGTGCCTGCGGCCCAAGACCGACCTGTACCTCGACTGTCACCTCATGATCGACAACCCCGGGGACCTGCTCGACGATTTCGCCGCGGCCGGTGCCGACAGTTGCACGGTGCACGTGGAGTTGGGCGACCCGCGCCCGCTGTTCGACCGCATGCGGGCGCACGGCATGCGGGTCGGGCTGGTGCTCAATCCCGAAACCCCGCTCGACGCGGTCGTGCCCTACCTGGAGGAGATCGACATCCTCCTGTTCATGAGCGTGCACCCCGGCTTCGGCGGCCAGGCGTTCCTACCCGAGGTGCTGGACAAGGTGCGCGCGGCGCGGGCGATCGTCGACGAGCGCGGCCTGCCGGTCGAACTCGAGATCGACGGCGGCATCAACCTGGAGACCGCGCCGCTCGCGGCCGCCGCGGGTGCGGACATCCTCGTGGCGGGGAGCGCGATCTTCGGGAAGTCGGATCCGGCCGCCGCGGCGCGGGGCATCCGCGACGTCGCGTGGGGCGCGGGATGAGCTTCGCGGCCAAGGTCCTCACCGTCTCGGACGGCGTCGCCGACGGGACGCGCGAGGACAAGTCCGGCGTCGCGTTGGTTGCCGCGCTCGAAGCTGCCGGTGCCACGGTCGTCGACCACACCGTGACCGCCGACGGGGTCGACCACGTTGCTCACGCACTGCGCAACCTCTCGCGGGGCTTCGCCGGCCTGATCGTCACGACCGGGGGGACCGGCTTCGGCCCGCGGGACAACACGCCCGAGGGCACACGGATCGTCGTCGAACGCGAAGCGCCCGGGCTGGTCGAGGCGATTCGTCGGGTCAGCGACGAGGACGGTCGCGGGTTCGGGATGCTCTCGCGTGCCGTCGCGGGCACGATCGGCGCGTGCCTGATCGTGAACACGCCGGGCAGTTCCGGTGGCGCCACCGAGGCGCTCGCGGTGATCCTGCCCGTCGTCCCCCACGCGCTCGACCTGCTCGCAGGCGGCCGCCCGCACTGAGGTCGGGACTGACGTCGGGACTGACGTCGGTACGATGGGGTCGTGATCACGTACGAGTGGCGGGGCGCGGTCGCCGATTTCGAACTCGACGCCTTGCATGCCGATGCGTTCGACCACGCTCTCCGGACCGAAGCCTGGAACGAACAGCTCCGCGGTCGGAGTCTCGGCTGGGTCACGGCCCGTGAGGGGCAGGAGCTGGTCGGGTTCGTCAACGTCGCGTGGGACGGCCGGGCGCACGCCTTCCTGATCGACACGATGGTTGCGACCGACCGTCGGCGGGTCGGCGTCGGCACCCGCCTGGTGGACTCGGCGGTCGCCCAGGCCCGGGCTGCGGGCTGCGAATGGCTCCACGTCGACTACGAGGAGCGCCACCGGTCCTTCTACGTCGACGCGTGCGGGTTCCGGCCGTCCGGGGCGGGTCTGATCGCACTGACGTGAAAGAGAACACGTTTCATTTCTGCCGGTCCCGTGGTACCGTGGAACCTCACAATTTCAACAACAGTCCTCGGGGTATGGGTGCAAGTCCCGACCGGCGGTAACCGCACGAAACCAGTGCGGGAGCCCGCGAACTCGCCGCTGCCAGCGGCGAGCCGATGAGGTGAGATTCCTCAGCCGACGGTGAGAGTCCGGATGGGAGAGGACGTCGGATGGTCGTGCAGTCGCGCGTGCCGTCGGCATACCCCGTGGGCGCACGAGGCCCGCAGATGACGACCACCGACGACGAGTTCATGAGCCAGGCGATCGCCGCGGCCGAACTCGCCCGACTGCGGACGCCACCCAACCCCTGGGTCGGATGTGTGCTCGTGCGCGACGGGGTGGTGATCGGTACCGGAGCGACCCAGCCGCCGGGAGGACCCCACGCGGAGGTCGAAGCGCTCACCGCCGCCGGGGACGCCCACGGGGCGTCCGCGTACGTGACGCTCGAACCGTGTTCCCACCACGGTCGCACCCCGCCCTGTGCCGACGCGCTGATCGCCGCGGGCATCACGCGGGTCGTCGTCGCGATCGAGGACCCGGACGCCGACGTCGCCGGGCAGGGACTCGCTCGACTCCGGGCCGCGGGCATCGACGTGACGGTGGGTGTGGGGGCTGACCGGGTCGCGCGGCAACTTGCGCCGTACCTGCACCACCGCCGCACCGGCCGCGCGTTCGCGCTCCTCAAGACGGCGATGAGTCTCGACGGTCGCACCTCGGCCGCCGACGGATCGTCGCAGTGGATCACCGGTCCGGAGGCACGCGCCGACGCCCACCGGCTCCGCGCCGAGTCGCAGGCGATCGTCGTCGGCCCCGCGACGGCGCGCGCCGACCGCCCGAGCCTGACCGTGCGTGACGCACCGGTCGCGCCGGCGGGTCAGCCGTTGCGGGTCCTGCTCGACGCCAAGGGTCAGGTCCCGGTGGCCGGTCCGCTGTTCGACACTGCCCTGGCGTCGACCCTGGTGGTCACGACCGCGGCCGCGGCGGCGACGGTCCACGACGAATGGTCGGCCGCAGGGGCGAAGGTCGTCACCGTCGACCCCGGCGTGGACGGGCGCGGCGTGGACCTCGTCGCGGTGCTGTCCCTGCTGGGAACCGAGCACGGCGTGCTCCAGGCCATGATCGAAGGCGGCGGCAAGCTGCACGGCGCGTTCGTCGCCGAGGGGCTCGCCGATCGCATCGTCACCTACGTGGCTCCCGTCGTCCTGGGCGAGCGCGGCCGGGCCGTCGTCGCCTACCCCGGGCCGGATGCGCTCGCCGCCGCCACCCGCCTGCAGGTCTCTGACGTCCGACCGATCGGCGCCGACGTGCGGATCACCTACGACCGCATCACCGGCGACCGGTCCGACAGCACCGGGGCGGGGTACTGATGTTCACCGGAATCGTCGAGGAGTACGGCACCGTGCGGGCCATGACCACCCACGACGGCGGGGCCCGCATCGAGATCGACGCGGTGACGGTGCTGGACGACGCGAAGATCGGCGACTCCATCGCGGTCAACGGGTGTTGTCTCACCGTCGTCGAACTCGGCGCTGGTTGGTGGGCGGCCGACGCGGTGACCGAGACCCTCGATCGCACGAGCCTCGGTTCCCTGGCGGCCGGCGCCGGCGTCAACCTCGAACGACCCGTCCGGGTCGAGGACCGCCTCGGCGGGCACATCGTGCAGGGTCACGTCGACGGGGTCGGTCGGCTGACGAGTCGGGACCCGCTGCCCGACGGATCGACCCGCATGCGCTTCGCGGTGCCGGCATCGCTCCTGCGCTACGTCGTCGAGAAGGGCTCCATCACCCTCGACGGCATCAGTCTCACGGTGGCCGGCCTCGACGACGCCGCGGCCACGGTGGAAGTCGCGGTGATCCCGCACACGCTCAGCGTCACCACGCTCGGACCGAAGCGTCCGGGCGATCCCGTCAACGTCGAGGTCGACATCCTCGCCAAACACGTCGAGCGCCTGCTCGCGACCAGGGAGTAACCGATGTTCACCCATATCGAGAATGCGATCGCCGCGATCGGTCGCGGCGAGATCGTGATCGTCGTCGACGACGAGGACCGGGAGAACGAAGGCGACCTCATCATGGCCGCGGACAAGATCACGCCCGAGGCGATGAGCTTCTTCGTGCGCTATACGAGCGGGGTCATCTGCATGCCGATGACGGGGGAGCGACTCGACGAGTTGCAGCTGCCGTTGATGGTGAGCAACAACACCGAGTCGCAACGGACGGCGTTCACCGTGTCGGTCGACGCGGTGGCGGGAACCACCACCGGCATCTCGGCGGCCGATCGTGCGACCACCGTCCTGAAGCTGATCGATCACGCGTCGAAGCCGGACGACTTCGCCCGCCCGGGTCACATCTTCCCGCTGCGCTACCGCGAGGGTGGGGTGCTCAAGCGCGCCGGTCACACCGAGGCGGCGGTCGACCTGTCCCGGCTCGCCGGGCTGAGCGAATCGGGTGTGTTGGCCGAGGTCGTGAACGACGACGGCACGATGGCCCGGTTGCCCCAACTCGAGGCCTTCGCCGCCGAACACGGGTTGCAGCTGATCTCGATCGCGGACCTGATCCGCTACCGCCGCCACCGGGAGAAGTTGGTCCGGCGGGTCAGCGAAGCCCGGATCCCGACCCGGCACGGCGAGTTCACCGCCTACGTGTTCGAGAGCCTGCTCGACGGGGTCGAGCACATGGCGTTCGTGTGCGGCGACGTCGCCGGACAGGAGAACGTCCTGGTCCGCGTGCACAGCGAGTGCCTCACCGGTGACGTCTTCGGGTCGATGCGGTGCGACTGCGGTTCCCAGCTCGACGGCGCGCTGGCCCAGATCGCGGCCGAGGGTCGCGGCGTGGTCGTGTACCTGCGTGGCCACGAAGGCCGGGGGATCGGCCTCGGTCACAAGCTGCGGGCATACACCCTCCAGGACCAGGGCCGCGACACGGTCGAGGCCAACGAGGAACTCGGATTCCCCGCCGACTCGCGTGAGTACGGGATCGGTTCCCAGATGCTCGTCGATCTCGGCATCACCACGATGCGCATCATGACCAACAACCCGGCGAAGTACGGCGGGCTCGAAGGGTTCGGGCTCGAGATCGTGGAGCGGGTCCCGCTCTCGATCGCGCCGAACGCCGAGAACATCGCCTACCTGCGCACCAAGCAGGACAAGATGGGCCACCTCCTCGGACTCGAAGACGCCGTCGACGAGGTCGGGGCGGGGAGCGAGACGACCGCGTGAACCCGGCACCCCTCGAGTTCGCGACCGCGCGGCTCGACGCCCGGCAGGTCGGCGCCGAGGACCTCGAGTTCCTGGACGTGATCTTCCACGACGACCGGGTCACCGACACGCTGGGTCGTGAGCGCGATCGGGAGCGGCTCCGCGCCGACATCGCCCGCTGGCTCGCGCACTGGGAAACTCACGGGTTCGGACTCTGGATCCTGCGCGATCGCGCCACCGAGAACCCCGTGGGCTGGACGATGCTCCACACGACCGACACCGGCGGTCCGGGCTCGGTCGAGGTCGGCTGGACCATCGCCGCGGACTGGTGGGGCGAAGGCCTCGCGACCGAGGCCGGTGCGGCCGCGGTGCGGATCGGTTTCACCGACGTGGGCCTCGAGGAGATCGTGAGTTTCACGCTCGTCGACAACATGGCGTCTCGGCGGGTGATGGAGAAGCTGGGGATGAGATACGAGCACGAGGTCGAGCACGTCGGCTTGCCGCACGTGTTGTACCGACTCGATCGACACACATGGGAGCAGCAGCAGGATGGGTGAGTACGCAGTGGCGGCGGAGACGGTCGACGGCGCGGGGATGCGCTTCGCGATCGCGGTCAGTCGCTTCAACGAGGACATCACCGGTCCGCTGCTGGAAGGCGCACGGCGGACGTTCGCCGATCACGGCGTCGCCGAGTCCGACATCACGCTGGTCTCCGTGCCCGGTGCGTTCGAGCTCCCCCTGATCGCCCAGCACCTCGCGCGCACCGGCACCGTCGACGGGGTGGTGTGTCTCGGCGCGGTCATCCGGGGCGACACGCCCCACTTCGAGTACGTGGCCGGCGAGGCGGCCCGGGGCCTTCAGGAGGCGGCGCTGGCGACCGGTGTCCCGGTGATCTTCGGGATCCTCACCACCAACACCCACGACCAGGCGGTCGACCGGATCGGCGGTTCCGAGGGCCACAAGGGCGAGGAAGCCGCCGCCACCGCGTTGGAGATGGTCGCATTGTTGCGGTCGTTGCCGCCCGTGCGCGGCTAGAAACAGGACCCTGATGCTGCGCCTCGTCCTGCCCAAGGGCTCGCTCGAACGAGCCACCTTCCAACTCTTCGAAGACGCCGACCTCGCGGTCTCGCGCGGTTCCGACGTCGACTACCGGGGCGACGTCGACGACCCGCGCATCAACGAGGTGATGATCCTCCGACCGCAGGAGATCCCCCAGTACGTGGCGTCGGGCATGTTCGACCTCGGGATCACCGGTCGCGACTGGGTCGAGGAGACGAGCGCGGATGTCGTCACCCTGACCGAGTTGCACTATTCCAAGGCGACCGCGCGTCCGATCCGCATGGTGCTCGCCGTCGCCGGTGACAACCCGGCCGAATCGGTCGGCGATCTCGCGAGCGGCGTCCGGGTGCAGACCGAGTACCCCGAGCTGACCCGGCGGTTCTTCGCCGACGCCGGTGTCGACGCCGAGATCACCCTGTCCTACGGCGCGACCGAGGCCAAGATTCCCGAGATCGCCGACGCGGTGGTCGAGATCACCGAGACCGGTCGTGCACTGCGCGCCGCGGGTCTGAAGGTGATCGACACGATCGTCGTCTCCTACACGGAACTCATCGCGAACCCGGCGAGCTACGCCGATCCGGAGAAACGCAAGGCGATGGAGCAGATCATGACGCTGCTCACCGGCTCCCTCGAAGCGCGCGGGAGGGTCCTGGTCAAACTCAACGTCGACGAGGCCAACCTCCAGTCGGTGATCGGGCTCCTGCCCGCGCTGAAGTCGCCGACGGTGTCGAAGCTGTTCGGCGAAGACGCCTTCGCGGTCGAGACCGTCGTGGCGAAGTCCGCGATCAACACGCTGATCCCGGCGCTGAAGGAGTCGGGGGCGACCGACATCATCGAACTGCCGATCGCGAAGATCGTGCACTGAGATGGTGGGCACGGTGACGGCGTTCGACGAGCGTCGGGGGGTCGGGTCGATCGCGGCCGACGGGCGTGACCACTTCTTCCACTGCACCCGGATCGCCGACGGCACCCGCACGGTCCGAGTGGGCGAGACGGTCGAGTTCCGCATCGTCCCTGGCCGCCGCGGCGACTGGGAAGCCACCGACATCCACAAGCGCGACCCGGAGGTCGTGCAGTGAACACCTGGCAGATCGGTGACGTGCGGATCACGAGCGTCGTGGAGCTGGAGGCGCCGATTCCGGGCGAACTCATGATCGGGGCCGCGTCGGCGGACGCGGTGGGCAAGCACCCGTGGCTCGTCCCGCACTTCGCGACCGAGGACGGCCTGCTGCACCTGCGCATCCAACTCCTGGTCATCGAGGCCGACGGGCTGCGGATCGCCGTCGACACCTGTCTCGGGAACGACAAGCCGCGCACGAACGAGTTCTTCGACCACCTCCAGACGCCGTTCCTGGAGTCGTTGACGGCCGCCGGGTTCCCGCGTGAGTCCATCGACCTCGTGGTGTGCACCCATCTGCACGTGGACCATGTCGGGTGGAACACCATGCTCGTCGACGGCGAGTGGGTACCGACGTTCCCGAACGCTCGGTACCTGATCGGGCGGGTGGAGTCCGACCACTGGGACGCGTACGGCGTCCACGAGGACGGCGATGTCTACGGCGACTCGGTGCGGCCGGTGATCGAGGCCGGGCTGGTGGATCTGGTCGAGTTCGGGCACCGGATCACGGAGCAGGTGGTCCTCGAACCGACGCCGGGCCATTCGCCCGGGCACCAGAGTGTGCACATCACGTCGGGCGGCGCCGAGGCGCTCATCACGGGTGACGTCATGCACCATCCGGTGCAGGCGTGCGAACCGGACTGGGGGAGCAACTTCGACTCCGACGTCGCCGCGGCCCGAGCGATGCGCCGGGAGGTGCTCGCACGCTACGCCGGGACCGACGTGCTGGTGATCGGTACCCACTTCGCCGGCCCGGGCGCGGGTCACATCGTGACCGACGGCGACGCCTGGCGTCTCGAGCTCTGAGTCGATCGTGACGCAGCCGGTTCCACCGCTGTTGCGTCCGCTCCACACCGACGAATACGCGCCGGTGCCCGCGCACGACCGCCTGGCGCGGGCCGCGTCGCGCGTCGCCGACCGCATCGACGACGGCGCCCGCCGGCTCGGTATGGACGCGGAGGTCTACGCCCACGATCGCCGGGCCACCGCCCTTACCCTCCGCGCCATCGACCACGCGCACGGCGGCGGCTTCTACGCCCTCCCGGAGGAATCCGTCTACGAACGTGCCGCCTTGCACCCCGAACCGGAGCGCAGCGGAGGTGAGCAGCGAGGGAGGGAGCCCACGAATTCTCCGGACCCGGTGGTCGGCGACCGTACGAGCCGACAGGCCGGCACTCCCGAACCGGAGCGCAGCGGAGGTGAGCAGTCACGGAGGCGTCCCGGGGCGCGGGAACTCGGAGTTGTCGATCCGTCTGGCGCGGAAGCCGGAGAGACCGAAATTATCGACGTGCAGACCCACCTCGTGGATCCGACGTTGTGGGTGGGTCCGCATGCCGAGGCGCTGGGTGGGTTCCTGCGGCTGGCGGATCCGGATCGCTGGTCGGAGCCGATCGATCCGCGGCTGATCGACGCAGCGGCGTGGGCGGCGTTGGTGTTCGGCGCGAGTGAGACGGCGGTGGCGCTGCTCACGTCGACGCCGGGTCCGACGGGCGCCAACGTGCTGGAGAACGCCCAGATCGCGGCGGTGCGCGATGTCGTGGACCGGTACGCGGGCACGGGGCGAGTGCTCACGCACACGATCGCGCACCCGAACCTGGGGCCGGCCGAACTGGACCGGTTGGGTGAGTGGTCGCGGACGCTGCGACCGTCGGCGTGGAAGGTGTACACGCTGGCCGGTCCGCCGACCGCCGCCTCGCCGACCGGCGGCTGGTTCCTCGACGACGCCGAGATCGGCCTGCCGTTCCTCGAACGGGTCCGCGACGTCGGACCCCGGATCGTGTGTGCCCACAAGGGCCTCGGTGGGCCGATTCCGGATGCGTCGGTGGCCGCGGCGTCACCGCGGGACATCGGTCCGGCGGCGGCTGCGTTTCCCGAGATCGACTTCGTCGTGTACCACTCGGGCTACGAGCGCAACCCGCACGGGACGGAGGGCGCGTTCGACGCGGTGTCGCCCCGCGGGGTCGACCGGCTGATCGCCTCGTGCGCCGAGTACGGCATCGGACCGGGCGGGAACGTGTACGCGGAGTTGGGCAGCACCTGGTTCCTCATGCTGCGCCGCCCCGAGGAGGCCGCGCACGTCCTGGGGAAGCTGCTGGCGCACTTCGGCCCCGAGCGGATCCTGTGGGGGACGGACAGCACCTGGTACGGATCGCCCCAGCCGTTGATCGATGCGTTCCGGGCGTTCACGATCCCGGAACGGATGCAGGAGGAGTTCGGCTACCCGCCGCTCGACGACGCCGCGAAGCGACGGATCCTCGGGACCAACGCCGCCCGCCTGTACGGCATCGATCCGGCGTCGGTGGGCGCACCGGTGTCGCGCACCCTCGCGGAGCAGCTCGCCCTGCCGTTGTTCGCGGCGATGGACGCCCACCGGGGCCTGGCCGCGCGCGGCTAGGAGTTCGCGACGTCCCGGAACGCGGCGACCAGTTCGGCCAGCTGTGCCTCGGTCGCATCGTCGACGGTGCGCACCCGGGGCCGGGTGAGGAAATCGGTCGCACCGGCCGCCAGGAGGTCGGGGACAGGTGCCAGCGTCTGGTCGACGTCGATGGTCCGGTCGTCCCGGGTCACGACCGCGAGGTTGGCGACGACGCGCAGGCCCTCGGGCGAGGTCCCCGTGGCGCCGATCCGTTCGCGCATCTCGGGAATCGACCGGTCGAGCGCCCCCGCCTCGTCGCCCCACGGGATCCAGCGGAGCCCGTACCGCGCCAGGCGCCCGACCACGCGGGCGTTGATCCGGCCGCTGATCCAGATCGGCACGCCGCCGGCCTGGATCGGCTTGGGCATCATGTGGATCCGGTCGTACTCGAGTTCTTCGCTGGAGTAGTGGCCGACCGGCTCGGTCCAGAGGTTCGTGCACACGTCGAGGGTGTGGTCGAGGAGACGACCGCGCCGGTCGAAGTCGAGCCCGGCGGCCTCGTACTCCTCGCGCTGCCACCCCACGCCCACGCCCAGATCGAGCCGTCCGCCGGAGAGCACGTCGAGCGTGGCCGCGGTCTTGGCCAGGACCACGGGCCGACGGAGCGCGGCGATGAGGATGCCGGTGCCGAGCCGCACCCGGTTCGTACTCCCCGCGATCACGCTCAACGTCGTGAGAGGTTCGAGCCAGTGGCCGTCGGGCCCGGTGGGCTGGCGGCCCCCGCGCGTGCCACCGATCTCGGGCCGGCCGTACTCGTCGAGCCGTTCGCCGAACACGACATGGTCGGACACGACGAGCCGATCGATCCCGACCTGGTCGTAGAGCCGGGCGGTCTCGAGCATCGTGGCCCAGTCGGTGGGTGCTTCGGCGGCGAACGACGTGAGGGCCGCGGCGATCAGCGGCGGTCGGACCGCATCGTGGCCGGTCACGACGACACCGCGGGTCGAGAGGTCACCGGACGGGGGGCCACCGTGATCGACGGGACTGCCGCCGACGCGCCGCCGCGCAACACGGCGTCGGTGAGGCGGACGAGATCGTCGACGTCGATGAACGACCCGCTGAGCAGCCCCCGTTCGGCCCAGACCGGGAGGAGTTCCGCGGCGAGGTCCACGTCCCAGTCGTCCGCGAACTTCGTCTGCGCGTCGCCTTCACCGCCGGAACAGTCGCCGACGACGAGGCGGGTGAAGCCGACCGAGGGATGTTCGACCCGCCACGCCTCCACGAGTTTGTCGAGCGCCGCCTTGGTGACGGTGTAGGCGCCGAGGCCGGGCCACGGGGCCGTGTGGGACGCGGAGACCGAGGACAGGTAGACGGCGACACCGCCGGACTCGGTCAGGGCGGGGATCGCGGCGCGGGTGACGAGCGCGGCGCCGACGACGTTGGTGTCGAACGCGCGGTGCCAGGTGGCGGCATCGAGGTCCACGAGCCGGGCGAGCGGTCCGATGCCGGGTGCGTACACCAGCGCGTCGATGCCGCCGAGACCGGCGGTCGCCTCGGCGATCGCATCCCGACAGGAGGCGTCGTCGGTGACGTCGCAGCGGATCGCCCGCGCGGCCGGCCCCGCGTCGCGCGCGGCGTCGGCGAGTGGTCCGGCACTGCGGGCGAGGAGTGCCACGTGGGCGCCTCGTCGCGCGAGCCCGACCCCGAGGCATCGACCCAGCCCACTCGACGCGCCGACCACGACGGTACGCATCGGTGGGAGCTCGGATTCGTCGGCCATGGGGCCCTGTTGTAGCAGCGCCGAGGTCGCCGGGCGGTCAGCCCGCGCCGATGCCGCCACCGCCGCCGCCACCCCCGCCCCCGCCGGAGAAGCCGCCACCCCCGCCGGAGCCGCTGGACTGCGGGGTGAACGACGACGTCGACGTGGCGATTCCGCTGGAGAAGTTCCCGATGGAGGCGAACCCGCTCCCCGGGTGCGTCCCGACGTACCACGGCGCAAAGCTGGCCTGTTCCTCCGCCGGGAGCCGGGCGGCGAGCCCCGCGGCGAGTTCCTCGCTGACGCCGAGCGCGGCGGCGTAGACGAGGTAACGCTCCCACAGGACGAGGTGGCCGACCGGCGCGTCGGCGAGCTGGGAGAAGTCGCGCAGGTAGTTGCGGACGCCCTGCCATTCGAGGAACCGTTGATGCCCCTCCGGGCTGCGTTGCCGCAGCAGCGGGGTCAGTGCGAGCTGGATGCCGGCACCGGCGATGGCGATGACGCCGGGGATCCACGCCCGCAGGCTGAGGGCGCCGAAGCCGGCGAGACCCACGACCACGGCGGCGCCGATGTTGAGCAGGAACGGCTTCGACCGCTGCCCGTTGATGTAGCGGCGGTTCCGCAAGCTGGTCGACGCGTCGGCCTTGAACGAGTTCCAGCGGGCCAACGCCTCGGTCTGGTGCTTGCGGGCGTACTTCGAGATCTCGGACTGCATGACCGGCGACCCGCCCGCGAAGACCTGGTCGAGCACGGTGCGTTCGAACGCGAGCAGCGACGACCGGTCGGCGTCGGTCGCGGTCATCTCGTAGTCGGTGCGGTCGGGGAGCAGGACCCGGTCCACCTGCACCTCGCGCACGGTGAGGAACCCGCGTTGCGCGAGGTCGAGCACGGTGGCCGAGAACCCGGCGCCGCTGATCGTGCCCCAGTGCATGAGCCCGTCGACCACGGCGGGCGGATCGTCGGGGAGGTCGCGGACGTACTCGCCGACCGGCTCGGCCGGCGTCGGCTCCTTGCCGTACCGGCGCCAGATCAGGAAGAAGGCGAGTGCGCCCAGGAGCGTGAGGAGGGGCGCGCCGATCGTGAGTGCCGTGCGCGCAGTGCGCTGGCGCTGCGCGTCACGTGCGGCCTTCGCCCGCTCGTCGTTCGCCGCGTCCGCCCACGCGGTCTCCTCGGCGACGATCCGATCGAGCTGCGGTGGCGACGTGATCGGCAGCCCCGGCATGCGGCTGGTCGGGATCGTGACCCGACCTTCCACGAAGGTGCCGGTGGGGACATCGGTGGTGCGCCAGGTGACGGTGTCGGAGCCGACTTCGACGGTGCCGTTCAACGGTCCGTGGCCCCACCCCTTGAGCGTGCCCGCACCGGCCGGGACGTGCAGGGTCGCGGACACCACGCCGATGGTCGGGTGTTCGGAGCCGACCCACTTCCAATAGAGCGCGGCGACATCCGGCGCACCGATGGCCGCGGACGTGACCGTGTACGCGATGTCGAACGTGCGGGTCTCGTTCTCCGCGGTGAAGTACCACTGCAGGTTGTACGGCGCGCCGGTCGAGATGAGTGGCTGTCCGTTCTCGGTCACGGTCATGTCGCTGATCGTGTACGCGCCGACCGGGATCGGGCGGGTGCCGTAGGTGAACGAACCGGTGAAGTCGTAGGTGATGTGTTCGACGATCCGCATCGACCCGTCCGCCGCGAGGGTCGCGTCCACGGCCACCTGGGGGACCGAGAACTCCTTCTTCGGGATCAGGAAGGCGGCCGCGAGGATGCCGCCGACGAAGAGGAGCGAGACGAAGAGACTCGCGACGATGCGGAAGGTGCGTCTCACCCCGGCGGCGCCGAACCGGAGACCTCGACGTACGCGAGCCGGAGTTGGGCCAGCACCTGGGCCAGCGCCGCGGTGTTGGGTTCGAGGCGGTCGCCGACGCCTTCGACGATCGCCGCGAACCCGTCGATCGCCAGGGCCGCCTGGGGCAGTGATTCGGCGCGTTCCTGGGCGATGCCGAGGTGGAGCACGGCGAGCTCCTGGAGCTGGACCGCGAACTGGGTGACGATGGCCTCGACCGGGGTCGCGGCCAGTCGGGCCAGCATTTCCCGCATTTCCTCCGGGTCGATCTCCTCCTCACCCCCGTATTCGTCGGGAAATCCCGCGGCGGCCGGATCGGCCGGGGATTGGGGGGCGGGGGCGTCCGATTGGCCGGGTTCGACCGGTTGTTCGCCGTATGGAGTCCAGAGGCTGCTCATGAGTTTGGTATCGTGCCACGACAACTCAGTTGGGAAGTGGGATCGTCGCCGCGAAAGCTTCGGCAGTCCCCACCCGGCCGGGCCGTTCTCCAGCAATGGGGTGGCGCCGCGTCCGGGTCGTCCTCTTCGAATGGTTTCGGCCGCGCAGTGGAGCTTCCTCGCGAACCAGCCGCCGGTCACGGACCGGCGGGTCCCGAAACCGAAGAGGTGATGCCAACATCGCTGCTGAAGACGAAGCCCGGATCAACGACCGCATTCGCGCCCGCGAAGTCCTCCTGATCGCCGAAGACGGCGAACAGTTGGGCGTGCGACCGTTGCCCCAGGCCCTCTCGCTCGCCCGCGAAGCCGAACTCGACCTGGTCGAGGTGGCTCCGAACGCGAATCCGCCGGTCTGCAAGATCATGGACTTCCGGCGCTACCAGTACGAGCAGCAGCAGCGACGCAAGGAATCTCGCAAGAAGGCCACCAACGTCGTGGTCAAGGAGATGAAGTACCGCCCGAAGATCGACATTCACGACTACACGACCAAGACCAAGAAGGTCCAGCAGTTCCTCGGCGAAGGTCACAAGGTCAAGGTCACGATCATGTTCCGGGGCCGGGAGATGGCCCACCCGGAACTCGGTCGCAAGATCCTCGACCGGCTGGCCGGCGACGTCGCCGAAGTCGCGATGGTGGAATCGGCACCGCGCCAGGACGGTCGCAACATGACCATGGTGCTCCACCCGTTGAAGCAACAGAAGCCCAAGCCCGCCAAGGCGCCGAAGCCGGCAGCCGAGGCGCCCGCACCGCCCGCACCGCCCGCACAACCCGCCGCAGCCCCCGCCCCGGCGGCGGCGACCGAACCCGAACCCGAACCCGCAGCAGGAGCCTGAGATGCCCAAGGTCAAGACCCACCGAGGAGCCGCCAAGCGGTTCAAGGTCACCGGCAGCGGCAAGATCCGCCGCCGGAAGGCGTTCCGGGCCCACCTGCTCGAGCACAAGGCCACCAAGCGCACCCGGCGGCTCGGCCGGGGTGCCGAGGTGACTGGCGGCGACAAGAAGCACGTCGAGCGTCTGCTCGGCCGCGCCTGACCCATTCACCCGAGCGCCGCTCGGGTCCTCGCACCACCGTTTCCTGATCCGTTCTCACAAGGAGTCCACCCATGGCACGCGTCAAGCGGGCAGTCCAGGGGAAGAAGCACCGCCGCGCCATCCTCGAGCGCGCCGAGGGATACTCGGGTTCGCGCAGCCGGCACGTGCGTGCCGCCAACGAGCAGGTCATGCACTCGGGGAACTACGCGTTCCGCGACCGGCGGGCCCGCAAGGGTGAGTTCCGCAAGCTCTGGATCATGCGCATCAACGCCGCGTGTCGCGAAGAGGACATGAGCTACTCGCAGTTCATCGCCGGGCTCAAGGCCGCCGAGATCGAAGTGGACCGCAAGGTCCTCGCCGACCTCGCCGTGCGCGACCGTGAGGCGTTCGGCGCCCTGGTCACCGCGGCGCGTGGCGCGCTCGACGCCGCCTGATTCCACCGGTCGCAGCGTGTCCGAGCTGCCGCCCCTCAACCATCGTCATCACGACGCGGTACGCGTGCGCACGTTGTTGCGCGACCCGGCCGCCCGGCGTGACGCCAACGCGTTCGTCCTCGAAGGCCCGCGCATCGTCGCGGACGCACTGGTCCGCGGGGTGGACCTCGAAGGGGTGTACCTCGGACCGGGTGCGCGCGCCGCGTTCGCGCCGCTCGTCGAACGGGTGCAGGCCCGGTCGATCCCGGTACGTGACCTGAAGGAGGGCGTGCTCGAGAAGATCGGCAGCACCCGCACGCCCCAGCCCGTACTCGCCGTCGCGCCGTTGCCGCCGCCGCGATCGGTCGCGGCCCTCCGGCCCGGCCTGGTGCTCGTCGGCACGGGCATCTCGGATCCCGGGAACCTCGGCACCATGGTGCGCACCGCCGAAGCCGCCGGCGCGTCCGGCGTGGTGCTCGCCGGGGGTGTCGACCCGTGGAACCCCAAGGTGGTGCGGGGCTCGGCCGGTGCGGTGCTCGGCGTCCCGATCGTCCAGGCCGAGGATCTCGCGGTCGCGCTCGCGGCGTTGGCGGCGCGGGGTTGGCGGACGGTCGGGGCCGACGCGGCCGCGTCCGTGACCTACACCGACGCCGATCTGGCCGGTTCGTGCGCGCTGGTCGTCGGCAGTGAGGCCCACGGGATCGACGCGACGGTCGCGGCCGGTCTCGACGTGCTCGTCCGGATCCCGATGGCCGGCGAGATCGAGAGCCTCAACGTCGCGGTCGCCGCCAGCATCCTGATGTTCGAAGCGGCGCGTCAGGGCAGGGGTGGGTGAATGGGCCGGGGTTGTCGTCACCCGGTTCTCTAGACTCCGCAGCACTCATGGACCTCTCGGAGCTGGATCTCGACGCGGCACGTGCCGCCATCGCCGCCGCCACCGGGGTCGGCGAGCTGGCCGACCTGCGCAAGGCACTCATCGGCAAGGGGAGTGTCGCGTTCCGCACCCGCGAGTCGATCAAGACGCTGGATCCGGCCGATCGCCCCGTCGTCGGCAAGGCCGTCACCGAGTTCTCCAAGGCGGTCGAGGCGGCCCTGGAGACGCGGGCCGGCGATCTCGGTCCCGCTGTCCCCACCGAGCCACCACTCGACCTGACCCTCGGCACCCACGGTCGGGGCCGGGGCCACCTCCACCTCGTGACCCAGTGCCAGCGTGAGCTCGAGGACGTCTTCGTCAGCCTCGGCTACCGGGTGGCCGAAGGCCCCGAGGTCGAGGACGACTGGCACAACTTCGAGGCGCTCAACTTCCCGCCGGGCCACCCCGCCCGTGCCATGCAGGACACCCTCTACGTCGACCTCGGCGAGCCGGAGCAGGTGCTGCTGCGCACGCACACGTCGCCGGTGCAGATCCGGTTGATGGAGTCCCAGCCGCCACCGATCTACGCGGTGATGCCCGGCCGCACCTACCGGAACGAGACCGTCGACGCCCGGCACTCCGCCGTGTTCCACCAGATCGAGGGCCTCGCCGTCGATCGCGGTCTCACCTTCGGCGACCTCGCCGGCACGCTGGAGACGTTCACCAGCGCGTACTTCGGCAAGAAGGTGACCTCACGGTTGTTGCCGAGCTTCTTCCCGTTCACCGAACCGTCGGCCGAGTTCGCGATCACCTGCGTGTTCTGCGACGCCGCCGGGTGCCGGGTCTGTTCGCACACGGGGTGGATCGAACTCGGCGGCTGCGGCATGGTCGACCCCAACGTGTTCCTCGCGGTCGGCATCGACCCCGAGGAGTACACCGGGTTCGCGTTCGGCTTCGGGCTCGAACGGATGCCGATGCTGCGGTACGGCGTCGAGCCCATCAAGACCTTCTTCGACAACGACTCCCGTTTCCTCTCCCGGTACTGATCGGTTCGGCTCGCATGCGCGTTCCTCTCTCCTGGTTGACCGACTTCGTGACGCTCGACGCCGAGCCGCGCGCGATCGCCGAAGCGCTCGACCGGCTCGGCCTGGAAGTCGAGGCGCTCGACGCGCCCGGCGCGGAGATCACCGGCGTGAAGGTCGCCCGGATCCTCGAAGTCCGGCCCCACCCCAACGCCGACAAGCTCCAACTGTGTGACATCGAGTTCGGCGACGGCACGACGACCGTCGTCTGCGGCGCACCGAACGTCGTGAACGGCATGGTCGTCGCCTACGCGCCGAGCGGGGCGACGCTGCCGGGCGGGTTCAAGCTGGAGAAGCGCAAGATCCGCGGCGAGGTCTCCGACGGCATGCTGTGCTCGTCGCGCGAGCTCGGTCTCGGCGACGACCACGACGGCATCCTCCCGCTCGGTTCCGACACCGAGCTCGGTATCGACGTCCGCGACGTGTTGGGCCTGCACGACGTCGTGTTCGACCTCTCGGTCACCCCCAACCGCTCCGACGCGATGTCGATCGTCGGCGTGGCGCGTGACCTCGCCGCCCACTTCGGCGCGCCGTTGACCGTGCCGGAACCGAGCGTCGACGTCTCCGGCGACGCCGCCGACATCTCGGTGCTCGTCGAGGCGACCGACCGCGCGCCGCGGTTCACCGCCCGCCAGGTCGGCGTCACCATGGGCCCGTCGCCGGAGTGGATGCAGCGGCGTCTGACGCTCGCGGGCATGCGGCCGATCTCGAACGTCGTCGACGTGACCAACTACGTGATGCTCGAACTCGGCCAGCCGTCGCACGCGTTCGACCTCGATCGACTGCGCGGCCCCGGGCTGGTGGTGCGGACGGCGGAAGCGGGGGAGACGCTCACGACCCTCGATGACGTCGAGCGGAAACTGCTGCCGACCGACCTGCTGATCTGCGACGCCGATCGGCGCCCGCAGGCCGTCGCCGGGATCATGGGTGGCGCCGAGGCCGAGGTGCACGACGGCACCACCGGCATCGTCCTCGAAGTGGCCTACTTCGCGCCGATGGGGATCTCGATGACCTCCAAGCGGCTCGGTCTGCGTTCCGAGGCGAGCGCACGGTTCGAACGGGGTGTGGATCCGAACGGCGTCCTGCGCGCGTCGGACCGCGTCGTGGAACTGCTGACCGAGGTCGCGGCGGCTCCGGTCGGGCCGCCGGCCATCGATGAATACCCCACGCCCGTCGAGCGCGAGCGCATTCGGGTGCGACCGCAGCGGGTCGGTGCCGTGCTCGGCCTCGATCTCGACGGCACCCAGGTGCGCGAGTCGCTGCAGCCGTTGGGCATCGAGGTGGAGGAGATCGCCGACTCCGACCCCGACGCCGATGCGTTCATCGCGATCGCCCCGACCTACCGGCCCGACCTGGTGCGTGAGATCGACATCGTGGAGGAAGTGGGTCGGCGCATCGGTCTCGATTCGATCCCGCGCACGCTGCCCCACACCACCGAACAGGGTGGTGGGCTGACCGCACGCCAACGGGCGCGCCGACTGGTCGCCGACGTCATGGTCGGGCTGGGTCACTCCGAGGCGATGACGTTGCCGTTGATCGCCGAGGCCGATCTCAGCCGGATCGGTCTCGATCCGACCGAGACGGTACGGGCCACGAACGCGCTGAGTGCCGAGGAGCCCATCCTGCGCCCGGCGATCCTGCCCGGCCTGCTCAAGTCCGTGGCCCACAACGCCGGGCTCGGCCTGGCCGATGTGGCGCTGTTCGAACTCGGCCACGTGTTCGGGGTGCCGCCGGCCGACCAGCTGCTCCCGGACGAACGGGACCATCTCGCGTTCGTCGCGGCCGGCACGATCCGCCGGTCCCCGGTCGAACCCGATCGGACCGTCGACGTCTACGACGCCACCGATGCCGTCGGCGCGATCGTCGACGCCCTGCAACTCGCGGATGTGCAGACCGTGAGTGCCGACCACGCGGGATATCTCGCTGGGCGCGCGGCATCGATCCTGGTCGACGACACCGTTGTCGGCATCGTGGGTGAACTCGACCCGACGGTCCTGCGCTCGTTCGGGATCACGACCGCGGCCGTGGCGTTCGAGCTGGACCTCGATCCGTTCCTCGCCGGTGCTCGGCGTGACCAGGCCTTCGCCGCCCTCTCGCGGTATCCGGCCGCGGCGATGGACCTCGCGTTCGTCCTCGATGAGTCGGTGCCCGCAGCGGCGGTGTTGGCAACCGTGCGCGCGGCCGGCGGCGATCTGCTCGAGGACGCCCGCGTGTTCGACGAGTTCCGATCCGACGCGCTCGGGGCCGGGCGCCGGAGTCTCGCGATCGCACTGCGGTTCCGGGCCCCGGACCGCACCCTGAAGGACAAGGAACTCACCGCGGTGTGGCAGGCGTGCATCGACGCCGTCGTGGCCGAGCACCGCGCCGAACTCCGGTCGTGACCGGCTTCGTCCACACTGTCCGGCCTCGTTACGCCGAGGTCGACATGCAGGGCGTGGTGTTCAACGCCCACTGGCTCACGTACTTCGACGAGGCGTGTACGCGCTACTTCGGCCACCTCGGGTACGACGCCGCCGTCGCGTTCTTCAAGGACTTCGACGTCATGCTGGTCAAGGCCGTCGTCGAGTGGACCGGTCCGGCCGGCTTCGACGAGGTCGTCTCGATCGCCGTCGCCCCGTCGCGCATCGGGACGAAGTCGTTCGACCTCCGCTACGAGGCGTCGGTGGGGGACCGCTCCGCGTGCATCGGCACCATCACCTACGTGTCGGTCACCCCCGGCACCCACGACTCCACCCCGATCCCGGACGGCCTGCGCGAGCGACTGGAAGCGGAGTTGTCGCCGACCTGACGCGCCGTCGGTCGGGTCCGGAAACGGGTGGGAAGCGCCACCGGCGCGCCCGCCAACGCGCCAGGAAATTCAATGGTTTTCGGGTTGCTATCGAACGTGTTTTCGTATACGATGCAATGACCAGGAAACGCAGGGAATGACCCGGTTCGAGGGGGGTGCACACCATGACAAACGGTCACACGGTGACACCGCCGCTCGAGGTCCTGGAAGCCGGGGTCGACGCGATGATGGCGCTCGACGCGAGCGAACTCTCCGACGGTGAGTTGGCGGCGACCATCGTTCGGTTCCGCGAGCAGATGGACCGTCAGGATGCGGTCTTCGCCGACCTGGTCGCAGCCGGTCACCGCCGCGCCGTCGGCCGGGAGGACGGGTACGAATCGACGCCGTCGTGGTTGCGGGCGCGCCTGGGGATGCGCACCGGCGAGGTCCACGCCGCGATCGGTGCCGGTGAGCTCGGCGAGGTCCTGCCCAGGACGCGGGCCGCCTGGCGCGCCGGGGCGATCTCGTCGGGGGCGGTGCGCATGATCGGCTCCGCCCGCGTCCCCGGATTCGACGCCGAGCTCGCGTCGGTCGAACCGAAGCTCCTGGCCGCGGCCCGCCGGAAGGACTTCTGGTCCCTCGGGCGAATGGCCGCCGTCTGTCAGCGCTGTGCGCGTCGCGATGGCGGGCTGCCTCCCGAACGCGACGGTCTGCGCGCGTCGATCGTCGGCGGACGCCTCGCCATCGATGGCGACATCGGCGGCTTACAAGCCGAGATCATTGTCCGAGCCCTGGATGCGTTCACCGACGCGCCGAGCGAGGACGACGACCGGACCCCGGCACAACGACGGGCCGACGGCTTGACGCGGATCTGCCGGGTGGCGATGGGGGCCGGGAAGGACACGACGATGGCGTCGCTGTCGGCGGCCGTGGTCATCGACTGGGCGACGTTCCTCGCCCACCTCAACCGTGACGCCCTCGGTCGACTCGGGCAGATGGATGGTGGCTTCACCGGGGCGCTCGACCCGTCGGAGGTCGAGACCCTCCTGTGTGATTGTTCGATCAGCCGGGTCATTCTCGGCCCGGACTCGCAACCGTTGAACATCGGGACCGCGAGCCGAACGTTTCCTCCCGCGATGCGCCGGGCGATCGTCACGAGGGACCAGCACTGCCAATGGCCCGGATGTGTGATCCCGGCCGGGTGGTGCGAGGTCCATCACGTCGAGCACTGGCAGCACGGAGGCGCGACGAGCGTCGCGAACGGAGTG
The DNA here is from genome assembly GCA_964544295.1 of uncultured Bifidobacteriaceae bacterium. GTDB lineage: Bacteria > Actinomycetota > Acidimicrobiia > IMCC26256 > JAENVU01 > JAENVU01. The sequence goes on from CAZJBJ010000022.1 coordinate 28,406, forward strand.
CTGCTGTGTAGTCGCCACCACCACTTCCTGCACCGACATCCGGATTGGCAGATCGTCTGGGACCAGACCACGTTCCGCGTGTTCCGACCCGACCGCACCGAAGTGTGGCCCGCAGTGGAATACCAATCCGTCGAACTCGAACTCGCCGGTCCATAACGCGCGCGCCGGTCGCGAACATCGGATCTGTACGCGCCGGCGAGTGATGTCGGCTCCTACACTCGGCCTCGAATGATCTTCGCCGTCGACCCGGTCCCGTGGGCGCGTGCACAGATGGCGTTCACCCTCGGGGTGCACATCATCCTCGTGCCCCTCGGGGTCGCGTGGGCGTTCATGATCCTCGTGGCGGAACGCAAGGCCATCAAGCACGGCGACGAGGACGCCCGCCTGCTCGCGCGGCGGTGGTCCAAAGTTCTGGCGGTGACCTTCGCGGTCGGGGCGGTGACCGGGACCGTCCTGACGTTCGAGTTCGGATTGCTCTGGCCCCGCTTCATGGGCCGGTTCGGTGACGCGTTCGGGATCCCGTTCGCGATCGAAGGGCTGTTCTTCTTCCTCGAGGCGATCTTCCTGGCGATCTACATCTACGGATGGGACCGCCTCTCGCCCCGGGCACACTTCTGGTCCGGCGTGCCGATCGTCGTGGCGGGCATCGGCGGCACCGCGTCGGTCATCGCCGCCAACGCGTGGATGAACCAACCCGCGGGATTCACGCTCGACGCCGCGGGCAAGGTGGTCGACACCGACCCGCTCGCGGTGATCTTCAATCGGGCCTTCCCGTACGAGACCCTGCACATGCTGATCGCCGCGTACCTCGTCGGCGGGTTCATGATCGCGTCCGTCTATGCGGTGGCGATGCTGCGGGGTCGGCGGGATCGGTATCACCGGTTGGGGTTCCTGATCGCGTTCACCGTCGCTGCGGTCACCGCGCCGGTGCAGATGGTCGTGGGCGACCTGGTCGCCCGCGCCGTGTACCACGACGACCCGGTGAAGTTCGCCGCGATCGAGTTGGTGAACCGGACCGACCGCAACGTGCCGGAGGTGATCGGCGGGTATCTCGACGATCAGGGCCGACTGCGGGGCGGGATCAAGATCCCGGGGCTGGCGTCGCTGCTCTCCGGCTACTCCACCTCCACCAGGATCGTCGGACTCACGTCGGTGCCGCCCGACGAACGCCCCACGTACGCGCAGGTGAACACGGTGCACCTGGCCTGGGACCTCATGGTCGGGATCGGCTCGGCGCTGGCGGCACTGGCCGCGTGGTTCGGGTTCGTCTGGTGGCGCAAGCGTGACCTCCCGCGGACGCCGTGGTTCCTGCGCGCCGCCGCCGTCGCAGGGGTCGCGAGCGTGGTCGCGCTGGAAGCCGGCTGGGTCGTGACCGAGGTGGGTCGCCAACCCTGGATCGTGCACGGGTTGATGCGAGTGGAGGACGGGGCGACGACCGACCACGGCGTGTGGATCACGTTCCTCGTCATCGTCGGCGTCTACGCGGTGGTCGCGGCCGCCACGGTCCTCGTCATCCGGTCGATGACGCGCCGGTGGCGGGCCGGCGAGGAACCGTCGAGTCCGTACGGCCCGACGTCGGTGGCGCCGTGAGCCTCGCCGACGCCACCGCCACCGTGTTGTTCCTGGGCATCTCGATCTACGCGGTGTTCGGCGGCGCCGACTTCGGGGCCGGGTTCTGGGATCTCGTGGCGGGCGGTGCCGAACGCGGTCGTCGCCCGCGGGCGCTGATCGAGCACGCGATCGGTCCGGTGTGGGAGGCGAACCACGTGTGGCTCATCTTCTGCCTGGTGGTGCTCTGGACCGCGTTCGCCGAGACGTTCGCGTCGATCTTCCTCACGTTGTTCGTGCCGCTGTCGATCGCCGCGCTCGGCATCGTGCTGCGCGGTGCCGGCTTCGCGTTCCGCAAGGTCGTGCCGACCGTCGGTCAACAGCGGATCTACGGCGCCGCGTTCGCGGTGTCGAGCGTGATCGTGCCGTTCAGTCTCGGTGCCGTCGTCGGCGGCGTCGTGTCGGGCCGCGTGCCGGCCGGGGCGACCGCCGGCGATCCGGTGTCGTCCTGGATCAACGGTTCGTCGATCGTCGGTGGACTGCTCGCGGTCACCGTGTGCGCCTACCTCGCGGCCGTGTTCCTGGCCCACGATGCGCATCGCCTGGGGGAGGAGGACCTCGTCGGCTACTTCCGCCGCCGGGCCATCGGTGCCGGGATCGTCGCCGGTGTGCTCGCGCTGGTCGGCTATCTCGTCCTCGCCGACGATGCGCGCCACCTCCACGACCATCTCGGCGATCGAGCGCTCCCGCTCGTGATCACGTCGACGGTCGCGGGCCTTACCGCGCTGTTCCTGCTCGTCCGCGGCGCGGTACGGGCGGCCCGAGGCTTCGCGGTGGCCGCGGTCGCCTCGGTCGTGTGGGGGTGGGGAGTCGCCCAGTGGCCGTACCTGCTGCCCACCTCTCTCACCATCGAAGCCGGTGCCGCACCGCACGGCACGTTGGTCGCACTGGTGGTGGTCACCGTCGCGGCGGTGGTGCTGATCGGACCGTCGCTCGTGCTGCTCTACATCCTCGACCAACGCAACGAACTGGAGCTCGACGAGTCAGCCGGTCCCGATCAGGGACGGACGCCCGCGACCAGTACCGGGAACTGACGGCCGGCCACGGAGTCCCGGTCGCACTGAGTGCCCCGGTCCCCGAGCGGAGGGCGTCAAGCGACGTGGACCCACGACGCCACTGACGGTGTGCCGTCACCGCTTCGCACGAACAGCATGTACCGGCCGGTCGGCGTGAGGTTGTGGTTCGCCGGGATCGTCAGCGTCGGCCTGGTGGCACTCGCTCCGGAAACGGTGAGCTCCACGCTGCGCTGGTCCGAATCCGAGGAGTGCGTGACCGCGGATGGGCGGATCAGCGTGGCCGACGTGATCGGGGCGTCGGTCGTCACCGGGAAACCGGCGCCCCAGGTGACCTCGGTCGGCGCCGACGTGATTGCCGGACGCGTTCTGTGTATGTAACTCGGGGAGAAGAGCTCGAGGTTCATCTCGAACGGTGCGGCGGCCGGGTTGCCACCGAAGGTGAGCACACGCCCGTCGGGGAGCAGCATCGCTCCCGAGTGGTATGTGCGGCCCACCTTCGCGTCAAAGGCCTTCGTCCAGGTCATGGTCTTCGGATCGAGGATCTGCGTCGACTTCACGTATGCGCTGCCCGGGGTCCATCGGGAACTGGACGCGCCACCGGTCTGCAGCACCCGGCCATCGGGGAGGATCACCGCGCTGACGTACATCTTTGCGGCATCGATCGGTGGCCCCGGGGTGTAGGTCGGATTGGGCTGAGTCAGGTCGATCACCGCCGTCGACGCGCTTCCGAGCGCGCCGGTTGTCTCCTGACCACCGCCGATGACCATGACCTTCTGGGCCTGGGCCGGCGGGAGCAGCACACTTGCCCCCTGGTCACGGCGGTTGACGTCGAGCACGCTGTTGCTGTCCATCCACGTCACCGTGTTCGTGTCGACGTCCCACCGGTACGGCCGGGTGTTCGACGCATTCGGGAACACGTGCATGCCGGAGTAGAACAGTCGGCCGTCGGCCAGGAGGTGCATCGAGGGGTACATCGGTGAGTACACCCCGATGCCGTTGGGCCAGGTGCCGATCGGTTCGTTCGACGACCATGTGGCGTCCGAGGGGTTGAAGGTCTGGAACGTGTTCGAGAGCCGACCCCCATCGTCGACGCCGGCCAGGGTGACGAGCCGCCCGTCGGCCCGGGAGACGACGGTCGGATACCAGCGTCCGATGGCCATCGACGGAGCGTCCCGATATCTCTCGGTGACCGGGTCGAAGATCCGCACCCGTTTCTCACCCGTGGCCCCTTGGCCGGTCACGTTGTCCGGGTACGCCAGGGTGCCACCGGCAACCAGGAGCCGACCGTCGGGGAGGAACGCGTGACCGGAGCAGAACATGTCGTACGGCGTCTGGATGTCAGATCGCAGGGTGCCCGTCGCCGGGTCGTAGATGGCGGTCGTGAACGTTCCGGCTGCGAACTGGTTCTCGTCGTTGCCGGAGCCGGCGATCAGGAGCACCTTCCCGGTGTGCATGAGCGCGCCGTGGATGGCGCGAACCGGCGACGGCGTCGAGTTGGTCGTCCACACGCCCTCACACGCGGCCGCGCCGAGCACCGCGCACGCGGCTCCGACAAGCGGAAAGAAACGTCGCATCCTGCCCCCCGAATCGCTGCTTCCGCCCGAACGGCGGCCGCTACGCGATCTCGGTCCGGACCGTACTGCTCACGGGAAGCAATGCAGCTCTGCGCGCGCACTTCATCACGCGATCACAACATGCGTTCCTGTCGGCCACGACCATCGGACGCGAGAACCGGCTGTCGCGGCCTACGGCAGGAGGAACTGACGGGTTGGATCGTCTTGCGGGGCGCGTGCCTTGGGCGGGCCGGCGTCCGGGTCGCCGATCAGGGTGTCGGCGCCGTCGGGGGCGAACTGCACGATGTAGGCGCGGCGGATCTCGTCGGTGTGGTTGCGGCCGGTCGCGTGCGGCGTGAGTGAACTGAACACCACCGCGTCGCCGGCCTTGACGGGCACCTGGACCGCACCGGGCGGATCCACGCAACACTCGAAACCGATCGGGGTGTTCCGATGCGCGACCGTGCCCGCGCGGTGGACGCCCGGCAGCACCGAGATGCACCCGTTCTCCGGCGTGGCGTCGGTGAGCGCGACCCAGACGGTCAGGTAGGCCTGCGGCTCGACGTAGGTGTAGCCGTTGTCCTGGTGCCAGAGCACCGGCTCGGTGCCGTGCGGTCGCTTGTACACCGCCTGGTCCCAGTAGAGCCGCACGTCCGGACCGATGAGGTCGTGGCCGAGGTCGGCCATCAACGCCGACGTGCAGAACTCTCGGCACACTTCGTTACGGCTCGCGGGGTGGAGTGCGATCGAGACCGTGTCGACGCCCGCGATCGAGAACCGGCCCTCGGGTTGGGTCGCGAGGAAGTCCATGACCTCCCGGTCGAACGGTGCGATCGCCTCGGTGAGGGCGGCGACCGTCTCGGCGTCGACGGCCTGCTCGAGCACGAAGAAGCCGTCCTGGTCGTACGCCCGGGCCTGGGCCGCGCTCACCCGCCGGTAGGGGCCCGGATGATCGACCCACCGGAACCCGGCGTTCCACGGGTGAGGAGAAAAACCCGCCGTGCTATTCACGGTCATGTATACTATTCGGCATGGCGTATCGAGCGGCGATCATCGGAGGGTCAGGGTACACAGGGGCCGAGCTCCTGCGGCTGCTCTCGACCCACCCCGAGATCGAGGTCGTCCACGTCACCGCCGACTCCAACGCCGGGGCGGCGGTGAGCGACCTGTACCCGTCGCTGGCCGCGGCCTATCCCGGTCTCGAGTACGGGCCGATGGACCCCCGAGCGGTCGCGGGCCTCGACGTCGTGTTCCTGGCCATGCCCCACGGCGCATCCCAAGGGTTCGTCCCGGGGGTCATCGACGATGTCGCGCACCTCGTCGACCTCGGCGCGGATTTCCGGCTGCCGGCCGCCGAGTACGCCACCTGGTACGGCGAGACCCACACCGCACCCGAGCTGCTCGACCGCTTCGCGTACGGGCTCCCCGAACTCGAACGCGCCGAGGTCGTCGCCGCGGAGCACATCGCGGTCCCGGGCTGCTATCCCACCGCGGCATCCCTCGCGCTCGCGCCGCTGTTCGCGGCGGGGTTGGTGGAACCCTCGGTCGTGGTCGACGCGATGTCGGGTATCTCCGGGGCCGGCCGGGGACTGAAGGTCGCGAGCCACTTCTCCGAGGCCGACGAGAGCGTGAGCGCGTACTCGTTGCTCACGCATCGGCACACCGCCGAGATCGAACGCAACCTCACCAACGTCGCCGGGGTACCGGTGACCGCGCTGTTCACGCCGCATCTCGTGCCGATGATCCGCGGGATGCACGCGACGTGCCATGCCGTCCCGGTCGGCGCGGGTCTGTCGACGGCCGCGCTGCTCGCCACCTACCGCGATTTCTACGCCGACGAGCCGTTCGTGGTCGTGGTCGACGAACCGCCACCCACCAAGGCGGCGACGGGCGCGAACACGTGTCTCGTCACCGTGCGCTGCGACGAGCGCACCGGCCGGGTCGTGGCCATCGGCGTCCTGGACAACCTGGTCAAGGGCGCCGCCGGTGGCGCGGTGCAGAACGCCAACGCGGTCCTCGGACTCCCCGAGACCACCGCACTGCCGACGGTGGGGATGTGGCCATGACCGAGACCGGAGTGCTCGCGCCTGCGGGCTTCGTGGCCGGGGGTATCGCGAGCGGGATCAAGCCCGGCGCCGCGCCCGACCTCGCCGTCGTCGCCACTGCTGATCGCGCAGCGGTGCCGGCGGCAGGCGTGTTCACCACCAACCTCGCGTGCGCGGCGCCCGTCCAGGTGAGCCGGGCGCATCTGGTCGACGGGCAGGCCGCGGCGATCGTGCTGTCCTCCGGGAACGCCAACGCCGCCACCGGCGACCAGGGCCGCGCCGATGCCACCCGGATGACCGAGTTGGCCGCGGCCGGTCTCGGCTGTGCCGGCTCCGACGTGCTGGTCTGCTCGACCGGGCTCATCGGCTACTTCATGCCGATGGCCGCGTTGGAGTCCGGCATCCCGGCGCTGTGCGCGGATCTCAACGGCGGTGCAGCCGCGGCCGACGCGATCCTCACGACCGACACCGTCCGCAAGGAAGCGGTCGCGTCGGTCGGTTCCGGTCCCGCGCGCGTCGGGGGGATGGCGAAGGGCGCGGCGATGCTCGCGCCCGCGATGGCCACGATGCTCGCCGCGCTCACCACCGACGTGCAGATCACGCCCGATGTGCTCCAGGTCGCGTTGGGTCGGGCGGTGGCTTCCACGTTCAACCGCCTGCTCGTCGACGGTTCGACGAGCACCAACGACACGGTCCTGGTCCTCGCCGGCGGCGCGTCGGGGGTTTCGATCACGTCCCGGGCCGAGATCCACGCGTTCACCGACGCGCTGACCGACGTCTGCGGATCGCTCGCCGAACAGATGGCACGCGACGCGGAAGGTGCGACCAAGTTCGTGCGGATCACCGTGCGCGGCGCGCGGACCGACGAGGACGCCCACCGCGCCGCGCGCTGCGTCGCCGGTTCGCAGTTGGTGCAGTGCTCGTTCAACGGCGAGGACCCCTACTGGGGGCGGATCCTGTCGGAGTTGGGCGCGAGCGGTGCGATGTTCGACCCCGAAGCCGTGACGATCGCCTACAACGGCGTGGTCGCCTGCCGCAACGGGATCGATGCGGGGGCCGACGCCGCGACGCTCGCGGCCGTCATGGCCGAGCACGACATCGACGTCGACTGTGATCTGGCCAACGGCCACGGCACCGCGACCATGCTCTTCACCGACCTCTCCCACGCCTACATCGACGAGAACACGGGAACGAGTTGATGGCCGCGCTCACTGGGCTGTTGACCGCAGGCCGTGTCGGCGTGACCGTTCGCCGCGGCGGTGCACCCCTCCGCTGCGCTTCGGCGTGCGGAGTGACTCGGGGGAGCGAGTATGACTGACAGACGTCGTACAGATGCAGAGGCGAAGGCGCACATCCTGGCGGAGGCGTTGCCGTACATCCGCGAGTTCGGCGGCAAGGCCGTCGTCATCAAGTACGGCGGTCACGCGATGGATTCGGCCGAGCTGGCCGACCACTTCGCGCAGGACGTCGTGCTCATGCGCCTGGTGGGGATGAACCCCGTCGTCGTGCACGGCGGTGGCAAGGCGATCAACCGGGTGCGGTGGGGAACCCCGGAGCAGGCAGCCATCTCCGCCAATACCTTGTCGCAGGCCGACGACTGGTACGTCGCCCTCGACGAGGCCCGGCGCGGCCTCGATGCCGACGCGGC
>CAZJBJ010000023.1:0-36194 GCA_964544295.1 uncultured Bifidobacteriaceae bacterium
TCCTTGGCCCGCTTCATCGCCGTTTGGACGTCGCCGCCCGCGGCCTGGATTGCTTCGAGTGTCTCGATCACTTGTTGGTTCGCCCCGCCGTGGAGCGGTCCCCAGAGCGCGTTGATGCCCGCAGAGATCGACGCGTAGATGTTCGCCTCCGCCGACCCGACCATGCGCACCGTCGAGGTCGAGCAGTTCTGTTCGTGGTCGGCGTGCAGGATCAGGAGCTGTTTCAGTGCGTGGACGGTCGTGGGTGAGACCTCGTAGGACTCGGACGGCACCGCGAACGTCATGGTCAGGAAGTTCTCGATCAGATCGAGTTCGTTGTTGGGGTAGAGGAACGGCTGACCGATCGACTTCTTGTACGAGTACGCCGCGATCGTCGGCATCTTGGCCATGAGGCGCTGGATCGAGAGTTGGACCTGGTCGTCGTCGTGGGGATCGTCGCTGTCCTGATAGAAGGTCGAGAGGGCGCTGACGGCGCTCGACAGCACCGCCATCGGATGCGCGTCCTTCGGGAACCCGCCGAAGAAACTCTTGAAGTCCTCGTGGAGCAGGGTGTGGCGCCGAATGCCGAACCGCCACTCGTCGAGCTCGGCCTCGGTGGGCAGGTGGCCGTAGATGAGCAGGTAGGAGGTCTCGAGGAAACTCGGCGAGTCCCGCTCCACGAGTTCCTCGATGGGGATGCCCCGGTAGCGCAGAATCCCGGCGTCGCCGTCGATGTAGGTGATCGCCGACTCGGTCGCACCCGTGTTCACGTACCCGTAGTCGAGGGTGATCATGCCGGTCTGCGCCCGGAGCTTGGCGATGTCGACGCCGAGCTCGTTCTCGCTGCCTCGCACCACCGGGAGCTCGATCTCGGAGTCGCCGTGGCGGAAGTAGGCGGGCGTCTCGTCGGTCACTCTGGCTCCTTGGCAGATTCGGTCCTCGTCCTCGGCAATCTACCCAGCGGGGCGGGGGAACGCCGAGACGGACCGCACTAGGGTCGCCCGACCATGGACTTCGACCTCTCGGCCGACCAGCTGGCGCTGCGCGACGCCGCACGCGAGTTCCTCGATGACCAGTGTCCGCCGGCGCGGATCCGCTCGGTCCACGAATCCGCGGACGGTTGGGATCCACAACTCTGGGTGGCGATGGTCGAACTCGGATGGTTGGGCGTCGCCGTGGGCGAGGCCGATGGCGGCCTGGGCTTCGGGCTCGTCGAACTCGCCGTGCTCATCGAGGAGGCCGGACGCCACACCGTCCCCGTCCCGTGGGTGCCGGCGGCGATCGCGACGGCGGTGGCATCCCGGGCCGGCGCGACCGACCTGGTGGCCCGCCTCCTGGAAGGGCCGCCGGTGGCGGTGGCCTGGAGCGCCCGGCCCGACGCAGTCGCCGTGACCGCCTCGGGTGAGCCCACGGGACGCACCGATCCAACCGCGTTCGCGCCGGTCGCAGAACTGGTCATGCTCGTCGTCACCGGTTCCGATGCCGCCGGCGTCTTCGTCGTCGAGATGGACGAAGCCACCCGACCCGGACGCGATGCGGCGATGGACCTGAGCCGGCCGCTCGGTCGGGTACAGCTCGACGGCACGACGGCCACGCGGCTCGGCGGCATCGAGCTCGCGGAGTTCGCCCTCGACCTCGGCGCGACCGCGGCGTCGCTCGAACTGCTCGGCACGGCCGACGTGGCGATGAACCTCGCGGTCGAGTACGCCAAGGAGCGGGTGCAGTTCGGTCGACCCATCGGATCGTTCCAGGCCGTCAAACACCGCTGCGCCGACATGCTCGTCGACGTCGAGGGCATGCGGTCGAGTGCCTATTGGGCCGCGTGGTGTTTGAGCGTCGACGACCCGGACGTCTCGATCGCGGCGTCGACCGCCAAGGTATGGGCCACCGATGCCTCGAAGCGGGTGATGGCGAGCGCACTGCAAGTCCACGGTGGCATCGGCTTCACCTGGGAACACGACCTGCACCTGTACATGAAACGCGCCCAGTTGGATCAACTCACGTTCGGCGACGCCTCGTTCCATCGCGGCCGGCTCGGACGTGCGCTCCGGGCCAAGGTCGACGCGGGACTCAGCGTCCTGTGACCGGCCGATGACCGAAGACCTGCGCGATCTCGTCGAGATCGGCGACCTCGACGAGATCCTGCGGGCGACCGACCGGCTCTGTGACGCGCGCCAGTGGGCCGAACTCGTCGAACTGCGGGATCGGTGTCGGAAGGCAGTCGAGCGGGGCAAGCAACTCTGGCCGGCTGCGAATCACGTGGAGTATCGGCTGGCGCTCGAAGCTCCCGCCGAGTTCGCCGCCCGCATGCTCACCGACATCGCCGGTCAGTTCGGTCTCGGTCCGTTGGCCGAAGTCGCCGCGGCCGGCCACGAATGGGCCGACCTCGCCCCGCACGTGCCGGCCACGCCGACCGCCGCGATGTGCCTGCACGAATGTGTGCTGCGGGGCGCCGACCTGTCCGACGCCACGATGCCCGGTCCGGACCCGTTGGAGATCCCCACGAAGCTCTGCGCGTGGGAGCCGGCGTACCCGGTGGCCGAATACCGGTCGGATTCCGCCGACTTCCCCTCGCCGGGGCCCAATCCCGCCGGAGTCGCGACCGAGGTTGCGCCGGGCGCCGAGCGGGTTCCCCAAACCGGCGTCGCCCGGACACTGCGCGATCTCGTCCACCCGTGGACCGCCGACGGCGACGCCACGACCGTCGCGGTGCGCGGGGACGCACGGGCCGCGATCGGCGCGATCGACGGACCCGAAGTGCGGTTGGCTGAGGTCGATCTGGCCGACGCGTTGGCCTGGCTGGGCTGGGCCGGCGCGAGCGGTGGAGCCCACGGCCGCCGACGGGGCGCAGCTGCCGGTCGGCTCGATGCCTGGATGGTCTTGGCCGAACTCGTCGACCTCGGCACCGTCTGGCCCCTCGACCCCGACGAACTCGGCAGTCGAGCCTCCCGACTGCGCTGGTACGTGTGGGACGCCATGGGCATCGGTGCCACCGGCTGGGTCCTGCGGGTCGCGGTCGAAGACCCCGACCGCGGCATCGCCTTTGCGCTCACCGCCCACGATCCTGTTTGATTGCTCGTACGTTCGCCATCTCGGTCAATCGCGCGTGCCTTGGGCTCACTGCCTCGCGGCTCGACTCCGTTCGTCCCTCACTCCGTCTCGGGTTGTCGTGACGCTGTCGTGGCTCGGGACGCCTACTTGACTGCTCGTACGTTCGCCATCTCGGTCAATCGCGCGTGCCTTGGGCTCACTGCCTCGCTGCTCGACTCCGTTCGTCCCTCCTGGTCTGCTCCTCCGGCTTTCGGTCGGGTCGGATTGTGAGGTCGAGGTTCGTGTGGGTCGGGACGCCTACCTGATTGCTCGTACGCTCGCCATCTCGGTCAATCGCGAAGGCCTTGGGCTCACTGCCTCGCGGCTCGACTCCGTTCGTTCCTCCTGGTCTGCTCCTCCGGCTTCCGAGCACGTCTGATTGTGCGGTCGAGGTTCGTGTCGGTCGGGACGCCTCCGGAGCTGCTCGGCTCTGCTCGTTCCTCGCTACGCCTCGGGTTGGGTGAGGCGGGCTCTGAGTTCGGTGCGGTTGATCTTGCCGGCGGGGAGGGTGGGCATGGTGTCGAGGTGCTCGACTCGTTCGGGGGTCTTGAAGCGGGCGACGCCTTGGGTCTCGAACCAGCGTCGGCATTCGTCGAGGTCGAACGACGCGTCGCCGACCACGAAGACACAGACCCGCTCGCCGAGCCGTGGGTCGAACTCGCCGACGGCCGCAACCTCACGGACCGCCGGGTGGGCGGCCACGATGCGTTCCACTTCGGCCGCCGCGATGTTCTCGCCGGCGCGGATGATGGTGTCGGTCTTGCGGCCGGTGATGGTCAACCACCCGTCGTCGAGCGTCGCGAGATCGCCCGTGTGGAACCAGCCGCGGGTCACCGCGTTCCGGGTCTGATCGGGATCGAGGTAGCCGGCGAAGAGTTCGGGGCCCTGGACGAGGAGTTCGCCGTCCGCCGCGATGCGCAGCACGGCCGAACCGACGACGCGACCGTCGGAGTGGCTCGCCCGATCCGGGGGATCCGCGGCGGTGGAGGTCGTGATCGTCGGCGCCTCGGTCGAACCGTACGAGCGCTTCACGTGGGCACCGAACCGGGTCTGGGCCTCGACGACGAAGTCCGATGTCACGCCGGCCCCGCCCGACGAGATCAGCCGCAGTGATCGGACCCGAGTGTGATCGAACGTGCTCGCCGCCATCATGCCGACGAAGAACGTCGGTGGGCCGATCATGAACGAGATGGCGTTCGCCTCGATGAGCGCGATGGCCTGATCCGCGTCCCACCGCTCCATCAGCACCGACGACATCCCGGCGGCGCCCGGGACCAGCACCCCGTTCAACAGTCCCGAGATGTGCGCGAGTGGTGCCGGCATGAGGACGGCATCGCCGGAGGTGAGCCCGTGCGCGCGCACCATGGTCACCGCCTTGTGGGCGAGGCTGCGATGGGTGTGCAGCACCCCCTTGGGTTCGCCCTCGGAACCGCCGGTCCACAGCACCGCCGCGACGTCGGCCGGTCGCGCGTGCACCGCGTGATACGCGGATCCGCTCGCGAGCGACCTCACGCGATCCCGGAGTTCGTCCCGGGCGAGGAAACACGCCGGGTCGAGCTGACGGAGGAGCTGATCGACGTCCGCGGGACCGGCCTGGTGGTGGATGGGGGCCGCCACCGCGCCGAGTTGCCAACACGCGCGGTAGAGCTCGACGACCTCCGGCCAGTTCGGGGCCTGCCACGCCACGATGTCGCCGCGTCGGATGCCGAGACTCCGCAGACCGCGTGCCAGTTCGGGGGCGCCGCCGAGGAGTGCGGGGAGCGCCGGTACGTCCCACGGTCCGCCGGGTGCGCGGTAGGCAGCCGCACGCGGATGGCGATACGTCGGCCGCAGGGTCATGGGGTCAGCGACGCGCGGGGTTCCAACCGGCACCACTGGGAGTCGCGCCGCGCAACAGGTTGGATCCGATGAAGTTCCGTTGGATCTCCACGGTGCCGGCACCGATGCAGAGCCCGCGAATGTCGCGGTAGACGCGTTCGACGGGGTACTCCCGCGAGTAGCCGTACCCACCCAGCAGCTGGATCGCCTCGTCGCACACGAACTTCGCGGCGAGGTTCGCCGCCGACTTCGCCATCGCCGTCTCGAGCGGCGGGGGAGTGCCATGGGGACCGGCGAGATGGACGGCGCGCTTGAGGAGCAGCCGCGCGCCTTCGAGGCGAGTCGCCATGTCGGCGATCTTCCACTGCAACCCCTGAAGGTCGGCGAGCGGTCGGCCGCCGATCACCCGGTCGTTCATGTACCCGATGGCGTAGTCCAACGCGCCTTGGGCCGCGCCGACACACATCGCGGCGTTGCCGCACCGTTCGTGGTTGATGTGGCCGATCAGCGTCCGGAACGCCGCGTTCGAATCGGCGTCGGCCGGCAGGAGCACGTCGCCGGGCTCGATGCGCACGTCGTCGAACGCGAGCTCGGCCTCACTCGTGGCCCGCAGTCCCATCTTCTCGTGGGTGCCGGCGATGCTCACACCGTCGGATTCGAGGTCGACCAGCACTGCGCCGATCCCCTTCGTGCCCTCGCTGCCCGGGAACCGGCACCACACCAGGCACACCCGCGCCTTGTGGCCACCGGTCACGTAGTTCTTGTAGGCGTTGAGTCGGTATCCGTCGCCGTCGGGGGTGAGTCGGGCCCGCATGTGTCCCACCGCCGAACCGGCCTCGGTCTCCGAGATGCCGATACAGAACAGGGCCTCACCGGACGCCGCGAGGGGGAGCCAGCGCTCCTTCTGTTCGGTCGAGCCCCGGTGTTCGATCGCACGCGGGGGACCATTGAACGTGAGCTGGGCCAGAATCGCGCTCGACACGTCGGCCCGGGCCAACTCCTCGAGGACGATCGCGGCCTCGATGTCGCCCATCCCCAAGCCGCCGTACGCCTCACTGATCGTGATGCCGAACAGATCCGCGGCGCGGATCGCGTCCCAGGAATGTTGGGGGAACTCCTCGGTCTCGTCACCCTCGCGCGCCCGGGGGGCGAGTGACCGCTCGGCCACGTCGCGTGCCAGGCGGCGGAGGGCGAGTTGGTCCTCGGTCTCGGCGAACGGATCGGCGCCCAGGGCACTCATGTTGACGGGGGTGCCGGTTCGCCGAAATCCACGGGCGGCACGTTATCGGTACCGGGCGGGCGGCCGAGCGACACGATTCGGACATGTGGATCTATGCTCCGACCTCGGGGAATCCGCCACGCAGGGTGGCGCCGAGGTTGGGATCGTGGGATGAGTCGACGCGGCGAACGAGGCGAAACGCTCGTCGAGATCCTCGTGTCCACCACGTTGCTCGGCATCATCGGCGTCGGGATCATCGGCGCCATCGCGTCGGTGTTGATCAGCACCGACATCGACCGGAAGTCCAGCGCAGCCGAGACGGTCATCCGCTCGTATGCCGCGGCGGTGCAGCGGGCCGCCTATCAGCCCTGCCCGGGAGCCGACTATTCGTCGGTTGCGGTCGGGTTCGATCCGCCGCCCAACTACGCGGCCACCGTGGTCCGGGTGACCGCGTGGGACGGCGTCGGCCCGGTGGTGGTCCCGGCGACCGCGCCGCCGCCGAGCCAGTCCGGCGCGCTGAACCTGGACGGTGACTGCACTGCCGCGAACGAGCACGGCCTGCAACGCATCGACCTGCGCGTGGACGCGCTCGCAGGGGGCGCCCCCGATCCGCGCGGACGCACGACGCTGACGATCGTCAAGCGTGACCCCGACCTGAGCCCGACGACCACGCCGAGCGCGCCATGAGCGCTTCCCGTCGGCCACGAACTGATGATGACGAAACCGGGTTCACCCTGGCCGAGCTGCTGGTGGCGATCACGATTCTCGGGATCATCATGGCGGCGATCGGGGCCATGATCGTGACCGCATTCCGCACCACTGCGATCGTGAGTGACCGGCTCGAGGGATCGCGCGCGCCGAAGCTCGTGTCGACGTACTGGGTGCCCGACGTCGAAGCCGCGACCGCGGTGGCGGTAGGCGGCGGTCCGGGGGACTGTCCGGCTCCGGTCGGTGCCACCGGGGTGCTCGTCACGTTCACCTGGCTGGACTTCCCGTCGCAGGTCGGGGTGGAGGCTCCGCCGGTGGACCCGGGCACGCCCGGCGGCGCGACCTGGTGGAAGCGGACGAGCGGTGCCCGGGAGCAGGTCGTGCGGGTCGCCTGCACGACGGCAGGCGTGGTCTCCACGGCGCTGGTCATTCCCGACCTGGGCCCGGACGGCGTCGGCGTGACTCCGACGGGATCGACCGATGACCACTACGAGATCGAGGTCGCCGTGCCCGACGGGAACCAACCGGACGACCAGTACCACTTCTCGGTCGACGCGACCCGGCTGACCGCGGTGGCCGCGCCATGATCCGCCGCGTGGATCGACACTCCGAGTCCGGTGTCAGCCTGGTGCTGGTGTTGGTGACGCTCGTGGTGTTCGGCCTGTTGGTGCCGGTGCTCGGCCAGTTCGGCACGACGAACGGCGTGTCGGGGTACATCGTGAAGGGGCAGCGGTACGACCGCTACGCGGCCGACAACGCGGTGCAGTCGGCGATCGCCTACGCGCAGACGCGGCGCACGGCCGGCCGCGCCCACGTGCCGTGCCCGAATCTGACGTCCACCGAGAACGCGACGTCGACGGCGTTCAAACGTGATGTCACCGTCGAATGCCGGGGCTTCGACGGTTCGGGCGTGCCCGTCGGCGACGGGAACACCCCGGCGTACGCGGTCCTGGGTCTGAACCCCACCGACCAGCACTCGGTCGATATCCACGGCGAGGGCAGGATCACGACCCGGGGTGCCTGGTGGGCGAATGGCGACCCGGGACGAACGAGCGTCAACCTCCAGGACGTCACGATCGATGCGACGGCCGACCTCTTCGGCGCGACCGGCAACTGCTCCGAACCTGCCCAGATCTTCGCGGCCCCGGAGCGGTGCGGCAGCGGCATCGAGGTGGCGGACCCGAATCTGGGGTCGGCGCTCGCCACGCTCGACGACCTACGCGCGGACCCACCCGTCAAACGTGGTGAGGAATGCGATTCGGTCGACGGGAACGGGGTGGTCACGCTCCCGCCTGGCATCCACTGGGATGTCGACTGGCTGAACGAGTTGACGGACGGTTCCTGCAGACGGGACGTCGTGATCTGGCTGCAGCCGGGCCGGCACTACTTCGACTTCGACTTCACCGACCGGTCCAACACCAGTGCGCGGGACAGTCGCTGGACGATCGGCGACTCAGACGATCACCACGTGACGGTCGTCGCCGGGACGCCATCCGGCTGGAGCACCGAGGTCGAGGCGTACGCGGCGGTGACCCAGGCCAACGAGGCCACTGGTCCCGGTGCCTGCGATGCGAGCGCGCGCGGTGCCGAACTGGTGCTCGGCAGCAACAGCAACATCCGGATCGAGAGCCCGGCGCGGGTGGAGGTGTGCCCCTTGGAGGTCGAGGGTGCGGGGCAGCGACTCGCCGTCACCGGGCCGAAGTCGGGCGCGGCCGGCAGCCCGGTCGCGGTCGAGGATGCGGTGCCGAACTCAGCGCAGGGCAACCGCATCTCGTTCCCGTCCTCGCCGCCGGCACCGATCGGCCCACTCACCGAGCGGAACTGCAGCCGGCGCGTCGATTGTGGTCCGCCGGGCACGAACTACAACGAAGGCGAACTGCGCCGTGACGCCACGATCACGATGCAGGTCCCGAATCGGTTCACCCCGAACGCCCGGCTCGAACGCCTGCAACTCGACGTGTCCCATCGCGAGACGGAGAATCGTGAAGGCGATGGCGGCAACCAGGTCGGTGTCCGACGCGTCTGGTTCGAGGTCCTGGGCCTGGAGGAGCCAATCGAGTGTGACGATCTCCCCGACGACGGGGACTGGTCGCAGCGAGTGCTGGACTGCGACGTCTCCGGCCTCCGGGCACCGGTCCCGGACGTCGCCGATCTCACGGTGGTCATGCACATCGACACCGACAGCGGCGACCGAGGGTCCGTCACCGTGGCGCTCGACCACGTCGCCCTGCGCGGCGAGGAGACCCGTGCGGTCGTTCGGGCGCAGGCCTGTGGCTGCGACACGCTGTACTTCGACAACGAAGGACACCGGAACGTCGGGTCGATGTTCGCCTGGGGCACGGTGTACCTGCCGACCGGAACCGTCCGCGCCAACCTGGGCGGGAGCCGGGCGTTCCGCCTGGCCCGCGGGGTCGTCGCCGACAAATTCGAGCTGGAAGGGTTGCCCGGTACCTCCGCGACCCCGTTCATCCCGGTGTCGTTGCCGGGTGGCGGGATCTACACGGAGCGAACGGTCACGTTCGAGGCCCTGATCGACGGGAACCCCAAGCTGCGCGCCCGGGTGAAGTTCCCGGACCCGGTCCTGGTGCCGGACGGTCGGCCCGAGATCCTGGCCTGGAACACCCGCCCGTAGGCGAGCGCCGCACTCAATCCTCGGAGTCGGGATCGAGGTCGTCGGCGGTGACGACGAGGTCCCACCGGTCGAGGCAGTCCTCGCAGCGGTAGGTGGCGATGTCCCCCTCGGTGTAGGGCGATTCGGGATCGGCGTGCTGGACGAGGTGGGCGCGGCCCCCGCAATCGATGCAGAGAATGATCGATTCGGGTTCGAAGTTCACGGGAACGCGATCGACTCAGGTCGCGACGACATCGCCGGTTCCGGTCATCTGGAGCGAACACGTCTGGTCGAGCCCGAGCACCTGCATGAACCGGCCCATGGCGAGGTACTTGGCGATGACCAACGTCAGCTCGACCGTCTCACCGGCATCGAAGTGCTCGCCCAGGCGCGCCATGAAGCCGTCGTCGATGCGCGCCGACTCGGTACAGAAGCGAGTCGCGTACTCCAGCGCGATGCGCTCGGCAGGGGAGAACCGCGGATCGTCCGGGTTGGTCACCGCGGCGAGATCCTCGTCGGTCACACCCGCGTCCACCGCCATCGGCGTGCGCCAGCCGAGACAGACCGTGCACTCGTTGATGGTGGCGACCCGCATCCGCACCAGCTCGTGGAGTCGCCAGTCGAGTGCGCTCTTCCACACCACACCGTCGAACGCGCCGACTGCCGCCGCGAAGTGCGGACGGAGCGAGAGGGCCTTGACGACGTCGAGCTGGTCGCCGTCGGGGAGAGGAATCCGTGCCATGACCTGCAGCGTACGCCGCCCCGGATGAGGGGCGGAGCCCGACGATCCGCAACCTGACTACCGTGTCAGGTCCGGGACCTGGTTGTCGGCGCGAGGAGCGATCGCATGCCCGACTATCGACAGCCGATGAGCGAGTCGGAGTGGATGACGTTCCAGCCCTACGCCATGTGGGCACAGGCGCGGGCCACGGACCCGGTCATCGAGTTCGCGGGCTCGGGCTTCGATCCGCGGGTCAGCTATCACGTGAGTCGCTACGCCGACGCCGAACGGGTCCTGCGCGATTGGGAGACATTCTCGAGTTCGATCAACGGCGATGTCATCGGCCAGTACATGGGCGATCTGATTCTCGCCATGAACGGCAAGGAACACCGGCAGTACCGCAACCTCGTCGCCCACGCCTTTCGTGCGTCGGTCCTCGACCGGTGGGACGCCGAACTCGTGCGACCGGTGATCGAGGGACTGCTCGACGACATCGCACCGCTCGGACGCGCGGATCTCGTGGCGGCCGTGACGTCGCAGTACCCGGTCCAGGTCATCTGCGGCATCGTCGGGGTCCCGTTGGAGGATCACGACCAGTTCGCGACCTGGGCCGAGGAGATCAACATGGGCCCGCTCCATCACGAACGGGGCATGGCCGCGTCGGTGGGGATGCGGGCGTACCTCGAGCCGCTGGTGGCCGACCGCCGGGCCCGGCCGACCGGAGATCTGCTCTCCGAGCTGGTGCACGCGGAGGTCGACGGTGAGCGGTTGACCGACGAGAAGACCTACGGGTTCCTCCGGTTGCTCCTGCCGGCGGGGGCGGAGACGACGTTCCGGGTCATGGGCAACGCGCTCGTCGCGTTGTTGACCCATCCGGCGGAACTGGCCCGGGTGGTCGCGGACCCCGGCCTCATCCCCGAGGTGATCGAGGAGACGCTGCGGTGGGAGACGTCGGTGACGATGGTGAGCCGGATCGCGACGGTCGACACCGAGGTGGCCGGCTGTCCGATCGCGGCGGGGTCACCGGTCAACGTGCTGACCGGTTCGGCGGACCGCGACGCGGATCGGTTCGTGGATGCCGACGAGTGGAAGCTCGGCCGGCCCCAGCAGCACCACCTGGCGTTCGGAACCGGACCGCATCAGTGCCTCGGGATGCACCTCGCCCGGTTGGAACTCCGCGCCGGCCTCGAGGCGATCCTGCGCCGGCTCCCGAACCTCCGGCTCGACCCCGACGCGCCCCGCCCCACCATCCAGGGCTACGCCTTCCGCGGCCCCGACACCCTCCCCGTCATCTTCGACCCCACCTGAGCACCCCCGACCGATTAGGACGCAACCAGGGGCCAGGGGCGGGCTTGCTCGACGATGTGGGCGAGTTCGAGGAGGAGCGGTTCGGTGTGGTGGCGGCCGAGCACCTGCAACCCGACGGGGAGGCCGCGGACGAACCCGGCGGGGATCTGCATCGAGGGGCTCCCGAAGATGTTCGCGGGGATCGTGAGCGCGCCGTTGTTGCCCGGACCGGCTTCGATGCCGTTCACGACCGTGGGCAACGGCCCCGTCGATCCGAACGCAATGTTCGGGTTGGTGCTCGCCATCACGAAGTCGACCTGGTCGAAGATCGCAGCCATGGTCTCGTTCATCCGCACTCGCTGGGCCTCGATGCGGGCGCGGGCCTTGATGTCGTACAGGTCGCCCACGACCTGCATGCCGAACTTGATCTCGGGGGTGAGGTCGTCGGCGCAGTCGGGGTAGCGGTCGCCGAGGCGCATGACGATCTCGCTGAGACCCGACAGCGCCCATTCCCACGACAGTTCCGGCGTCTTGATCGGGATGTCGACCACCTCGAGGCCGGCGTCGGCGATGAGGGCACGCGCCGCGATGTCGACGGCGGCCGCGACCTCGTCGTCGACGGTCGCGCTGCCGAGGTCGATCGAGACCGCCACCCGCTTGCCCCGCAGCGCGTCGCGGTGCGTGCCGAGACCGGCTTCCCAGCCTTCGACGCGCGGCAGGCTGTATGGGTCGCGGTGGTCGAAGCCGTTGGTGTGATCGAAGTAGCGGGCGATGTCACGGACGGACCGGCTCAGACAACCGCTGACCGCGGTGAGCGACGCCATCACCATCTCGGGACCCTTCGGGATCCGCCCGTAGGTGGCCTTCAAGCCGGGGAGGCCGGTGAAGCCCGCCGGGAGGCGGATCGACCCGCCGCCGTCGCCGCCGGTCGCCAGGGTGACCAGTCCGCCGGCCACGGCCGCCGCGCTGCCACCGGACGAACCACCGGGCGTGTGGTCGGGGTGCCACGGGTTCTGCGTGGCACCGTTCAACCGCGTGTAGGTGAGGTTGACCCCGCCGAACTCGGAGGACGTCGTCAGCCCCATCGGGATCGCCCCCGCCTGGCGCAGGCGGGTGACCTTGGTGGAGTCCTGCGCGGCGATTTCGTCCTTGAGCGGCACCGAGGCTTCGGTCGCGGGCCAGCCGGCGACGGTGTCGAGCTCCTTCACCCCGATCGGCACCCCGCCGAACGGTTGGGACACGTCGGCGACCGCGGCGGCGGCGCGCGCCTGCTCCGGGTCGACGTACGAGAAGGCGTTGATCTCCGACGCCTCGATCGCCGCCAATGTCGCGTCGAGTTCCTCCAACGGGCTCCGTTCGCCGGCGCGAAACGCCTCGACCAACGAAACCGCATCGCCTTGCCAGGGTGCATCAGCCATG
Organism: uncultured Bifidobacteriaceae bacterium; assembly: GCA_964544295.1. Classification (GTDB taxonomy): domain Bacteria; phylum Actinomycetota; class Acidimicrobiia; order IMCC26256; family JAENVU01; genus JAENVU01. Next base: position 12,853 of record CAZJBJ010000023.1, read on the forward strand.
GGGCGCAACCCTAGGGCTTAACCATTGAACATGGTGCGCCACTGGTCGAGGGTCGGGAGACGGAAGACGTAGTTGCGTTGGCGGGTCTCGCCCATGGTGGCGGAGGGTTCGGCCGAATAGAGGTGGCCGGGGTAGAGGACGGTGTCGTCGGAGACCGTCGCGAGCCGCTGGGTGAGCGAGTAGTGGAGCTCGTCGGAGTTCCCCCCGGGCAGGTCGGTGCGGCCGCATCCGTCGAGGAACAGGGTGTCGCCGGCGACGAGGCGACCGTCGACGAGGAAGCACTGGCTGCCGGGCGTGTGGCCAGGCGTGTGGAGGAGCGTGACGTCCACGGCACCGACGGTCACGACATCGCCGCTGTCGTGCAGGACCAGGTCGGAGTCGGAGGCGCCCGTGACCCGCTTGACGCCAAATGCTTCCTCCCGATGGACGTGGATCGGGGCGTCGACGCCGTCGATGCCGAGCAGTTCGGCGACCCCTTCGATCTCCCATCCGGCCATCGAGCCGCCGACGTGATCCGGGTGGTAGTGCGTCACCAGGGCGCCGGTCACGGCCAGGCCGTCGGCGCCGGCGATGTCGACGAGTTCCTGCACTGCATAGGCCGGGTCGATGATGAGCGCTTCGCCGGTCTCACGATCGCCGACGAGGTACGCGAAGTTCACCATCTGCTGGGCGATCGGATCCGCCGCCGCGAAGTCCCGTCCCGCCAACAGCTGCCGGAAGTACAGACGATCAGGTGTGCTCATGCCCCGATCGTAGGGGGCACGCCCGAACCCGCACCCGAACCCGACCTGAACCCGAGCCGGAGCGAGGAACGAGCGGAGGCGAGCCGCGAGGCAGTGAGCCCATGGTGACCGCGAGCACCGAGATGGCGAACGTACGAGCCATCAGTAGGCTTCGGAGATGGCGAAGCGGATCGAATATCGGACCTGTCCGTTGTGCGAGGCCACGTGCGGCCTCGAACTCCACCTCGACGGTGACGAGCTCACCTTGGTGCGAGGGGACAAGGACGACGTGTTCAGTGGCGGATACCTGTGTCCGAAGGGGACCGCGCTGAAGCAACTCGACGCCGACCCGGACCGGATCCGCACTCCGCAGATCCGCCGTGGCGACACGTGGCACGACGCCACGTGGGACGAAGCGTTCGCGGAGATCGAAGCCCGGCTCCTGCCGATCCTCGAGCGCGACGGGCGCGATGCGGTCGCGGTGTACATGGGCAACCCGAGCGCCCACAATCTGGCGAACCTGGTCTACAACCGGGTGCTGAACCAGAGCCTCGGGACCAAGAACATCTTCAGTGCGAGCACCGTCGACCAGATGCCGAAGCAGGTGAGCGCGGGGCTGATGTTCGGCGGCGCGCTCAGTGTGCCGGTGGCGGACATCGACCACATGGACTACCTGGTGATCATGGGCGCGAACCCGTACGCGTCCAACGGGAGTCTCATGACCGCGCCGGACTTCCCCGGCCGGCTCGAGCGTCTCCGCGAGCGGGGTGGGCGCGTCGTCGTGATCGACCCGCGCCGGTCGCAGACCGCGGAGAAGGCGGACGAGCACCTGTTCATCCGCCCGGGGACGGATGCCCATTTCCTCTTCGGGATCGTGAACGTGCTCATCGGCGAAGGGCTGGTCGCGCTCGGTCGCTGCGAAGGACTCGTCGACGGTCTCGCCGAGATCGAACGGTTGGCGCCGACATTCCCGCCCGAGGTCGTGGCGCCGGTCTGTGGCATCGACGCCGACGTGATCCGGCGGGTCGCGCGCGAGCTGGCCACGACCGAGCGAGCCGGCATCTACGGTCGCATCGGCACGTGCACCCAGGAGTTCGGCACCACGGCCTCGTGGTTGGTCGACGTCGTCAACATCCTCGCCGGCAATCTCGATCGGGAAGGCGGGATGATGTTCACGCTGCCGGCGACGGCGGCGGCGTCGATCGGTGGTGGGGGCGGCGACGGCAAGGGTCGCGGCGTGCGGTTCGGTCGCCGCCACAGCCGGGTGAAGCAGCTGCCCGAGTTCTTCGGGGAGTACCCGGTGGCGACCCTGGCCGACGAGATCGAGACGCCCGGCGACGGGCAGGTGCGCGCGCTCATCACCGTCGCCGGCAACCCGGTGGTGTCGACGCCCGACTCCGGTCGCCTCGACGCGGCGTTGGCGTCACTCGAGTTCATGGTGGCCGTCGACATCTACCGCAACGAGACCACGAAGCATGCCGACGTGATCCTGCCGGCGCCCCGCGTGCTGACCAAGGGTCACTACGACCTGGCGTTGTACTCGTTGGCCGTCCGCAACGTCGCGAACTACTCGCCGCCGATCGTCGAACTGGTGGGCGACGAACAGCCTGAGTGGGAGACGCTCCTCCGGCTCGCGGCGGTGATCGCCGGACAGGGCAGTAGCCCGACCGCCGCGGCGGCGCTCGACGACTTCGCGTTGTTGACCGTCGTGCAGAAGGCGGTCACCCGCAGCGGTTCACCCATCGAGGGTCGGGACGTCGGCGAGTTGATCGACGAGTTGTCGCCGAACGGCCGCCGCGGACCGGAACGGGTGCTCGACTTCATGCTGCGCACCGGCGCCTACGGCGATCAGTTCGGTGCCCCCGGCAACGAGGGCGGTCTGTCCCTCGCGGTACTGGAGGCGAACCCCCACGGGGTCGACCTCGGTCCATTGCAGCCGCGCCTGCCGGGTGTCTTGAAGACCCCCTCGGGCAAGATCGACATCGCACCCGAGGTGATCGTGGCCGACGTCGAGGCCCGCCTGGTGCCGTCGCTCGACCGGCGGGCCAACGGCGAACTCGTGCTCGTCGGTCGACGGGACCTGCGGTCGAACAACTCGTGGATGCACAACATCGAGATCCTGGTCAAGGGGAAGCCGCGTTGCACGTTGCAGATCCACCCCGACGACGCGACGCGCTTCGGCGTGCAGGACGGTGAGGTCGCCCGGGTGCGATCGCGGGTCGGGGTGGTGGAACTTCCGGCGCAGATCACCGACGGCATCATGCCCGGGGTCGTGAGCATTCCCCACGGGTGGGGCCACGACGCGGCCGGCGCCGACATGGCCGTTGCGGAGCGCTACGCGGGCGTGAACTCGAACGTGCTGACCGACGGTGAGCTCATGGATCCGCTGTCCGGTAACTCGGTGCTGAACGGCATCCCGGTCACCGTGGAGGCGTTGGTTCCCGCGGGGACCTGAGCACCCCGCATCAATCCGGCGCCGCGCCCATCGCCGCCATGCCGGCGAGGAACTGGTCGCAGTTCTGGGTCTTGCCCACGACGAGGTCCTTCTGGGCCCAGCCGCCGGGGACGAGTTCGGGGGTGTAGTACTCGAATCCGTCGGGGTCCTCGATGGCGCGCACGATGTCGGCCGCGCAATCGGCGGCGGTGACGAAGGGGCCGTCGTAGAGGCCGGGGAGTTCGCCGGGTTGGAGTTCCCAGATCTCGGTCGCGATCGGCCCCGGGAGGACGAGCTTGACCTGCACACCGGTGCCGTCGAGGTCGATCCGCGCGGATTCGCTCCACCCGCTCATCGCGAACTTCGACGCGCAGTAGGCCGCCTCATGGGCGATGCCGAGGCGGCCACCCATGCTCGAGACGTTCACGATCAGACCCGAGCCGCGCTCGATCATGTGGGGGAGCAGTGCCATCGCCATGCGGATCGGCGAACTGAAGTTGGTCCGCAGCGTCGTGTCGATGTCTTCCGACGTGAGGGTCTGGACGAGTTTCCGTTTGCCGATGGCGGCGTTGTTGACGAGCACGTCGACGTGGCCGAACTGCTCGCGCGCGTCGTCGGCGACGCGCGCCGCGTGGTCGACGTCGGAGAGGTCGGCCACCCACATCGCCGAGGTGGGGGTGTGACGCCGACATTCGGCGAGCACTGCGTCCAGACGGTCGGCGCGGCGGGCCACGATTCCGACGACCGCGCCGGCCGCCGCGAGTTGCGGTGCGAGCGCTTCCCCGATGCCGGAGGATGCCCCGGTCACCACCACGTGCTTGCCGGCGAGTTCCATCGTGACCTCCAGGTCGGAGCGGTTGACCGCGGGCTACACCCGGGTCGGGTGATCCGCCATCGCGAGCAGTTCATCATCGCCGGAACTGTCGCCGTAGGCCCAGAGTTCCACCGGGTCGGAACCGAGCCACGCCCGGAGTCGTCGTTCCTTCTCCGGGCCGCGCACGTTCCCGTCGACGAGCTCGCCGGTGAGGACATCGCCGGCGGTCTCGAGCCGGCAGGCGATGACGTGGTGCACGCCGAGGCGCGGGGCCAGCGGGATGAGGTAGGTCTCGAGCGACGCCGACACGATCACGATCTCGTGTCCCTCCGTGGCGTGCCACGCGAGGCGGTCCAGCATCGGGGGCCGGAACTGCTGGCGGACCCAGAGTGCGTCGGCGTACGCGAGCCCGGCCTCGGTGACGTCCGCGACCCGGTGACCCCCGAGCGCGCGACGGACCAGGTGTTGCTTCTCTGCATCCCGATCGGCGCGCCCGAGGTTCATCGCGACGAGTTGCGGGGCCCGTCGGGCCGCCGCCGCGAGCAGTGGAGCTCTGCCGGCCACACGCGCGAGGAAGGGGATGAGCGTGTCCCGCCGCGCGATGGTCCCGTCGAAATCGAACGCGGCGACGCGTCGGACCACCGGGGCCCCGTTCACACGGGCAGCCGACGGAACACGGCCCGCGGGAGGTGGCGCAGGACAGCCATGACGATGCGCATCTGTGCCGGTGCCCACACGATCTCGCGGCCCCGGGCCAGCGCCGAGACGATGGTCGCGGCGACGTGATCGGGATCGGTCGCGAGCGGCGCCGCGTCGAGTCCGTCGGTCATCTTCGAGTGCACGAACCCGGGGCGGACCACGATCACTCGCACGCCGGTCCCGACGAGACTGTCGCCGAGCCCTTGGCAGTACGCGTCGAGTCCGGCCTTGCTCGAGCCGTAGACGAAGTTGGAGCGCCGGGCGCGTTCGCCCGCGACCGAGGACAGCACGACGATGGTGCCGTGGCCCTGGCGGGTGAGCGCGGCGGTCACGGGTACGAGGACGGAGACCGCGCCGAGGAAGTTCGTGTCGAGGATCCGGAGCGCCTCCGCGGGCTCGGTCTCGGCGCGTTCCTGATCGCCCAGCACCCCGAACGCGACGAGCACGAGGTCGATGTCGCCGAAGCGCTCGACCACGGACTCGACGAACGCCGGATGGGACGCGTGGTCGAGTGCGTCGAACGGCACCGACTCGACGGTGTTCGCGCCGGCGTGACGAAGTTCCTTGGCGGCTCCGGAGAAGGATTCCGGGTCGCGGCCGGCCAGGATGACCGTGCGGCACCGGCGGGCGATCAGGGCCTTCGCCGTGGCCACGGCGATGTCCGATCCTCCACCGAGGATCAGGACCGATTGGACCGAACCGAGCGCGTCGTTCATGGGTCAGAGCCTTTCAGAGGCCGAGTCGCCGGGACAGGTCGGACGTGATGCGGTGATCGGGGTCGAGTCGCTCGCGGACGGTCCGCCATTCGGGGAGTCGGGGGTACATCCGGTCCAGGTTCTCCGGGCGGGTGCGTGCGTCTTTCGCGAGATAGACCCGACCGCCGACGTTCAGCACCATCTCGTCGAAGCGGTCGAAGGTGCGCGCCAGTTCGGCCCGCCCGACGGGAATGTCCACCGCGAGGGTCCAACCGGGCATCGGGAAGGAGAGCATGCCGGGGTTCGCAGCGCCGAAGCGCTTGAGCACGGCCAGGAACGACGGCCAATGTTCGTTGCCGAGGATCTCGATGATCCGACGCACCGTGTCCTCGGCGCCGAACGGGACGACGAACTGGTACTGCACGAAGCCGCGACTGCCGTAGGCGCGGCTCCATTCGTCGACCATGTCGAGCGGATGGAAGAACAGCCCGATGTCCTGGATCGTGTCCCGGTGGCTCACTCGGGTCTTGCGGTACCAGAGTTCGTTGAACGCCTTGACGGTCCACGCGTTGATCAGCCCGGACGGCATGACCGGTGGGGTCACCGCCAACTGATGGGGCTCGAAGCGGTGGGCCAGGGCTCGTCTGGTGCGAGGAAGTTCGTCGAGGGTGGCGTGGTTGCCGCGTCCGAGGATGCCTCGACCCAGGTGCTTCCCCTTGGCGCCACAATCGATCCACGCGACCGAGTAGCGATACGCCGAGTCACTCTCCTCCATCGATCGGAACATGGTCTCGAGATCGGGACAGCGTTCCTCGTCGACGCGGATGAAACGCGTCTCGGTCGGGATCAGGTCGAAGGTGGCGTCGAGGATGATGCCGGTCAGTCCCATCCCGCCGGTCGTGGCCCAGAAGATGTCGGGATTCGCGTCACGGTCGACGTCGATGACGTCGCCGCTGCCGGTGAGGAGGCGGAACGACCGCACCCGGTTCCCGAACGTGCCGTCGACGTGGTGGCCTTTCCCGTGGATGTCGCTCGCGATCGCGCCACCGACGGTGACGAACCGCGTGCCGGGCGTGATGAGGAACCAGCCGCGGGGGATGAGCCAGCGCATCAACTCGTCGAGGCTGGTTCCGGCCTGGGCGGTCACGATGCCGCGCTCGAGGTCCACGTCGATGATGCCGGCGAGTGCGGTGGCGTCGAGGACCAATCCGCCGGCGTTCTGGGCGGCATCGCCGTACGCACGGCCGAGACCCCGCGCGATCGTGCCGCGAGTCGGTGCGTTCCGGAGCAGGTTGATCGCGTCGTCCGGGGTGAGCGGTGACGCGAGCCGGGCGCGGGTCGGGGCGGTGCCCCCCCAGCCGGCGAGGAGCACGTCGTCGCCGGGGACGGTGGTGGTCGGCTCAGGCGACATAGAGACCGATCGCGACGATGGCGACCCAGGCCGCGCCGAGGATCTGGAGGGCGCGATCCGCGAGTACGAGATCCTCGGGCGCACCCCCTTCGCCGCGTTCGACCAACAGGGCGTACCGGAGGAAGGCCAGCACGAACGGCACGATCGAGATCTGGAAGTAGACGATCCCTCGGTAGTGATGGATCGGCTCGTCGAACGCCCAGAGGCAGTACGCGACCAGCGCAACCCCCGACGCCACCGCGCGTACGTACCCCAGATACTCGACGGAGTACTCCTCGAGGGTGGCGCGGTGGCCGGCGCGGTCCACGCCGAGGTCGAGGTGTTCGGCGTGGCGCTTTCCCGCCACCATGAAGAGCGATCCGAAGCTGCCGACGACGATGAACCACACCGAGATCCGTACGTCCACTGCCACGGCCCCGGCGATCAGGCGCAGCACGAACCCGGCCGCCACCATGCCGAGGTCGATGACCGCGACGTGCTTCAACCACATCGAATAGCTCGTCGTGAGCACGACGTAGGTGCCGATCACGATCGCCAGGTGGGAGTTGGCCAGGAACGCGATGCCGATCCCCGACGCCAACAGCAGCACGCTGGCCACCCGGGCCGTCGGCACCGGCACCACGCCGGCGGCGATCGGTCGAAAGCGCTTCTTCTCGTGGCGGCGGTCGGCTTCGACGTCGAACGAATCGTTGAGGAAATAGGTGCCGCTCGCGGCGAGGCAGAACGCCACGAAGGCGATGATCGTGTCGATGATGACGTCTCGGTGTCCGAGCACACCGGCCGCAGCCGGCGCGGCCACGACCAGGACATTCTTCATCCACTGCTTCGGCCGGGCGGTGCGGATCAGGCCGGCGACGAGCGAACTCGAAGAACCAGCGGGGGAGGACGCGTCGGCCCCGGAGGCAACAGGGGCGGAATCGGGCATCAGGAAAGGCTACCCGGCGTTCTCGTCCCCAACGGGCTGCCCCGCCGCGACCTGGTTCCGCGAGTCGGACGCGGCCCAGTTGAAGATGCCGGTCGCCATCGTGGAGACCTCGACGGCAACCCGCTGCGCGTAGATCTCGGCGCGGACGGCGTGGAGCGACGGGCGGTCCGGCTCGGCCTGCGTGGCGAACTCGACGAGGTGAGCGGCGAGTCGCAGGTCACCATCGGCGGCGAGTTCCGTGGCGCGCTGCGCGAGGCGGTCGGTCCCGCCGGCGAGGGCCGCGATCTCGGACGCCAGCCGGGCGGCCGGTGCGGGCTTCAGGTGGCTGGGGTCGCCGTCGTACCAACCGCCGAAGAGTCGCCAGATGTTGCGCACGACGAACTCGGGTTCGTCATAGATCGGTCCGAGATAGGGCTTGTCCAGGAGATGCGCAGGCGCGCGGACGGTGTTGACGATGTCGTCGAGTCGGGCCCCCTCGTTCATCATGCGGAGCGTCTCGTGGTGGAGATGTTCGAGCAGGCTCGCCGAGTCAGTGAGCGCGGTGCGGATGCGATCGGTGCCGAGGATCGGCAGCCCGTGCCCGGGCAGCATGACCTCGGCGTCGAGTGCGGCCATGGCCCGCAGGGCGTGGGCCCACTCGATCGCGTAGCGCTGCACCTTCTGCGGGTTGCCGCAGTTCGGAGCGGCCCAGATGAACAGGTCGCCGGTGCAGAGCACCTTGCGGTCGGGGGCCCAGATCCAGACGTGGTCGTCGGTCTCGCCGCGGTCGTGGTGCAGTTCGAAGGTCTCGCCGCCGACCGTGAGATCGAGGTGCGAACGGAACGTCTCGTCCGGGTAGCGGAAGTTGGTCGGAAACGCCGGCCGGGGGAGTTGGAACTGCCGCTGGTTGATGATGCCGTTGTACCCCTTGGTCTCCCGGTACCGATCGAACCGGGCGGTGATGGCCTCGTGGGCGACGACCCGGGGCGGGGCCCAGCCGCGTTCGACGGCATCGGCTTCGTAGAGATCGACGCCGAAGCAGTGGTCGACGTGTCCGTGGGTGAACACCGCGGTGTCCAGGCGGACGTCACGCCAGGCCCGCAGCGATTGATGGACCGCGGGTGCCCCGAACGGGCTGCTCGTGTCGGCGAGGAGGAGCCCGGCCTCGGTGCCGAACGCGGCGACGTTCGAGAACGCGGCGACGAACGCGGTGTCGGGCCCGACGTCGACGAGTTCGCCGCTCCATCCGAACATGGTCTGGTGGGTCGGCGGTTCCGCCCCGGTGAACAGACGGTCGGCCAGGTCCAGGAGGTCGCTCATGGGGCTGGAGTCTGGCAGCCGCACGGCGGCGCCGTTCTCAGCCGAACTGGGCCGGCTGGCGCGGCGCCGGGACCGGGCGACGTGGGGACGCGCCGATGCGCTGGTCGAGCGCGACGATCGCCGCGGCCACTGCGATGGCACCGAGGGCGATTTCGAGACCATTCGTGACGACGACCTTCACGTCGGTCCCCGAGCTGAGACCGTGAATGGTGGCGAGCGCGAACAGCGGATAGCTGCCGAGATGGATCGCTCGCCACACGCCGTAGGGCAATCGGGCCTTGAGGAGTGATGTGGTCTCGATCGCCACGAGCAGGTACATCGCGAGGATGCCCCACCCGACCGCGATCGGATGCCAGGAGCTCGCGAACGGCACGAGCGCGTCCGACCACGAGAAGCCGATGTACTGATCGAGGAGCAGGGCGACGACGTGGACCGCGGTGAAGATCACCGCGAGACCGCTGAGGAATCGATGGACACCGAGCAGCCACCACAACGGCACCCGTCGGCGGAACACCCGCGTGGCGTAGAGCAGTCCCCAGATCATCGACGCGACGAGGAGCCCCCAGGTGACGATCCCGGCGGCCCGGGCGACGTACCAGGTCAGGTGACCGTTCACGTCGACGTGGTGGCCCGGTCGACGACGGCCCGGAGGGAGCCGATCCCGAGCAGGCTGCCATCGTCGCGGACGAGGATCGCACCACCACCGTGCCGCCGAGCGAGCGCAGGTGCGGCGTCGGGGCCGGACAGGAAGATGGCGGTGGCGAGCGCTTCGGCCCACCACGCTTCCTCGGCCGCGACCGTGACGCCGGCCAGACCGCTCTCGGCGGGCGAGCCGGTGGCGGGATCGATCACGTGATGACGGCGGTCGGAATCGGGACCCCAGGCCCGTCGGGTCCGCCAACTCGAAACGAGCGCCCCATCGGCGATCTCGACGACGCCGATGGCGCGGTCGAGACGGAGCGGGTGGTCCACGGTGACGGTCCATGGCCGACTTGCCGGGGAGGTTCCTGCCGCTCGGAGATCACCGCCGACGTTGACACAGGCCCCGGTCGCCCCGGCGGTCATGACCAGGTCGATCGCGAGGTCGGCCGCGAGTCCCTTGCCGATGCCGCCGGGGTCGATCGACACCCCCGCGGGCAGGGTGACCCGGTGGTCTCGCACGACGATGTCGGCGCAGCCGGGTGCCGGCTCGGCGGGTCGAAGCGCCAGTGCGGCGTCGGGGTCGATCTCGGAGAACGAACGGTCGTATCCGGCGGCGATGAGGGCCGGGAGCACGGTCGGATCGAACAGTCCGTCGGTGCGGTCCCACGCTTCGATCGCATGCGTGAGCAGTAGTTCGGTGTCACGCGACACCGGAACCGGGGTGCCCGCCTGCGCGTTGACGCGGCTGAGCTCGGACGTCGGCAGGAATCGCGACCAGGTGTTCTCGAGGTTGCGCAGCCGGGCGACGGCGGAGTGGGCGAGGACTTCCGCGTGTTGGAGTTCGGGGGCGACGACGATCACATGAGCGCGGGTGCCCATGACATCGACGATGTGTTCAGCTTCCGCCACTGCGCGTGTCGCTCTGCGGTGGTTGGTACTGGTACCCGGGGTCGTACTGGGGGGTGGGAGCCGGTGGGAGCTGACGCCACGTGTCCGAATCATCGGCTTCCGGCGTCGGCGGCGCCTCGGGGCGGGCGACGTCCGGCGTGCTCGACACGGCGCGGTGCTGGGTGCCCGACGGCGCCGGATTGGCGGCCGCGACGCCGGCGGTCAACGCCACCAACGCGCTCACCGAGGTCCCGGCGGCGATCCAACGGCTGCGGTTCATGCGTCCGGCGCGGTTCGGGACCGGGGAGCTCATCGACGGACCCGCGAAGTGGTGAGGAGAAACTGCCGGACCGGCTCGCGCGCATCGCCTGATCGCGTTTTGGGGAGGGGACACGTTCGAGGGGCTCGCTCAGCCGGTCCGGGCATATGGGCAGTGTGCCGAGACCATCCTGTGACGGGTATGAGCATCGGCCCGGAGTTTGCCGAGAATTGGCGGAGGAGACGCGGGTCGGGCGGACCGCGATCGGATAAGGCCGGGCCGAGCGTCACGCGGCGTCGCCGCCGGTGGGCCAGACTGCGGGCATGGAGGTCGAAGTCATCATCGAGATCCCACGCGGGTCGCGCAACAAGTACGAGATGGATCACGACAGCGGGGCGATCTGGTTGGATCGCATGCTGTTCACTGCCACGCAGTACCCGGCGGACTACGGCTTCGTGCCGAACACGCTCGCCGAGGACGGCGATCCGCTCGATGTGCTCGTGCTCCTCGACGAGCCGACGTTCCCCGGGTGTCACATCCGCGTCCGCCCGGTCGGCGTGTTCTGGATGAGCGACGAGGCGGGGCCCGACGCCAAGGTCCTGTGCGTGCCGGCCCGCGACCCTCGCTCGTCGGGGCTGACGGACCTGGCCGATCTCCCACGGTTCCTGCTGGCCGAGATCGAACACTTCTTCGCGGTCTACAAGGACGTCGAGCCCGGGAAGTCGGTCGAGACGCGCGGGTGGGAAGGCGCCGACGCCGCGATCGCCGCCGTCGAGGACGCCCGCAGGCGATTTGCGGCCACCGGCCATCGCGACTGACCCGATCCGCCGCGACGACCGTTCCGGGCGGTTGCGGACAGGAATGAGAACGTGTTCTCATTGCGGGGTGATCGAGTCCGGAGCCGCCGACGGTGCGTTGGCCAAGAGTCAGGCGGCGCGCCGACGGCGCGTGCTCGACGCGACCCTCGCCCTGGCGGCCGGGGGCGGCTTCGACGGCGTGCAGATGCGGGACGTCGCTACCGAGGCCGGGGTGGCGCTCGGCACGGTGTACCGCTACTTCGAGAGCAAGGAGCGACTGCTCCTCGAGGCCAACGTCGAACAGGTCGAAGCGCTCCGGGAACGACTCGCCGACCGACCGCCGGCCGGCGCCACCGCGGTTGACCGTGTCGTCGACGTCCTGCGGCGAGCGAGCCGGACCCAGACCCGCCAGCCCGATGCGACGGCCGCGATGGTGCGGGCGCTCGGCTCGGCGCGGCCCGAGGTGTCCGATGCGGTCGAGCGGGTCAGCACCGCCATGACCGGGATCATCACCCGCGCCATGCACGAGGGTGATCCGAGCGAGCGGGATCGAGCGGTGGCTCGCGTGCTGAGTCAGGTGTGGCTCAGCTCGTTGGTCGGCTGGGTGGGCGGCGTGGACGGGCCCGAGGTCGTCGGCGATGATCTCGAGCGTGCCGCGCGGCTGTTGATCGATGGTTCCAACCAAGACTGAGGGGATCTGATGGAGTGCAATTTCGCTGACATGTTCGAGGCGATCGTGGACGTCGCGCCGGAACGGACGGCGTGTGTCGTCGTGGGCGGCCCGCGACGCACGTTCGCCGAACTCGAGGACCGGGTCAACCGGCTCGCCCACCATCTGGCCGGCGCCGGTGTGAAGGCGGGTGACCACGTCGGCATCTACGCGTACAACGGCGTGGAGTGGATCGAGTCGATGATGGCGCTCTACAAGATCCGTGCCGTGCCGGTGAACATCAACTACCGCTACGTCGAGAGCGAGTTGCAGTACCTGTGTACGAACGCCGATCTGGTCGCGATCGTCGCGCAGCAGGAGTTCGCGCCTCGGCTGGCGGCGATCCGCGGGAATCTGCCGAAGTTGGCGCACGTGGTACTCGCGGCCGACGGGTCGGGAGCCTCCACCGACGGCCTGGAGTACACCGACTACGAGGAAGCCATCGCCGCGGCCTCACCGGCACGGGATTTCGGACCCCGCTCGGGTGACGATCTCCACATCATCTACACCGGCGGGACGACCGGGATGCCCAAGGGCGTCATGTGGCGGCAGGAGGACATCTTCTACGCACTCTGCGGCGGGATCGACGCGATGTCCAACACCAGGGTCGAGGATCCGGCGACGCTGTCGGCGAACGTCGCGGCGGGCGCCGGTCCCACGATCAGTTTCCCGATCGCGCCGATGATGCATGGTGCCGGACAGGTCACGATGATCCGGTGTCTGATCCACGGTGACACCGGCGTGGTGACGCCGAAGTTCGACGCCGAGCAGACCTGGCGGGTGATCGCGGAGGAGAAGGTCAACGTCCTCGGTATCACCGGCGACGCGATGGCGCGCCCATTGGCCGACAAACTCGAGGAGATCGTCGACGACGTCGACCTGTCCTCGCTGTTCTCGATCGGGTCGAGCGCGGCGATCTTCAGCCAGTCGATCAAGGACCAGCTGATGGAGCGGCTCCCGAACATCGTGGTGGTCGACTCCGTCGGCGCCACCGAGACCGGGATGAACGGCATCAAGATCGCCGTGAAGGGCGAGATCCCGAAGGGTGGCCCGGCCACGGTGCAGCCGTCGCTCGATTCCATCGTGGTCGACGAGAACTACGTGCCGATCGTTCCCGGTTCCGGGGAGATCGGCCGCATCGCCCGGACCGGCAACATTCCCCTCGGCTACTACAACGACCCGGAGCGCAGCGCGGCGGTGTTCTTCGAACACGACGGCAAGCGGTACTCGATTCCCGGTGACTTCGCGACCATCGAAGCCGACGGTCAGGTCACACTCCTCGGCCGCGGTTCGATCATGATCAACACCGGCGGTGAGAAGGTCTTCCCCGAGGAGGTCGAAGGCGTCCTGAAGTCTCATCCTGCGGTGTTCGACTGTCTGGTCGTCGGGGTGCCGGACGAGCGCTGGGGTGAGCGGGTCACCGCCGTCGTGCAGGCCCGACCCGGGACGACCCCGACCGTCGAGGAACTCGATGCCCACTGTCGAGAGCACATCGCCGCGTACAAGGCGCCGAAGCAGGTGTTCCTGGTGGATCACATCCAGCGGGCACCGAGCGGCAAGCCCGACTACCCCTGGGCCAAACAGCACGCGCTGGCCCAGGTCGACGCGTAGCGATCCCGCATGGAGGACGAGGCGCTCGTCGCGGCGGGGCTGCTCGATCCCGACGCCCCGAACGCCGAGGCGCGACGAACGCTGCTGCGACACTTCACGGAACTCGGAGTGTCGATCGAGGCGATGCAACAGGCGGCGGCCATCGGGTCGTTGCACGCCGCCGGATCGGATGCCGCCATCCGACCCGGTCCGCGCCTGGACGTCGGGCAGATTGCCACCAGTTCCGGCATCAGCGTGGACCTGGTGCGTCGAGTGGTCACGGCCGCGGGACTCGTGATCGACGACGACAACTACCGGCCGCTCGACCAGGACACCTTCGCCATCTTCGCCCTCGGTGCCGAGTTGCTCGGCGAGGAGGCGACGCTGCGGTTCACGCGAGCGCTGGGTGCCGCGATGGCCCAGGTTGCCGAGGCGGCGATCTCGGCGTTCATCGTGGAGGTGGAGGCGCCGATCGTGCGCGACGCGATCGACGAGGTCGCGCTCGCTCGCGCGGCCGAGGACGCCGTCTCGTCGCTCGTCATGATCCCGGGCGTCATGAACGGCCTCTTCCGAATGCACCTGATGGAGGCGATCCGTCGGCAGCGGGTCTCGAATGCCGAGGCGGCGGGCCCCGGGATGTTCCGACTCGCGGTCGGGTTCGTCGACCTCGTCGGTTTCACGTCGTTGTCCCGTGATCTGGAGCCGGCCGCGCTGGCGGCACTCGTCGAGGACTTCGAGATGACCGCGAACGAGGTCATCGGTCAAGCCCGCGGGCGGGTCGTGAAGCACATCGGTGACGAGGTCATGTTCAGCGCCGTCGACGCGGCGACCGGCGCTCGGATCGCCCGCTCACTCGTCGCCCGATTCACGGAGCGCCATGGTGTCGCCCCACATGCCGGCGTCGCGTACGGCGAGGTGCTCGGACGGGGCGGGGACTACTACGGACCGGTGGTCAACCTCGCGTCGCGGCTGGCCGACATCGCGGTGCCGGACGAGATCCTCGTCACCCAAGATCTCGTCGAGGCGGTCGCGGATCCCGACCTGTCGTTCGAACCCGCCGGTCGACGCGTGGTGAAGGGCTTCGACGAACCGATCGCGCTCTGGTCGCTGAGCTGAACCTGGTCAGGCGACGCCGCCGCGTTCGACGAGCGCAGTGATCTCATCGGGGGAGAAGCCCCAGTCGGCCAGCGCGATCTCGGTGTCGGCGCCCGGTACCACCGGGGGTCGCTCGACCGCACCGGGCGTGCGGCTGAACCGGGGTGCCGGTGCCGGTTGATGGGCGCCATCGACGTCCACGAAGGTGCCGCGGGCGACGTTGTGCGGATGGGTGCGGGCCTCGTTCATGGTGAGCACCGGCGCGAAACAGACGTCATGACCGGTGAAGAACTCGGTCCATTCGGCGCGGGTCCGGGTGCGGAACCGCGCCGCCATCTGTTCCTTGAGGCCCGGCCACGACGACTGGTCCATCTGCGTGGCCGGGTCGAGAGGGATGCCGAGCGGTACGAGGAGCCCGCAGAGCGCCGCGTAGAACTGCGGTTCGTAGCTGGCGATCGAGAAGTAGGTGCCGTCGGAGCACTCGTACGCGCCGTAGAAGTGGGCGCCGCCGTCGAGCAGGTTGGTGCCCCGTTCGTCGGACCAGAAGCCCATCTGCGACATGCCGTAGAAGACGCTCATCTGCATCGCCGCACCGTCGACCATCGCCGCGTCGACGACCTGGCCCTCGCCACTGATGCTGCGTTCGACGATCGCGGCGAGGACGCCGAAGGCGAGGAGGAGACCCCCGCCGCCGAAGTCGCCGACCAGGTTGATCGGCGGCACCGGCGGACCACCGGCCGGTCCGATGTGGGCGAGGACGCCGGCGAGCGAGATGTAGTTGATGTCGTGGCCGACGTCGTGCGCGAGCGGTCCGTCCTGGCCCCAACCGGTCATGCGGCCGTAGACGAGGCGCGGGTTGCGGCCGCGGGCCGCCTCGGGGCCGACGCCGAGTCGCTCGGCGACGCCAGGACGGAAACCCTCGATGAGGACGTCGGCCCGTTCGCAGAGCCGCAGGACGGTCTCGACGCCGTCGGGATGTTTCAGGTCGACGCCGATGCTGCGCCGGTTGCGGTCGATGCTCGCGTACGGCGATGCGGGGATCGCGCCCGCGCCCTGCGCGACCGCGGTGGCCCGGTCACAGCGCAGCACCTCGGCCCCGAGGTCCGCCAGCGCCATCCCCGCGAACTGGGTCGGGCCGATGTTCGGCAGTTCGATGACCTTGATGCCAGTGAGGGGTCCACTCATGCCACGGGACCCTACCGACCGTCGCAACGCCGCCCGGTTTGTTGGCGCTCGACCGCTGAGCGGTCAGATCACACCAGACCGGGAGGCGAGAGGTCAGGGTAGGCCGAGGACGAAGAACCCGGTCCCGGCCGTTGGTGCCACGATCCGGCCGCTGCCGACGGCCGGTCGTGCCGTCTGGTCGTAGGGGCTGATCGTGCCGAGGGGAATCGTCCGAACCGGCTGGCACGTCAGGGGGACTCCGCTGCACGAGGTCTGGGCCCGCACATCGAAGATGGTCAGCTCGACGGCGATCGGGACAGGGGTGAACGGGTTGGGGCCCTGGTTGCTCATCACGACCAGCAGATTGCCGCTGGCGGCGGTGTGGGCGAAGCCGAACATCGAGTTGTCCGCAGTGCGCCACAGCGCCGCGCAGGTTTTCGGCGCGCCGCCACACCCCGTGATGCCGGCCCGGTCGAACGCTGCGACCTGGCTCCCGGATCCGATGCTCAAGTTCACGAGCACGCGATCGGATGTCACGATCGGTGATTCGGACGCGCTTCCCCCGGTGACGCCTGCGCTCCACTGACGGGTGCAGACGACGGGCAATCCGCTGCAACCGGTCGCGCCCGTTCCGTCGAATGCGACGAGCCGCGTTCCCTCAGTGACGAACACCTGCCCGTCGCTGGCGGCGGGTTCGCCCGGCGTCACCGCATCGAGTCGCCGGAGGGGCTGGCAGACGCCGGCCGCGCAGCCCTCCTCCCCGCGCGCGTCGAAGACGAGGACTCCCGCCAAGGTGCTGGCGAAGAGTAAGCCGCGATCGACCGCGTCGTGCTGGCCCGCGTACGTCGAACCGAGCGACGCGGCGAAGAGCGGCGCACAGGTCTTCGGGCTGCCAGAGCAGTTCAGGGTGCCGGCGGCATCGAAGACGGTGATGGCGCCAGCCATGGTGGACGCATCGATGGTACGCGTATAGAGGCGTCCACCATCCGCGAGCAGCGAGGGTGTGTAGGTGTGTCCGCTCGGATGCGATTGGAACGTTGCGGTCCACAGCGGGCGACACCCGATCGGGTCGCTTCGGCAATCGCCTCGGCCGAGGGCATCGAACGCGTACACGGTCGACGTCGTCGCGTTGACGCCGAGCACATAGACGGTTTCGCCCACCACGACCGGCGCACTGAGGCTGGATGACGGGGTGCGCGCGAACCATGTGGGCGCACAGGTCGACGGTGGCGCCGAGCACGGCGCGTCCCGGTCGAGCTTCCAGGCGTCGACGACTTCGTAGTTCACGGAGTAGACGAATCCGTTCGCGATCACGGGTTCGCCGAGGCGGCTTCGGTCGGAGGTCCACTGCACGATGGCGTCACCGATGTTCGCGGTGGTCAGCGTCGTTTCGAGTGGAGCGAACGCAGTGCGGCCAGCGTTGCCCGCGTACTGCGTCCAGCCGCAGCCGGTCACGAGTGCGAGTGCGATCGCGACCCCTACCCAGCGTTTCATGATCTGCCTCCCCCGCAGAGAGGGCGCATGCTACTCGTCGAGTTTGAAGGCCTTGATCGCGTTCTCGCGGAGGAACTTGGGCCAGACGTGGTCCTTGAACGGGACGCTCGGCAGTTCCTGGAAGATCCGGTCGTAGGTGAGGCCGGCGGGGAAGTAGCCCGACCAGATGACCTTGTCGGCGCCCCGGGTGTTGGCGTACTTGACGATGTCCTCGGGGTAGTACTTCGGGGCGAACGCGGTGGTGGAGTAGTAGAGGTTCGGCCACTTGAGCATGAGCTTCACCGCGAGGTCGGCCCACGGTTCCGCGCCGTGGCGCATCACGAAGCGCAGGTCGGGGAAGAACCAGCACACCTCGTCGATGTGGGCGACGTCCTGGGGTGCGAACGGGATGCGCGGGCCGGGGACGCCGATCGTGGTCGCGAAGGTGATGTCGAGCTCCACGCACTTCGCGTAGATCGGATAGAACTTCTTGTCGTTCACCGCGACCTGGGGGTACAGACCCGCCGGGAACGCGCTCACCGACTTGAGGTCGAACTCGTCGGCGATGCGCTGGATGCGCCGCACCGCGTCCATGCCCTGGTTGGGGTCGACGCCGATACCGGCGGCGAATCGGTCGGGGTAGTCGCGTACCGCCCGGGCGCCGTGACCGCCGTCGTCGACGTTGGTGATCACCTTCGTGATGCCGTGGCGGTCCATCTCGCCGAGCAGGAACTCGACCGGGTCGCCGAGCTCGTCCTCCTCGATGTGGACGGGATCCTTGAACATGTACCCGGCCGGGAACTCCAACCCGCCTTCACCGGCCTTGCTCTCCGAATCGCGTGTCTGGTCGCGGATGAACTTGTAGAACTCGAACATCTCCTCGCGCGACTTCGGGATCCCCGTCGCGGTGTCGATCACACCGCCGGCATGAGCGGCCTCGTACGCGGCATTGGTCATCGTCACGTCGTCTCCAGCTTCAGGATTCGTTCCGCGTTCTCGCGGAGGAACTTGGGCCAGACGTGGTCACGCAGACCGACGTCGGGCATCTCGGCGAAGATGCGATCGAGGCTGAGCCCCATCGGGAAGTAGCCGCCGTAGACGAACTTGTCAGCGCCGCGCGTGTTGGCGAAGTAGATGACGTCCTCCGGGTAATGCTTGGGTGCGAACCCGGACGTCGAGTAGTAGAGGTTCGGCCACTTGAGCATGAGCTTCACCGCGAGCGCGGTCCACGGTTCGGCGCCGTGGCGCATCACGAACTTGAGATCGGGGAAGAACCAGCAGACCTCGTCGATGTACGCGACGTGTTGGCAGTCCATCGGTACGCGTGGCCCGGGCACCCCGGCGTTCACGAAGATCGGGATGTCGAGCTCCACGCACTTCGCGTACAACGGGTAGTACTTCTTGTCGTTGATCGGGACCTGCGGGATCAGCCCGGCCGGGAACGACTGCGCCGAACGCACGCCGTACTCCTTCACCGCCACCTCGAGTTCGCGGCCGCATTCCATGCCGCGGTTGGGGTCCACGTTGAAGCTGCCGACGAACCGGTCCGGATGGTCGAGGAGCGCCTGCCGGGCCACCGGGTTGGTGCCGACGTTGATCATCCCGCGCGCGATGTTGAACCGGTCCATCTCGGAGAGCAGCAGGGCGACGGGATCGTCGATGACGTCGCCGTAGTCGGGGACGTCCTTGAACATGTACTGCGCCGGGAACGCGAACTTCTCGCGGGCCTCCTTGTCGAGGATCCCGGCGTTGATCTGCGCGTAGTGCTTGGTCTTGCGTTCCTCGGCCGACGCGGGCATGCCGATCATGGTGTCGAGCACGCCACCTCGCCACGCGTCGAAGTACGCGGAGTCGGTCGCCGACGACTCAGTCATCGAGCTTGAACACCTTGCGCGCGTTGTCACGGAGGAACTTGGGCCAGACGTGGTCGCGGAAGGGAACGTCGGGCATGTCGGACCAGATGCGTTCGAGGCTGAGTCCCATCGGGAAATACCCGGCGTACATGACCTTGTCGGCGCCACGCGTGTTCGCGTAATGGACGACGTCCTTCGGGTAGTACTTCGGCGCGAACGCGGACGTCGAGTAGTAGAGGTTCGGCCACTTGAGCATGAGCTTCACCGCGAGGTCGGCCCACGGCTCACAGCCGTGGCGGGTCACGAACTTCAGCTCCGGGAAGAACCAGCACACCTCGTCGATGTGCGCGACGTTCTGGCACTCGAACGGCACCCGCGGTCCGGGGATGCCCGCGCACACACAGATGGGAATGTCGAGCTCCACGCATTTCGCGTAGATCGGGTAGAACTTCTTGTCGTTGATCGGGACCTGGGGCGACATGCCCGCGGGGAAGGCCGTCGCCGCCTTCACGCCGAGTTCGGTCACCGCCGCCTCGAGTTCGCGCACGCTCTCCATGCCGCGGTTCGGGTCGACTTCGAAACTGGCGAAGAAGCGGTCGGGGTGGGCCTTGATGGTCTTCTGGGTCTCCTCGTTCTTGAACGACGAGCCGAGCATGGCCATCGCGATGCCGTCGCGGTCCATCTCCGAGACGACGTAGGCCACCGGATCGTCCATGTGCTCCTCGAAGTGGGGCACGTGCTTGAACATGTACTGGGCGGGGAACTCGAACTCCTCGCGGCTCTCCCGGTCCAGGAGGTTCTTCTGGAGGAAGTCGTACCAACGGCGGGGATCGCCGGTCGGGATGCCCAGCATGAGGTCGATGGCGCCGATGTCGTTGATGTTCACGGGGGTCGTCATTGCAGCGGGACCCTACCGGCGGACCTGACGGGTCGTCAGATTGGGCTCCAACCCACGGATTTACTCGTCGCGGAGCAGTTCGGTGGGTTGGAGCCGCTGGACCATCGCGGCGGCGACGATCGACGCGACGATGGTCGCGACGACGACGATGACGATCGGGAGCGCGAGGTTCTGCAGGGGCAGCGCCGGGCGGGGCGGCAACACGAACAGCGGTCGCAACACGCGGACGAAGTAGTACCCCATCGCGGTGCCGACCAGGAGTCCGCCGATCGCGCCGGCGGCCGCGGCCGTCCCGGCTTCGGCGACGATGAGCCGGCGCAACTCTCCTGCGTCCATGCCCTGTGCCCGGAGCGTGACGTACTCGCGGCGCCGGGCGAGGAGGAGCCCGAACACGAAGATCGAGATCGCGACGGTGACCATCGCGAGCGCGAAGATCGAGTCCAGGTCGACCAATCCCGCGATGTTGAGGGCCGCCAGGCTCGACTGGTCGGTCTGGAGGACGCTGGCCCGGGTAGCCACGTGGAAATCGCCGGCGGTGCCCGGGCCGGTGCGCAACGAGCCGTCGGCCCGAGCCAGGGTGGCGTCCGAGCTGTCGGAGGT
The DNA here is from genome assembly GCA_964544295.1 of uncultured Bifidobacteriaceae bacterium. Taxonomy (GTDB): domain Bacteria; phylum Actinomycetota; class Acidimicrobiia; order IMCC26256; family JAENVU01; genus JAENVU01. Next base: position 33,820 of record CAZJBJ010000023.1, read on the forward strand.
GTGGGCGAGGAAGAAGTCGGGTTCCTTCGCGGGGACCCGACGTTCAAACTCGGGCAACGACATCAGCGCGTCCGCGCCGTCCGGAAACGCCGGGAGCCGATCGAAGAGCCCGACGACCTGCATGGGGATCTCGACCTGGTCGTCGGTGGCCCGCGCCAGGAGCACCTTGACCTCGTCGCCCACCTGGACCTGGAGGAAATCCGCCATGTCGGCGCTCATGAAGAGGGTGGACGGGTCGCGCTGCAGTCGATCGAGCGTCGCGGCGGCGGTCCCGTCGACGAAGTTCTGGTCTCGCAGCGGCGCCACGGCGCCGAACGTGACGGGGTCGACCGCCGCGAGGTTGGCCGGGTCCGAGGTTCGACGACTGCGCAGGATCACGTTGCTGACGCCGAAGACGACCGGACTCACCTTCGAGATGCCGTCGGTGGTGAAGGTCGACGTCGCCGTCGACGGATAATTGCTCCCGGCCCTCGGTGTCGGCGTGATGCGGATGTCGGAACCGTTCGCGAACCGGGCGTCGGCGAGTTTGGCGTCGTCGTAGGCGGCGGTGAAGGCGGCGAGACTCACCGCCAGTCCCACGATCAGCGTCACCACGATGGCCGCGTTCCCGACGGCCCACGCGCGCCGGCTCAGGCTGCGCCGCAGCAGTGCCGGGACAGGTGGGCCGAGCTCGGTGTGGGGGCGCGGCCGAGCGCGGCCGAGGAGTTCGCCGAGGACTCGGGCCGTCAGCAGACTGCCGGCGATCCAGGCCGCCACGGGCAGCACCAGGAGCCAGAGATCGAGTTCGACGGCCCGGCCGAAGTACACCGAGCCTGCGGTGCCGGCGAACGCGTCGGTCGCGATCGCGGCGATCGTCGCGGCGACCACGACCAGCAGTCCGAGGACGTCGAACCAGTACCGACGCCAGAGCGGCGCCCGGAGCGCGAGGCGAGCGCGGTCCTCGTCGATCTCCCGATCGATCGAGCGGCGCCCGGTGACGTACAGGGCGGTTCCCGTGGCCAGAAGGCCGCCGAGGCTGCCGAGGACGGCAGAGGTGACGAGGCTCCCGGTGCTCGCTCGGCTCAGTGAGGCGCGGCCCAGAACGGCCCCGGCCGCGATGTACCCGACGGTGAGTCCGAGGGTCGCGCCGGTCGCGGTGATGAACAGCACGCGCAGCGCGAGCATCCGTCGGAGGTGACGCCGGCCCGCACCGCGGACCCGCAGGATCGCCTGTTCGCGGCGCTGGGCCTCCGCGAGGACGTTGCCCGCGTAGGCCGCCAGGATCGCAGCCACGAGTGCACCCGGTACGCCGAGGAAGATGAAGAGGCGCTTCGCCGCGTCGGCGTCGTCGGCCGCGACGGTGAGGGTGTTCGAGATGTTGTCGAGCAGGTAGTCCTGATGCGCAGCCACCGCGTTGATGTCGGTGGCGATGCGTTCGGTTTCTCGGCGGGCGGTGTCGGGGTCGGCGTCCAGGAGTTCCCGGTCGAGCCGGACGTCGACCTCGCGGATGGGTGGATTCTTGAGGCGGTCGGCGTCGGTGGCCGCGGCGCGTTCGTAGGCGGGCACGACCGTGTCGGCGAAGACTGCCGGCGAGACCACCAACGCATTGCGGGAATAGACGAACGTCTCGAGGTCGCCACCGCGCCGACTGGAGAACAGCGAACGGGCCTGCGACAGGTCGGCCACACCGGTGACGGTCGTCCGGAGCGAACTGCCGTCGGGCAGGGTGGCGACGACTTCGTCACCGACACCGACCCCGAGCGTGTCGGCGGCCTCGACGCTCACGACCGCCCCGGTGGATCGGAACGCCCCGCGGACGAGCACCACCGACTGGTCGCGCGCGGCGTAGCGGGCATCGAACCCGAAGATCTTCGTCGCGCCCGACGCGGTCCCCGCGCCGGCGGTCAGGGTGTCCGGGCCGAGATCGGCGATCGACAGCGGCTGGGCGTACTGCACCCCGGGTACCCGGCGGATCTGTGACGCGAGATCGGCGAGTGCGACCGAAGCGGGCTGGTTGGCCGGCGTCGGACTCACCGCCTCCCGGGTCGAGACCGAGGACTCGACCGCGCGACCGTCGATCGACGTTGGTTGGGCGGCGGTCACCCGGTAGGTGATGCGATGGCTGACCCCGGACGGCAGGTTTCCGAGGTTGTAGCCGGTGCGCGCCGGACCGCTCGACAACGGGTTGTCGTCGCGGTCGGTCAGCGGGATGCCGTCGAACGTCATCGACCCCGGGACGAAGGTGAGCCCGGGATTCGGGGTCGAACGGACGGTGACCTCGTTGGCGGCGAAGGAGCCTTGGTTGACGACGGTCAGCACGATCTCGGCCTGCTCGCCGCTCTTCAGCTGGGTGGGATCGGATGACTGGGTCAGGGTGACATCGGCGCCGACCTTCT
>CAZJBJ010000024.1:0-36127 GCA_964544295.1 uncultured Bifidobacteriaceae bacterium
GAGCAGTCTGGTAGCTCGTCGGGCTCATAACCCGAAGGTCGTAGGTTCAAATCCTACCCCCGCCACCATCGAAAACGGCGCGAAAGCGCAGCTCAGAGGCCCTCACTCCGGTGAGGGCCTCTCAATGTCTGGAGGAGCAATGGAGACCGCGCCCTACGACAGCATCGGTCACGGGTACGCCATGACGAGACGCGAGGATCCGCACCTCGCGGAACTGATCCACGCTGCTCTCGGCGACAGCCGAACGATTGTGAACATCGGGGCCGGGGCCGGCTCCTACGAGCCGCAGGACCGATACGTGCTCGCGATCGAACCGAGTGACGTCATGGCGGCGCAGCGACCGGACCATGCCGTTCCGGCGCTGACCGGTGGTGCCGGTCCGCTTCCGCTTCGCGACGGCACCGTCGATGCGGCGATGGCCGTCGTCACGATCCACCACTGGGGCGAACAGCTCGAGGTCGGTGTGCGGGAGATGCGACGGGTCGCGCGAGGTCCGGTGATCATCGTGACCTACGATCCCGTCGTCGAGGGGGAGATGTGGCTGCTGCGCGACTACATGCCCGAGACCGCTGCGCTCGACCGACAGCTGTTCCCCTCCATCGAGGTGCTCACCGGATGGCTCGGGGGCAGCGTCGCGGTCACCAACATCCTCACGCCCCGGGACACGCCGGACTGGACGATCGCCTCGTTCTGGGCGCACCCCGAACGCGTGCTCGACGAGTCGGCGCGAAGGGCGACGTCTGCGTTCTCGCTCATGCCACCGGAGGTGGTCGAGCGGGTGGTCGCTGCCGTCGGTGCCGACCTCGCCGACGGATCCTGGGACATGCGCTATGGCCATCTGCGCAACGAGCCGAGTTTCGATGCGGGCATGCGGCTCGTTGTTGCCCGGCCGTAGGCCGCTCTCGGCCCGAACCTGGCCTTCCCGTTCGCCAACGACTCGCAACCGTCGTCGACGGGCCTACGCCGGCGCGTGAGCGAGGAGCGCAGCGATGCGGGCTTCGGTTGGTGGATGCGTCAGGAACAGGTTCGAAAACTTCACCTCACGACCGGTCAACGGATTCACGATGTAGGCCGTCGCCTGCGCCGGGCTGACGTCCATCGGCACCGCGCGGGCACTGCGTTCGAGCTTCGAGAGCGCAGCGGCCAGCGGGCGCGGATCGCCGACGAGCTCAGCGCCGAGTCGGTCCGCTTCGAACTCCCGCGACCGTGACAGCGCCATCTGCATCAGCGTGGCGGCCACGGGAGCGACCATTGCGAGCACCAAGGCTGCCATCGGGCTCGGGGCGTCCTCGTCGTCGGATCCGCCTCCGAACATCGATGCGAACATCGCCATGTTCGCGAGCATCGAGATGCCGGTCGCCACGGCGGCAGCGATCGACCCGATGAGGATGTCGCGATGGCGTACGTGGGCCACCTCGTGCGCCACCACGCCGCGCACCTCGTCTCGGTCGAGCGTGGTCAGCAAGCCGTTGGTGACACAGACGAGGGCGGTGTGCTCGTTGCGGCCGGTGGCGAACGCGTTCGGTTGATCGTCGGGCGACAGGAACAGCCGTGGGGTCGCGATCCCGGCACGCTCTGCGAGTACCTCCAGGTCGGATCGCAACCAATCCAGCTGGCCGGGCGGGACTTCGACTGCCCGGGCCGATCGAACCGCCAAACGATCCGAGAACCAGTACGAAGCGCCGACCAAGCCGAATCCGAACCCGGCACCGATCACAATGCCCGTCGTCCCGCCGAGGAGTGCGCCGACCAAGATGAACGCACCGCCGAGGCCGGCGAGCAGCGTGAACGTCTTGAGAGTGTTCTTGAACATGGGATTTCCTTTCAGCACACGACGAACTTGACGATGCCGAAAGTCTCCCCGCCCGATTGCTCGGACTGGCCACGCCGGCCCCTCGTGGGGCGTATTGACGACTGGCCTCGAGGGGTACTCCCCTTCAGTTGTTGCGATGCAACGGGTCGAGACCCGCTTGACTGGAGTCAGAATATCACCCGAACAAGATTTCGTCAATTCTAAACCATGAGAAGCATCTCAGCAGTAACCCCGGAGCGCCCGCGCGTGGGGCGCCCGTTCGATGCCCGCAAGGCCGCCAGGAGTTCGAATGCTCGGGCGAATCCCCGACAGTCGCGCTCGGTGCCTCGGCGTCAATCCGGAGCGGCGTCAGGATCCAGCGGTCCGAAGAAGCCGATCACCTTCTCGACCCGGCCCGCGTCGTCGGTGATCGTGACGTCGAAGCCGGCGAGGAGGAGTTCGCCGTCGCGGTGGATGGCCCAGTGGTAGCGATGGTGTCGGTGGTGGGAGTCGACGTCGCTGACCCGCGAGTACACCGCGCCCGGAAGTTGTTCGTGGACGTCGTGGACGTTCTCCTCGAACGCGTCGATGCCGACGATGTCGACCGACGGGTCGACGAAGTGGACCGCGGGGGTCAGCGCCCGGTCGAGGTGGCCGCGCACCTTCGTCGGGTCTGGTTCGTTCCAGGCCGCGAGCATGTGGTCGAACGATTCCGGAGCTTCACTCATCAACGTCTCCCTTGACGGTCGGGTTCGGCGCCGCTCGGGCATGCGGGGTGTCCGACGGTACCGGGAACGCGCCGTCGATCTCGACCGCGACGGGTTGGGGTGGGATGTTGCTCTGTGACCCGGCTCAGGCGCGGGTGCGGAACGGGAGCGACTCGTAACGGCGGACGAATGGTCCGGGTGCGAAGCGGCCGGCGCCGCTGTCGACGGCGAATCTCGGAAAGCGATCGAGCAGCCGTTCGATGGTCACGGCTCCGGCGAGGCGAGCCGCGGCGGCACCGAGACAATGGTGCGGTCCGTAGGAGAACGCCACGTGGCGAGCGATCGGCCGGAGCACGTCGAGCGCCTCGGAGGTGGGGCCGAACTCGCGCTCGTCGCGGTTGGCGGCGCCGTAGAGCAGCAGCACTTTTCGACCGGCCGGGATCTCGACATCGTGCAGCACGACGTCGCGGGTCGTCGTGCGCGCGAGGTTCTGCACGGGGGAGGTGAGGCGGAGGAACTCGTCGACGGCCGGCCGGGTGCAGGAGGGATCCTCGATCAGGAGTCGCCGTTGGTCGGGGTGGTCGGTCAAGAGAGCGGCGGCGCCGCCGAGCAGACCGGTGGTGGTGTCGTTGCCGCCGGCGACCATCGTGAAGACGAATCCCACCACCCATTCCCGGGAAACGAGGTCGTCGCCCGCGGCGACGAGGAGCGAGACGAGGTCGTCGGCGGGTTCCCGGGTGCGTCGGTCGATGAGTTCGTTCGCGTACTCGAAGAGCTCGAGCGCGGCCTCGGGTGCGCTCGCGAGGTCACCGCCGGCGTTCGCGGCAACGATCGCGTCCGTCCACCGGTCGAACCGGGTCCGGTCTTCCATCGGCACCCTGAGGTAGTGGGCGACGATCGTGCTCGGCAGTGGCTTGAACAGTGCGTCGACGATGTCGGTGTCACCGGACCCGTCGAGTTCGTCGAGTCGTTCGTCCACGAATGCCTGGATCTCCGCTTCGGTGGACGCGACGTGGCGGGGTGTCATCGGCTTGCTCACGATCCGACGCAGCACCGTCTGGTCGGGCGGATCCTGCATGACGATTGGTGCGGCCTGCCCCTCGAACATCGCCATGTCGTTCGGATCCGGTGTCAACCCGCCTGCGGAAGAGAAGGTGGTGGGGTCGCGCGCGGCGTCGAACACGTCGGTGAATCGGGAGAGCACGAAGTACTCGCCGTAGCGGGGATCGTCCACTCGGTGCACCGGCGAACGGTCACGCAGCGCGCGGTAGTCGGCCCAGGGGGAGCGCCAGAGCTCCCCGCCTCGGAGCACGAAGTGCGGTGTGTCGGTCATCGTGGCTCCTTGGCCGTGTGCACTGCCAGAATGCCAGCCTCCCACGGGTGCCGAGATCTGTGCCTTCTCGATCGGGTGCGGCTCCCCCCCGGGGTGACCGCGCCCGTCACGGGCCATGTTCTCCCAGCTGTCGGCCCCGCCGTACTGTCGCGACCCTCCGACGAAGCGAGCTCCCATGACCACGCCCACCGCCATCGTGACCGGAGCGAACTCCGGCATCGGCCTCGAGACGACCCGCGCCCTCGCGGCGCGGGGCTACCGGACGTTCCTGCTGTGTCGAAACGAGGCGCGGGCGAATGCTGCCGTGGCCGACATCCGCACGACGGTGCCCGATGCCGACCTGGAGATCGTGCTCGCGGATCTGGGCCTGCAGGACTCCGTGCGCGCCGCGGCCGCCACCATCACGTCCGAGCTGGATCACCTCGACGTGCTCGTGAACAACGCCGGGGTCACCGTGCGCGCACCGGAGCGCACCGCCGAGGATCACGACCTCATGCTGGCCACGAACCAGCTCGGCCCGTTCCTGCTCACCGAGCTCCTGCGCCCGATGCTGGTCGCAACTGGTCCCGCGCGCATCGTCAACGTCGCGTCTCACGCGCATCGGTTCGCGAAGTCGCTGGATCTCGACCACCTCGATACGCCGACGAGCTATGGCTGGTTGGGAATGCCCCGGTACGGCGCGACGAAGCTCATGAACATCCTGTGGACGCGTGAGTTGGCGCGGCGGCTCGCCGACAGCCAGGTGACGGCCAACGCGGTTCATCCGGGTGCCGTCCGGAGCAATCTCGGGAATCCGGCCGCGTGGCAGAAGGCGATCGTGAGTGCGTTCATGGTCAGCGCCGAGCGTGGCGCCGCGACGTCGGTGTTCCTCGCCACCGACCCGTCCGTCGCCGGCATCACCGGCGGCTACTGGGCGAAGTCGGTCCGGGCGGATGCGAAGTTGAGCCCCCTCGCACGCGACGACGAGCTCGCGGCCCGGCTGTGGGACCGGTGCGTGACCCTCACGGCCGGCGACAGTTGAATGCATGCCGGGCCCGATGGACCGGCGAACGCCCGGCGGCGTCCAACGCCTGCGATCTCAGGTCGGGGGCGGATCGGAATCGTCGCCGACGGTCCGTGTCGACGCGGGGACTCCGGCGCGCCGGGCGGCCCGGCCCAACAGGTGGTTCGCCGCCGGAATGGTCCAGAACTGGAAGAGGACCGCGACCGCGAGGCGCGTCGTCAGCGCGCCGAGGGGCACCTGCAGCATGGCCGCGGTGAACGTCATCGCCACACCGAGCGTGGCCGGTTTCGTCGCGACGTGGAGACGCGCGTAGGAATCGGGCATGCGAAAGAGGCCGATCGCGGCCACGAAGGTGAAGCCGGTGCCGACGACGAGGAGCGCCGCGGCGACGGCGGCGAGGACGTCACTCATGTCGCGTCCCCGGACAGGTTGCCGCGGCGTTCGACGAACCGGGCGACGGTCAGCGTCCCCACGAACGCGAGCACCGAGATCAGGAGCGTCAGGTCGACGATGTCACTGTCGTTCGTCGTCACGATGGCGACTGCGAGCCCGTTCATGGTCACCGCCATCATCGCGTCGAGGCCGAGTGCCCGGTCGACGAGTCCCCGAGCGCGCAAGAGGTACACGACGACGAGGAGCAGGCTGACCGAGAGGACCGCGAGACACGCGGTCGTCACGATGGTCATGGTCGGGCTCCTCCAGGGTTCGTGTCGCGGTTGCCCGGAGGCCGGATGGCCTGCAGCACCCGGTCCTCGACTCGGCGTACGGAGCGGGTGACGTCCGCCGCCGTCTCGATCCCCATCGCGTGAACGAGGAGTCCGGGTGGGCCGAGTTCCACGTCGAGGGCGAGGGTTCCGGGGGTGAGCGTGATGATGTCGGCGATGACCGTGGCGATCAGCGAGGAGTCTGATCGCAAGGGGACCCGCACCACCGCGCTGCGCAGGCGCGCGTCGGTGGGAGCGATGACCGCGAGAGCGACGCGTGTGCTCGACCGGAGGAGGTCGACGATGAGCATCGCCACGAGCCGGAGGCAGCCGAACGGAGAGACGTGATGACCTGGGGCCGCAGCGCGCCGAGGGAAGGCGGCGAGCGCGATCACGGCGACGAGAACGCCCGCGATCGTGTTCGCCGCCGTGAGCTCACCCACCAGGAGGAGCCAGATCGCGACCAACCCGAGTGCTCCGGCGATCCGGCCGGTGGTGAGAGTCATCGCTGCACCTCGACGTAGGTACGGGGGTCGAGCAGCTCGGCCGCGGTGCGTTCGCAGTACCGCCAGATCGGTCCGGCCGCGACCGCGATGGTGAGCGCGACCGCGACCGTGCCGGTGGTGACCGTCGACATCAGTCGGTGATGGCGGAGCACTCCGATCCGACCGCGCGGCGCGGGCTGCGGGTCGCCCCAGAAGAGGCCGGTCCAGATCTTGACCATCGACACCATCGTCAACAGCGACGCGGCGAGGGCAATGGCGATGATCGGCCAGTTCCCGGCCGCGAAACCGGCGTCGATGAGCCCGAGCTTCGCCACGAAACCCGAGAACGGTGGCAGGCCCGCGAGGCTCAGTGCCGGGATGAGGAACAGCACGGCCAGCAGACCCGACCGGCGAGCAAGGCCACCGACCCGATCGAGCGCGGAGGTTCCCGTGTCCCGCTCGACGATGCCCTCCACGAGGAACAACGACGTCTTGGTCGGAATCTGGTGGATCAGGAAGAACACGGTCGCGCTGATCGCCGCCAACCCTCCGATCGCGAGGCCGGCCAGCATGTAACCGATCTGGCTCACGATGTGGAAGCTCAGGATTCGCTTCATGTCGACCTGCGCGATGGCGCCGAGGCCCCCGACGAGCATCGTCAGACCGGCGACGACGAGCAGCAGGGTCCGTTGGCCGCCGGGGAACAGCAGCGTCTCGGTCCGGATGAGGGCATAGACGCCGACCTTGGTCAACAGGCCGGCGAATACGGCCGAGACCGGGCTGAGGGCTGCCGGGTAACTGTCCGGCAGCCACGAGAACAGGGGGAAGACCGCGGCCTTCAGCCCGAACGCGATGAGCAACAGCACGTTGATGCCGACCGCGACCCCGACCGGAAGTGCCGCGATCCGTTCGGGCAGCAGGGTCATCGACAGTGTGCCCGTGGCGGCGAAGAGGAATCCGACGGCCAGGAACAGCAACAGGGACTCGAGGACGTTGATGATCACGTAGGTGGTGCCCGACCGGATCTGTTCGTCGTTCCCGTCCATGGTCGTCAGCACGTAGCTCGACATGAGCAACATCTCGAACGCGACGAACAGGTTGAACAGGTCGGCGGCGAGGAAGGCTGCGGCGACCCCGGCACACAGGATGAGGTAGGTCGGCGTGTAGAACCGTGACCGAGTGCCCCCCATCCCTTGTCCGCGCGCGTAGCACAGCACCGCGAACAGCATCGCCGTACTGAGCACGAGCATCACGGCCGCGAGCCGGTCCGCGAACAGGGAGATCCCGAGCGGAGCCGGCCAGCCGCCGAGGTCCGCCCGCAGCGGACCGCTCCGGTCGACTTCGACGAGCACGACGACGGCGATGATCACCATGGTCGCGGCAGTGGCAATTGCGACGCGCCACTGGAGATCGCGACGTTGTCCGAGCAGGACCGACACGGCGGCGGCCCCGAGCGGCAGGATCAGGAGGATGGCCAGGAGCGAGTTCATGTGCCGACTTCCGGTGGTGGGTCCGACCGGTTCAGCCGGCGGTCCTCGATGTCGTCTTCGACGTCGTCGTTTCCGTCGATGGTCCAGGAGCGGTAGGCCACTGCGAGCAGGAACGTCGTCGTCGCCAACCCGATGACGATGGAGGTCAGGACGAGGGCTTGGGGGACCGGATCGCCCGGTTGTCCGTCGCGTCCGACGATCGGCGCGCCGGCGGGCCCGCCGCCGGCGGTCAGGACGAGCAGGTTGGCGGCGTTGGCGAGGAGTCCGAGGCCGAGGATGATGCGCGTGAGCGAGTGCTGCAGGACGAGGGAGGTCCCGACTGCGGCCAACACACCGATGAGAACTGCGATCACGATGCTCACGGGCCCGTCTCCATCTCGACGGTCTCCGCCCCGGGCGGGGCGGGCACCGCCGCGCGTGCGAAGGCGCCGACCGCGGCGAGGACGACGCCGGTGACGAGGAGCATGACGCCGACGTCGAAGAAGCTGGAGCTCACCAACTTGACGGGACCGAGTCCGGGAACGTCCAGCTTCCAGATCGCGGACTCGAGCATCGAACCGCCGACGACGAGCGGCGCGGCAGCCACCGCGACTGCGATGGCGAGCCCCAATCCGGTCAGGTGCAGAGGTCGGAACCGCTCGGGTTCGAGCGATCGCCGCCCGTCGGCGAGGTAGCCGAGTATCAATGCCGATGCGAGCACCAGACCGCCCGCGAATCCGCCACCGGGCGCGTTGTGGCCGCGCGCGGTGAGATAGACGGCGAGCAGGCCGAGCACCGGTGCCAGTCCCCGAGCCGTGGTGGAGAGCACCACCGAACCGCGCGCGGCCGGATCAGCCGATCCGCGCACCATGTCGCTCCGGACCGGGACCCCGTCCTCCAGGTGCTTGCGCCGCTGCTCGCGGCGAGCGACACCGACCAGGTTGACGACGCCGATTGCGGCGACGGCGAGCACCGTGATCTCACCGAGAGTGTCGAAACCTCGGAAGTCGACGAGGGTCACGTTCACGACATTGCGTCCGCCGGCATCCTCGACCGATCGCTCGAGGTACGTACGGCCGACCGACTCGTCGTGGCGGACGCCGCCGACCGCGAGCGCGAACATCGTCACCATGAGCCCCACCGCAACCGAGAGTCTGATGCGGAGCGCTCTCGGTGCCCAGCTCGGCGGCGGCTCGAAGCGGTCGGGGAGGTGACGGAGCACGAGGAGGAACACGACGATGATCAGCGTCTCGACCAGGAACTGCGTGACGGCGAGATCGGGGGCTCCGTGGACCAGGAAGATCAGCGCCAGTCCGTAGCCGGTGCCACCGAGCAGCAGCGCCGCGGTGAATCGCCGGCGCGCCCGGGGAATGCCGAGCGCGAGCAACGCGGTTGCGGCGACGAGGACCGGCTGGAGTGGAGTCCCGGAGAACGGCACGTCGGTGAAGCCCGGATACCCCCGGATCCCGCCATAGACCAGCGCGGCGAGGACGCACGCGAGAATCACGCCCAGGTAGACGGGCAGCGACCCACTCTGGATGACCGCGGTGATCCGGCGCGCGGAGGACAGGAGCCCGTCGTACAGCCGCAGGTAGATCCGAGGCGCGATCGTCGGGCGGCCCTCGCGCCCGTGCCGACGCACGACGGCGGCGATCCCGACGCCGAGGAACCAGGTCACGATCGAGATGGCCAGCGCGAGGACGAAGCCGGGCCAGAGCACGAGCGTGCCGGAGGCGGCCGATTCGTCGAGTGACGCCGCGACCTTGGCGAGGAGATCGCCGACGGGCGCGGCGAGCATCCCGAGCATCAGCGAGAGTCCGGCGAGAAGTGCCGGTGCCGCGAGGAAGGTGACGCCGGGCGGGTGGACGCGTTCGGGGTCGATCGGCGTGATGGTCCGACCGGATCGCGGGGCCACGCCGCGGATGAACAGCCCGTCGAAGAGCCGAAGCGAGTACGCCACCGTCAATGCACTGCCGACGGTGACGACGACGAGCGAGATCGGCCCGAGCAGACCGATCTTCGGATCGATCAGCGCGGAGATCCCGACCTCCTTGGCGACGAACCCGAAGGTCGGTGCGATGGCTGCCATCGACAGTGCCGCCAGGCCCACGATCGCGGCCAGGACGGGCAGCTGCCGTCCCAGTCCCGCGAGCTTGCGGAGGTCCCGGGTGTTCGTGGCGTGGTCGACGGCACCCACCGCAAGGAACAGGCACGCCTTGAACAGCGAATGGGCGAGGAGGATGGCGATGCCGGCGTAGGTCGCCTTCGGGGTGCCGACGCCGACCAGGACGGTGATCAAGCCGAGTTGACTGACCGTTCCGTAGGCGAGGACGAGTTTGGCGTCGTGCTCTCGGAGGGCGCGGAGACCGCCCAGGATCATGGACGTGCCACCGGCGGCGACGATCATCGGCCGCCAGGGACCGGCCGATCCGAACGCCGGGGCCAGGCGGGCAATGAGCACGATGCCGGCCTTGACCATCGTCGCCGAGTGCAGGTACGCGCTGACCGGAGTGGGTGCAGCCATGGCCCCGGGAAGCCAGAAGTGGAACGGGAACTGCGCCGACTTCGTGAACGCGCCGATCAGCACGAGCACCAGCGCCACCGTGACGGTCGTCCCCGACGGCGGTGCCGCCACGAGACCCGAGATCGTCGACGTGTCCGCGGCCTGGCCCAGCAGCACGAGTCCTGCGAGCAGCGCCAACCCGCCGGCGCCCGTCACCAGGAGCGCGCGTTGTGCCGCCTCGCGAGCCGCCGATTTCCGATCGTCGATCCCGATGAGGAAGAACGAGGTGATCGACGTGAGTTCCCAGAACACGAAGAGGGTGAAGAACCCGTCGGCGAGGACGAGACCGAGCATCGACGCGGCGAACGCGAGCAGCAGGCCGGCGATGCGGTGGACGTCAGGTCGATCGCCGCTGCCGCTCCGGAAGTACTGGGCGCTGTACGTGAACACCAGGACGCCGACTCCGGTGACGATCAGCCCCATGAAGAGCGCGAATCCGTCGAGGCGGAGCGTGAAGTCGAGGCCGAGCGAGGGCACCCAGGCGACCGTGCTGGTGGATGCCCGCCCGTCGAGCACGGCGGTGGCCCGCACCAACAGCGCGACGAATGCGCCGCCCGTGACCGCCGCCGCGACGTACAGAGTCCGTCGGCCCCCGCGCGCGCCGCCGACGATGATCGCGCCGGCAACTGCCAGCATGATCGTGATGAACAACAGCATGGTGAGGAGGGGTTCCGTTTCTGGGCGCGACAACGATGGACGCCGACCAGACTTCCCGGCTCACCAAGGTATGGAAACTAGGGGCACCAGGTTGCGTCTCTGATGCCGGAATGTGAACGGAGTGTGTCGGTCACGGCTGACGCGACACACTCCGTTCCGGGTCATCGGGTCATCGGGTCACCGGGTCACCGGGTCAATCGCCGCATGGCGCGGTCGTGCTCGCGTTGGCACGAGACACAGAGTCGAGCTTCGGGCATGGCGAGGAGCCGCACGGTGCCGACCGGCTCGTCACAGCGTTCGCAGTGCCCGTACACGCCTTCTGAGATCCGACGTACCGCATCATCGATGTCCTGCCGACGACGATCGGCCTCCCGCGCGAGCGCGAGGGTGACCTCGGTTTCGACGTCGTCGATCCATGGGCGAGGGTTCTCCTGGTCCAGGAGATCGCTCACGTCGCGGTCCGTGAACGCGGTCTCCCGGCGCCGGCGTACATCGGTGTCGAGCCGGTCGACCGATGCCTGACGGTCGAGCAGTGCCTGTGCGAGGTGGGGGTGGACGACGACGGGGGTCAGGGTTGCGGTCATGGGAGTCTCCTTGGTGTCGGTGGGATCCGAACGAAGGTCTCTCCCGCCCTTTCGGGCCGAGCCGCCGGGTCCGGGGACCGTGATGACGACGACTCTGTCGAGTGGGGTACTCCCCTTCGAGGGTCATCGTACGAAAGATGAGACCCGAAGTCAAGATCGTATATCCGATGATCGGCACGGAGGCGGGGAGCACGAGCGGAATCGTCCCGGCAGGCGGTGCGGGCTCTAACGTCGGGGCCCGATCAGCTCTCGTCGGAACCCCCTCGGAGAAAGTTGCACGCGTTCTCATGACCTCCAAGATCATCTACACCCTGACGGACGAAGCGCCGCTGCTCGCGACCTACTCCTTCCTCCCCATCATCGAGGCGTTCTCGCAGGCAGCCGGGGTCGAGGTCGAGACGCGTGACATCTCGGTCGCGGGGCGCATCCTGGCGCAGTTTCCCGACTTCCTCACCGAGGAGCAGCGGGTCACCGACGACCTCGCCGAGCTCGGTCAGCTGGCGCTGAGCCCCGAGGCGAACATCATCAAGCTGCCGAACATCTCGGCGTCGAACCCCCAACTCGAGGCGGCGATCGCCGAGTTGCAGGGGAAGGGCTACCCGCTCCCGGACTATCCGGAGGAGCCGGCCGACGATCGCGAGCGTGACATCAAGGCCCGGTACGACCGGGTCAAGGGTTCCGCGGTGAATCCGGTGCTGCGCGAAGGCAACTCGGACCGTCGGGCCCCGTTGTCGGTGAAGAACTACGCACGAACGCACCCGCATTCGATGGGCGCGTGGTCACCGGCATCGAAGACCAACGTGGCGACGATGGAGGCCGGCGACTTCCGCCACAACGAGCAGTCCGTCACGGTCGCCGACGCGGGCACCGTGCGCATCGAGCTCGTCGGCGTCGACGGGACGGTGACCGTGCTCAAGGAGCAGGTCCCGGTGCTCGCCGGTGAGGTGATCGACGGGACGTTCATGAGCAAGGAAGCGCTCGTCGCGTTCCTCACCGCCCAGAAGCAGGCCGCGAAGGATTCCGGGGTCCTGTTCTCGGTCCACCTGAAGGCGACGATGATGAAGGTCTCGGACCCGATCATCTTCGGGCACGCCGTGCGGGTGTTCTTCGCCGACGTGTTCGCGAAGCACGCGGAGGCGCTGGCGTCGGTCGGTGCGGATCCCGACAACGGCCTCGGTGCCGTCCTCGGCGCGATCCAGGAACTGCCCGCTGACACCCGCGCCGCGATCGAGGCCGACATCGACGCGGCGTTCGCCGACGGCCCCGCCGTCGCGATGGTCGACTCCGATCGCGGCATCACCAACCTCCACGTGCCGAGCGATGTGATCGTCGACGCGTCCATGCCGGCCATGATCCGCACCTCAGGACACATGTGGAACGCCGCCGGAGCCGAGGAAGACACGCTCGCGGTGATTCCGGACTCGTCGTACGCGGGCATCTACCAGGTCGTGATCGACGACTGTCGGGCGCACGGCGCGTTCGACCCCGCGACCATGGGTTCGGTACCCAACGTCGGCCTGATGGCCCAGCAGGCCGAGGAGTACGGCTCGCACGACAAGACGTTCGAGATCCCCGCAGCCGGGACGGTTCGCGTCGTCGACGACACCGACGCCGAGGTGATGACCTTCACCGTCGGCGAGGGCGACATCTGGCGGATGTGTCAGGTGAAGGACGTCCCGATCCGGGACTGGGTGAAGCTCGCGGTCACCCGAGCTCGCGCTACGGGCGCGCCGATCGTGTTCTGGCTCGACGAGGACCGCCCGCACGACGCGCAGCTCATCACCAAGGTGCGCGCCTACCTGCCCGAGCACGACCTCACCGGAGTACAGGTCGAGATCATGGCGCCCGTCGCGGCGACCGCGTTCTCGCTGGAACGTATCCGGGCCGGTCTCGACACCATCTCCTGCACCGGCAACGTGCTGCGTGACTACCTCACCGACCTGTTCCCCATCCTCGAACTCGGAACGAGCGCCAAGATGCTCTCGATCGTCCCGCTGATCAACGGCGGCGGGCTGTTCGAGACCGGGGCCGGCGGCTCCGCGCCCAAGCACGTCCAGCAACTGGTCAAGGAGAACTACCTGCGGTGGGACTCCCTGGGTGAGTTCCTCGCGCTGGCCGCATCGTTCGAGCACCTTGCGGAGTTCGCCCACAACGCTCGTGCTCGACTGCTCGGCGACGCGCTCGACGTCGCAACCGGGAAGCTGCTCGAGGAGAACAAGTCGCCCGCACGCAAGGTCGGCCAGATCGACAACCGGGGCAGTCACTTCTACCTCGCGATGTGGTGGGCGCAGGCGCTTGCCGACCAGACCGACGATCCCGAGATGCGGGCGCGCTTCGCGCCGCTCGCCGCGACGCTGACCGCGAACGAGGTGGCGATCAACGCGGAACTGATCGGGGTGCAGGGTGCCCCGGCCGACATCGGCGGCTACTACCAACCCGACCCGACCAAGACGGCCGCGGTCATGCGACCCTCCCCGACGCTGAACGCGGCGATCGACGGCTTCTGACGCCGCGCTCCCGTACGATGCCGGCCGTGGACCCGAACCAGTCGCCAGCGGTGGAAGACGCCGAGGAACGGTCGCTGGCTCGCCGGATGCACGACCGGCGCGAGATCGTCGAGGCCCGGATCCGGGTCACCCGCCGACGGTTGGAGGATGCCCGTCCCCGATCCGGCTTCGTCGACACGGTGTTCCGGGCGATCGATGTCGACACCGAGACCGGCGGCGGCGTGTTGTCCGCTGCGGTCGCATTCCGGGTGTTCCTGTTTCTCGTTCCCTACGTGTTCTTCGTCGTCGTCGGCATCGGCATCCTCTCGGACGCGACGAAGGGCAGCCCGAATGCCCTGACGAAGTCTGCAGGCATCACCGGACTGGTGGCCGGCGCGGTGCGGGGTGCGGCCGACATGAGCGCGGGGGAGCGATTCACGACGCTGGTGATCAGTGGCTTCGCGCTCGCCCTGGGCGCCCGCGCGCTCCTCAAGGTGTTACGGATCACGCACGGGCTGATGTGGCGGGTTGCGATTCCCAAGCCGAAGAAGCCGGCACGGCAGGCGGTGATCCTCGTCGGTCTCGTCACCGTCGAACTCGCGGTCGGCGGTGGGATCACCGCGTTGCGGTCGCAGTCGGCGGTGCTCTGGATCAGTGGGCTCGGGCTGAGCTTCCTGCTCCCCGCCGCCATCTGGTTCGTCGTCTCGTGGCATCTCCCGCATGCGGACGCGCCGAGATCCGCAATGTTGCCGGGGGCGGCCGTGATCGGTGTCGGCACCGTCGCGTTGCACGCGGCGACCGTCTATTTCTTCGCGTATCAGATCGAGGCGAAGTCGGAGACCTATGGCGCGATCGGCGTGGCGCTGGCGTTGTTGGTGTGGGCGTACCTGCTCGGCCGGGTCGTCACCCTCGCAGCTGCGGTCAACGCCGGATTCTGGTATCGCAACGAGGCGCGGCTCGGCCACGAGATTCCCGACCAGCTCGACATCGTCGAGCAGTTGACGGGCGACGCGCCGCGCGGCGACGACTGACCGTCACGCCGCGTGTCGGACCCGATCGCTCACTCTCGATACGCGTCGACGATCGGGGCCAGTTCGGCGGGCGTGGCGCCGTGCATGATCACTCCGTCACAGCCGAGCGCGAACTGGTGGCGGATCGCGTCGACACACTGCGCGGGTGAACCGGTCGCGCTCGGTGCCAGCCACTCGTCCGGCAGCAGTGTCGCGATGTGTTCGAGTTGCTCGGTGGTGGCGACGCCATCGATCGCTCCCGGAATGCCCGCGACGACCGGATCGGCTCGGAATCGCTCCAGCACGCTCGGGTCCCACTGATTGGTCCGGACCAGGAGGTCGCCGTAGCCCTGGAGATAGGTCGCCAGGCGACCGACCGACTTCTTGAGGCGCAGCGCTTCGGGGATGTGGTCGCCGATCGTCGCGAAACACGACCACACGCGGACGTCGTCCGGGTCCCGCCCCGCCTGTTCGGCGGCGTCTTTGACCGCGCGGACGCAGCGTTCGGTCGTGTCGTCGGTGAAGTAGGTGTGGAGCACGACTTCGTCGAAGCACCGACCGGCGAGCGCCAACGACTCGGGACCGAACGCCACGAGCCCCATCGGCAGATGCTCGTCGAGTGTGGCGTCGAGATGCAGGACCGGCCACGACCCGGCGGGACCGTCGTGCCCGACGACGGGCTGTCCCCGGAAGAGCTGACGCATGATCGCGACGAAGTCCTCCATCTGTGCGGTCGTGATCGGTGCCATGCCGTAGAGGTGCTGCATCATCGGGATCCCGCGCCCGATCCCGAGCACGAACCGACCACCGGTGATGCTCTGCATCGTGCGTGCGAATCCGGCGGTGACCATCGCGTGGCGGGTGTTGTGATTCGTGGTCGCGGTCTGGATGCGGATTCGCTCCGTCACCGCCCCGACTGCGCCGCAGAGCGTCGCGGCTTCCTTGAGGTTGTAGCGCTCGGACACGAACGCGGTGCCGAGACCCATCGCCTCCGCGTCGCGCGCCTCCTGGAGCGCGTCCCGAGACGAGGTGGGTTGACCGGCGAGTACGTAGAAGCCGAGTTCGGGGAGGACGGGATGCGTCGCGCCGGCCGGGTCATCGATCATTCGAGGACCCTAACGTGGCGCGCTCACCGTGATCACCGCCTTCCCGGTGATGGCGCCGGCCTCCAGCGCCTCGATGGCCGCGGGTACCGCGTCGAGGGCGTATCGACCGCCGATCACCGGCGTCACGGTGCCGGCCGCGAGGTACCCGGCGAGTTCCTCGATGGACTCGCCCGACTCCTTGTTCACGAAGAACGGAATGCGCTGGCGCACGAACGGTGCCAGCAGCGCGGCGAACACCTGGCGCTCGATGAACCCGCCGGTCACGCGGTTGCCGCCTTCGCCGCCGACGATGACCAGGGTGCCGGTGGGGGTGAGCGCGCGTCGGAGCCGCCGCACCCGGTTGCGCCCGCCGATGTCGACGATCAGGTCGTACTCGCCGATGCGGGCGTCGATCGGTTCGGCCGTGTAGTCGATCACGTGATCCGCGCCGATGCGCCGGACCTCGTCGAGCTTCGGCCCGCTCGCCACTCCGGTGACCGTCGCACCGAGCGCCTTGGCCAACTGCACCGTGAACGAGCCGACGCCGCCGGAGGCTCCGACGACCAGGACGTGGTGACCGGCCTGCAATCGGCCCGCCGTGGTCAGCGCCTGGAGCGCGGTGATGCCCGAGATGGCGGAGGCCGCGGCCTGCTCGAAGGTGATGCTCGGAGGTTTGTGGGCAAGCTTCGTGGCCTTGGCCACCGCGAGCTCGGCGAAGCTGCCCTGGCCGATGCCGAAGACCTCGTCGCCAACTGCGAATCCGGTGACACCGTCGCCGACCGCGACGACCCGGCCGGCGAGGTCCAACCCGGGCACCGGCTGCTTGGGCCGCGTGAGCCCGAACCCCATGATCCGCATCAGGTACGGGTGGCCGTGCATCAGGTGCCAGACGCCGCGGTCGAGGCCGGCAGCCACGACGTCGACGAGCACTTCGTCGTCGGCGACCGTCGGCGTGGGGATCGTCTCGAGGCCGAGGACCTCGGAGGACCCGTAGGTGGATTGGGTCACGGCCCGCATGGTGGTGGGTTGGATTTCGGTCAGTTCGGAGGTGGACATCTGCGCTCCTTCACGGTTTCGTACTAAGTACTGGTCCGGGTACCCTAACCGTACTAAGTACTGTTCGCAAGCGCATGAGAGTGACGACCAGATGACGATCTCGGAACCCGTGAAGAAGCCCCGGCTCAGCGCGGCGCGCGTCATCGACGGGGCGATGCTGCTCGCGGATCGGATCGGCGTGGCCGCGCTGACGATCCGGGCGCTCGCCGAGGCCCTCGACACGAAACCGATGACGATCTACCACCACGTCCCGAACAAGGACGCCATCCTCGACGGCATGGTCGACCGGGTCTTCGCCGAGATCGATCGACCCCCGGCGGACCTGCCGTGGAAGCCGGCGCTTCGGCAGCGCTGCGTGTCGGCGCGCGCGGTGTTGGCCCGGCACCCGTGGGCGGTACCGCTGATGGAGTCGCGTACGAATCCGGGTCCCGAGACGCTGAGCCACCACGACGCGGTGCTCGGTGTCTTGCGGCGAGGCGGACTGTCACTCGCAATGACCGCCCACGCCTACGCGCTGCTGGACAGTTACGTCTACGGGTTCGCGCTGCAGGAGGCGAACCTGCCGGCAACCGGCGGCGCCGAGATGGCCGATCTGGCCGAGTCGCTGATCAGTCCGTTGCCCCCGGATGCCTATCCACACCTGAGGGAACTCACCGTCGGCCACGTGCTGCAACCTGGCTACGACTTCCGCGCCGAGTTCGCGTTCGGTCTGGATCTCATCCTCGATGCCCTCGAGGCGCGGGCGGTCTCGGGCGGGACTGCGTAGTGGGAGGCCGAGCGGAACGGCCCATTCCCACGAATCGGCGCGAGCAGTACCATTCCGGCCGATCTCGGGAGGTCACATGCGCAAGATCTGGTTCGTCGGGTTGGTCACCATCGCCGCCGTCGTCACCGCAGTGCCGGCGGGAGCGATCTCGTACGGTGCGCCCGACGGCACCGCGCATCCGGCCGTGGGTTCGCTCGTTGTGCGGACACCGGACCGGGTGTTCCAGGTCTGCACCGGCACACTGGTCGCACCACGGGTCTTCCTGACCGCGGCACATTGTCTGTTCGGGCTCGAAAGTCTGCCCCTCGAGGTCACGTTCGACCCGGTGATCGACTCCGCCGGCACGTTCTACGGTGGTCACGGCGTGGTGCACCCGAGCTATACCGACTACCGGGGCGCGGGTGGGTTGTCGGATCCACGCGACGTCGCGGTGTTCGTGCTCGACCGCGCTCCTGGCATCACGTCCGTACCGGTCGCGCCGATCGGTGCCCTCGACCGTCGCGCGGTACGCGGCCTGCCGATCCTCACCGTCGGCTACGGAACCGTTCGACATTCTCGCACGACCGGTTCCCAGGGCATGCTCGACAACCTGGCGCGCAACCAGGGAACCGGCAGCGGCGTCACCCTGACCGCGGCGTGGCTCAAGATCTCCATGAACCAGGCGAAGGGCGACGCCGGGACGTGCTTCGGCGACAGCGGCGGGCCCCACCTGGTCGACGGGGTGATCGTCGCGATCACCGCCATCGGCGACAACCAGTGCAAGGCGATGGATACCACCTACCGCGTCGACACGCCGCTCGTGCACGCCTTCCTGGATCCGTACCTCGGTTCCTGAGCGCGTCCGACGTCGACACGGAAAAGGTCGAGACTTGGCAGTCGGCTGGCTCGCGCAGCTGGCTCTCGGACTCGGGGGCCGGCCGAATGCCGACTCGCTGATCGCCGGCCTCGTGGGTTCGTTCGTCGGGGGCCTGCTCGGGTCCTTGGTCTCGGGGGACGGACTCGCGATCAAGCCGAGCGGTCTCGTCGGCTCGTTCGTCGGTGCCGTCATCGTGCTGTTGGTACTGCACAAGGTGATCCGACGGAAGACCGCATGATGCGGGGTGTGATGTGACCACCGTGATCATCGGTACCGACGGCTCCGAGGAGGCCGTCGAGGTTGCGGCGAAGGGTCTCGCGATCCTGGGATCCCCGTCGACGGTGACGGTCGTGGCGGTCGCCGACACCGCGGCCGCTCTCGGCCTCGACCCGACACAGACGATCGTGCTCGAAGGTGTTCCGGGTCCGACCTTGTGCGCCTACGCCGCCGAGGTCGGTGCCGATGCCATCGTGGTCGGTACCCGCGGTCGCGGGGGGTTGCGGCGGGCGCTGCTCGGTTCGGTGTCGGACCACGTGGTGCGCCACGCGCCGTGTCCCGTGGTCGTGACCAACGCCGCCGGCTGAGTCGCACGCGGCGTCCGCACCATCGCGAGTTCTCGAGGCCCTGGTCGTTCCCGGCCAGGAACCAGAACGTACTTGTATCCAATATGATGATGTTCTAATATTGGAGCATGACCCCGTCCCGCCCGCTGCCGTCCGAGGTCGGGGAACGGCGTCGGTACCGGTCGGATCGGCGTGCTCAGCAGGCGGAGGAGACGAAACGCCTGGTGGTGGCGGCCGCTCGCGACCGGTTCGTGGCGAAGGGGTGGGCAGGTACGGGCATGCGCGAGGTCGCGGCAGGAGCAGGAGTCGCGATCGAGACCGTGTATGCGCACTTCCGGTCCAAGCGAGGACTCCTCCAGGCCGTGCTGGACCAGGCCGCCGCGGGTGACGACGCGCCCGTGCCGGTCGCACGGCGTTCGGAGTTCCTCGACATGGGAACGGGCGGTCGGCGGGCGCGGGCCCAGGCCGCGGCGCGAGTCGCCACCGAGATCGCCGAGCGCACGGCGCCGATGGCAACCCTGCTCCGAGAGGGCGCCCGGATCGATGTCGAAATCGCCGAAATGTTGCGCGAGACGCGAGAACGGCAGCGGCGCGATGTCGCCACCGGGTTCGAACTCATGGTCGGCCGTCCGCCGACCACCGCCGAGCGCGACGGGGTCTGGGCTGTCGTCAGCCCTGAGGTCTATTCGCTGCTCGTCGAGTCCTCGGGCTGGTCGCCCGAGCAGTACGAGGCGTGGATCGCCGAAACACTCGAACGGATCTTGCCCCGTTCGTGATCCCGAGGAGGTGGGGCCATGACGAGTCCGACTGCCGAGCCGGCGGACACGACGATGATGCGGATCGTGCACGACGCGCTCCGGCGGGATCTCGTGCGGGCGAGCATCGTCCTCGACCGTCCCGACGTCGCTTCGGAGCAACTGCGAGCCGTCGCCGAGCACCTGGTCTGGATGATGCGCTTCCTCCGCGCCCATCACGGATCGGAGGACGACGGCCTCTACCCGCTGACCCTCGAACGCGTGGGGGACGACCTGGACGCTCGGGCGGTGCTCGATCGGATGCGAGCGAGCCACGATGAGATCGCAGACGCCGTCGTCCTCGTCGAGCGGTCGGCCCGCGCACTGTCAGAGTCTGCGAGCAACCGGGACGCGCGTCTGACCGGCGATGCGCTTGCGAACCTCGGCCGCGTCCTGATTCCGCACCTCGAGGAGGAGGAGCGCGACGCGATGCCCATCGTGGCGCGCCTCCTCACACACTCGGAGTGGATGGCGATCGAGCAGGAGTACAACCTCGACCCGAAGTCCACCGCGCAGCTCGCCCTCGAGGGGCACTGGCTCATCGACGGCGCCAGCGCGGCCGACCGGGCGACCGTGCTCGGTCTCGTCCCACCAGTACAACGGGCGTTGCTGCTCGCCGGCTACGCCGCTCGCTATCGCCGCCGGGCGCGCGCATGCTGGGGTCGTCTCCCGAGGCAGCCCGCGCGAGTGCAACTCGAGAACCAGGTCGCGGTGACGGTCGACGCCGACATCGACGCGGTGTGGGAGGTCGTCCGAGACGTGACCCGCGTTGGCGAGTGGAGCGACGAGTGCGGTGGGGCCGAATGGTTGGGCGACGCGTGCGCACCGGTGTCGGGGGCCCGGTTCCGGGGCCGGAACCGTTCGGGCGTCTTCCGGTGGGGTCGCGTGTGCGAGATCGTCTCCGCCGAGCCGTACGAACTGGTGTGGGTCACGGTGCCGACCACGCTCTATCCCGACAGTTCGGAGTGGCGGATCCGGCTCGTCTCGTTGGCGTCGGGTACGGAGGTCAGCCAGCAGTTCCGCGTCGTTCGAACGCCGAAGATGCTCGTCCGGTTCTATGCCGTCCTGGTGCCGGCGCATCGCGACCGCACGGCGGCGTTGACGGCGGACCTGGAACGCTTGGGTGCAGTTGCGGCCCGCATGCGCGTGTCCACCTGAGGCAAATCCGGGAGCGTCTACCGTGTCGACGCCGGCCGGTGCCGGACATCACCGACTCCCGAGGGACTCCCGAAACCGTGACCACTGCGTATGCCGATCATGTGATGCGTCAGCGCACCGAAATCCCCGGGATCTACGGGGACGTCGACTTCGGGATCGAGCCTGAACGTTTCGACCGTGACGCGACGGCGAACGACGATCGATTCCGCGCCTTCCGATCACAGGTACAGCGCGTGTTCGACCGACCGGCGCTGATGGAGACGATCCGCGACGCGACCATGACCGGCGACCGGGTGGCCGACGCCTATGCCGCCCGCATCCCGGAGTACGGGTTTCGCCGGCTGGTCGAGATGTTGGACGAAGCGTGTGCACGCGGGCTGGACGCGGTCGAGGGTGCTCCACCCGAGCTGGTCGAGTTCATCCGATCGATGGAGGACACCCCGGAATGGGTCGACCTCGATCTGGTCGAGGCGGGGGCGCGCGCCGAACGGATTCCGATGGCGGCCGCGACCCCGTTCGCGATCCGAGGTGCGTTCCTGGCGACGTTCCTCAACAAGTACGCAGCACTCCCGATGACCATGACCGGCACGTTGTCCGATGCCGCGGCGGCGAAGCGGGTGTTCGAGACGGCGAGCTTCTTCACGGCGACGACGATGCCCGGCGCGCTCGACCGTCACGGCAAGGGGTTTCAGGCCGCGGCCAAGGTGCGGCTGATGCATTCAATGGTCCGCTACCACCTCATGCGCTCCGGCCACTGGGACGTCGACACCTACGGGATCCCGATTCCTCAGGTCGACCAGATGCCCGCGGGTCTGATCGGCGTGTTCATGATGTCGGCGCGGGTGTTGGCCAAAGGTGCGAAGGAGTTCACGCCGGAGCAACAGGCGACCGCAGAACTGGCGCGATATCGATGCTTCCTCCTCGGGTTGCCCCGCGAGCTGCTCGGCGATTCACCCCAGGAGATCGTCGATCTCATGATCGCCCGTCACGTGTCGCTGCGCGAGGCTTACGACGACGAGACCTGCGGGGTACTCGTCCGGGGCACCCTCGACGCCGATCTGTTCGACCGGTCGACGCTCGCCGGGCGGGTCCACGGATGGCTCGAGAACGGGTTCTCCCGGTTCGTGCTCATCAAGAGCTTCCTCGGGGGTGACGCTCGCCGCGCGGCCGAGATCGGCATCACGTTCGGTCGGCGGGAGAAGGTCGCGGCCGGGCTGGCGCTCGCCGTCGTGGCCACGCGCTCGTTCTTCTACGCGTCGGGCCTCCGGATCCCGCTGCTCGCCGGCCCGATCGACCGCCGCCTGAACCGACGGCTGGCCTACCTGCTCGACTCCTACGGCCACGCCGACTTCGTCACCGACGCCGACCGCTCCACGTTGTCCACCGCCTCGGTCCACGACTGAGATCGCCCTGGCAAATACGAAATCGGATTCATGTAGAGAACTACTTGACTTCGAGTTCAGTGGTCGGGTAGCTTGTGAGGCGGAGGGGAGTACCCCAACGATCCAGATGCGTCGTCATCACGAGCGATCCACATCGCTTCGGCGCATTGGTCTGCTGGACGCAGGCGGGGGAGACCTCCTGTTGGTTCGTCGCGTGCGACGGAAACAGGAGAGTCCCCAGTGCAACAGTCGGCAACCCCGCTTCGGCCGGACGACGCGACCCCGCCGCCGGCCGAATCAGCCATCGATCGCGGAGCGCCGGGAGCGGTCTCGGACGAGGCGTCCACCCCCGACTGGCACGCGTGGTCGGTCGATGAGGTGTTCGGAGTCCTCGGGAGCAGTCCCGACGGGCTCGCGAGTGCCGACGCGGCGGCTCGCCGCGCGCGGTCCGGGCCCAATGAGCTGATCGAGCGAAGGACGCGCGGACCCCTGCACCTGGTGTGGGAGCAGCTGAGCGCGGTGATGGTGCTGATCCTGATCGGTGCCGCAGGCTTGTCGCTCGTCCTCGGCAAGCGGTTGGAGGCGGTGGCGATCGGGACCATCGTCGTGTTGTTCGCGCTGCTGGGTTTCGTGCAGGAGCATCGGGCCGAGCGCGCGATCGCTGCGCTGCGACGCCTGGCCGTCCCGCGGGTGCGGGTACGTCGCCGCGGCAACGTCGTCGAGGTTCCGGCGGTCGAGTTGGTTCCCGGAGACATCGTGCTCCTGGAAGCCGGCAACGTCGTGCCGGCCGACGTCCGCATCATCGAGTCGGCGAGTCTGCAGATCCAGGAGGCTGCGCTGACGGGTGAGTCCGAGCCGGTCGCCAAGGTCGTCGGGGCCCTGCCCCTCGGTGCGCCCGCGCTCGGCGATCGGGTGAACATGGCCTATTCCGGAACGCAGGTGACGGCCGGGCGAGGCGTGGCGGTCGTGGTCGCGACCGGCATGGCAACCGAACTCGGGCGGATCGCGGCCCTGCTCCAGGGCGTGACCGGCTCGGCCACTCCGTTGCAGGCGCGGCTGGATCGGGTGGGCAAGCAGCTGGCTCTGGCCGGTGGCGCGGTGGCAGGGGTCGTCGTGGCGATGGGAGCGCTGGCCGGAGAGCCGATCTCCGAGCTGGCGCTGACCGCGATCAGTGTTGCCGTCGCAGTGATCCCGGAGGGCCTCCCGGCGGTCGTGACCTTCACACTGGCACTCGGTGCACAGCGGATGTTGGCTCGCAACGCGCTCATTCGCCGGCTGCCGGCGGTCGAAACCCTCGGATCGGCGACCGTCATCTGCTCGGACAAGACCGGCACGTTGACCGAAAACCGGATGCGGGTCGCGGCGATCGCGTGCTTCGACGGCGACGTCGATCTGACGGTCGCCGCCGCCGACCCCCTCCCGGCGACCGTCAGGCTGACCCTCGCCGCGGGAACGTTGTGCAACGACACCGAAGCTCAGATCGACGACTCCGGCACCCTGCTGACCATCGGCGACCCGACCGAGACTGCGCTCGTGGCCGCGGCTCACGCGACGGGGATCGACGTCGTGGCGCTGCGCGATGCGGCGGGACGCTGCGGTGAACTCCCCTTCGACTCCGTGCGGAAACGCATGAGCACCTGGCACCGCATCGGTGACGCGCCGGCATTGGAACCGGTGCGGGTGCTGGCCACGCCGAACCCGGTGGTCGTCGTCAAAGGCGCGGTCGACGGCATGATCGATCGTTGTGTCGCGGTGTGGAGCGACGGTGTGCCGCGCGAACTGGCGGACGAGGAGCGCCGCTGGGCACTGGCGAAGAACGAGGCGATGGCGGCCCGCGGGATGCGGGTCATCGGCGTGGCCGTGCGGGAGGCGCCGCTCGACGACGGTGACGAACGATACGAGGACGAACTCACGTTGGTCGGCCTCGTCGGGATCATCGACCCGCCCCGGGCGGAGGCGAGTGCCGCGATCGCGACGTGCGCGAGCGCGGGAATCCGTACGGTGATGATGACGGGCGACCATCCACTCACCGCACGCGCCGTCGCGACCGACCTGGGAATCATCGAACCCGGCGACGAGGTGATCAGTGGTCCCGAGCTCGATGCGCTCGACAGCAGCGGCCTGGCCGCCGTCGCAACGACCACTTCGGTGTTCGCCCGGGTCTCGCCGGAACACAAGTTGCGCATCGTCGAAGCGTTGCAAGCGGATGGAGAGGTCGTCGCGGTGACCGGGGACGGCGTGAACGATGCGCCGGCCCTCAAGCAAGCGGACATCGGCGTCGCCATGGGGATCACGGGTACCGACGTCTCGAAGGAGGCGTCCGACACCGTCCTGCGGGACGACAACTTTGCGACGATCGTCGCCGCGGTCGAGGAAGGCCGGGTGATCTACGACAACCTTCGCCGGTTCGTGAAGTTCGCCGTCGCCGGCAACATCGGCAAGATCCTGGTGATGGTCGTCTGGCCGATTCCCTTCCTGGTCGCCGGTGGTTCGATCGACCACGCGGTGGCTCTGCTGCCGCTGCAACTCCTTTGGCTGAATCTCATGACCGACGGCCTGCTCGGAATCTCCCTGGGCGTCGAGCCGGCCGAACGAGGGGTGATGCAGCGCGCGCCGCATGCGCCGGGCGGCTCGATCTGGTCTGGGGGTCTCGGTCGGCAGGCCGCCTGGACCGGTGCCCTCATCGGTGCCGCAGCACTCGCAGTCGGGTACGTGTACGAGGCCACCGGGTGGGCCGACTGGCAGACGATGATGTTCACCAGCCTCGCGTTTCTCCAACTGTTCCAAGCGTTCGCGACCCGGTCGAACACGGAATCGTTGCGGTCGCTCGGGCTGACCTCGAATCCGGTCCTGTTGGGTGTCGCTGCCGCGGTGGCCGGACTCCAACTCGTCGCGATCTCCACGCCGGTTCGGTCGCTGTTGGGCCTCGAACCCCTGGCGCTCGTTGACCTGTTGGTGTGCATCGGCCTCGGACTCGCGCTGCTCGCGGTGCTCGAAGTCGAGAAGTCGATCCGACGCCGCCGGAAGTTGTCACCGAGCTCGCCGCGACCCTCGACGGCGGGTCTGCATCACCCCGTGGCCTGGTTGCGGTGGTTCCTGGCCACGACCAAGCGCGTCGCGGTGCTGCTCGCCGGAACGGCGCTGCTCGGTGCGGGGCTGGCGATGCTGGTACTGCCCGGGCCGGGACTCCTGGTGAGCATCCTCGGACTCGCCGTGCTGGCAACCGAGTTCGCGTGGGCGGAGCGGATGCTCGATCGGACCCGGAGTCGCGCCGTCGACGCCGCCAACGCCCTGACTCGGACCCGCACGTCGCAGGCGGTCGCGATCGTCACGGCGATCGCGCTGCTCACCGGTGGCGCGGCCGTCGCCGCGCTGGTGGAGGGCTATCGACTCGTCGGGCTCTCGGTGTTCATCGCCGGCGTCGGCTCGCTGGTCGTCGTGGTCCCGTGGACACAGCGTTGGATCAGCGCGCCCGCAGCTGCCCCCGTGCAGTCCCAGCTCGTCAATCGCACGTCCTCAACGAAAGGTGATTCCCGATGAACCACGCACTGCTCGCCGAACTCCAGCGCCGTCGGATCTATCCCAGTATCACGGTGCTCATGAACACCACCCCCGGGGTGGTGATGGACCGGGCGGCCGTGGCCGTCGCCCGCTCGCTGATCGCCGAAGTCGATGATCGACTCCGCGGCGACGTCAGCGATGAAGTGCGCGCCGACCTGGTCGCCCGACTGGCGGATCTCGTCGCGCACCAGGAGGACGTGGCCGGGTCCGAGGCCGTCGCATGGTGTGTGTCGCCCGAATACAGCGCAGCCGTGCGGCTGGGCCGAACCGTCGACGAACGGGTCGTGATCGACGAGACGTTCGCAACCCGGGACCTCGTCGCGGATCTCAACCGCACCGCCCAGTTCCGACTGATCACGGTGAGCGAGCGGATGACGCGGACGTTCATCGGTGATCGCGCTCGGCTCGTCGAAGAACTCGATGCTCCGTGGCCGATGGTCCGGGCGGAGGATGAGCCGCTCGCGGTCTGGATGCGGGACGTGGTCGCCGAACTCCGACGCCTCGACGCCGACCAGGCACTGCCGACGGTGATCGCAGGCGTCGATCGCACCATCCGGCGGAGTCTCGTCTCCGAGATCTTCGACCCGATCGGTTTCATCGCCGGGAACAACGACCGGACGAGTTGGTCGGTCCTGCACGATGCCGCCTGGCCGATCGTGACGGAGTGGCTGCAGACGGATCGCGCGGACGCAATGGCGGCGCTCGGGCGGGCGCGATCTTCGCGGACGTATGCAGGTGGGATCGACGAGATCTGGCCGCTGGCGACGCAGGGTCGTATCGAGACGCTCGTCGTCGAGGACGGCTATGCGGTCGCGGCCCGGTTGCGGGACGGCCAGGTGGTGCCCACTGCGGACCGTGAGGCTCCCGATGTCGTCGACGACATCGTCGACGAGGCCATCGAGGCGGTGCTGGGTGCGCGGGGTTCCGTGGTCATCGTGCCCGACGGCGGTCTCGACGATCACGGGCGGATCGCGGCCGTCCTCCGCTACTGACCGCGCCGATCTCGCCGATCTCGTCGACACAGGAACGGTGAACCACGAACACCAAGATACGATTGATCTTTCCGACGACTCGGAGGTCCGACCGCCCGATGAGCGATACCGAGAGACCGACGTGGACATTCCTGACCAACCACGCGCACGTGCTGCTCTGCATCGCCGCGGATCCCGACATCCGGGGCCGCGACATTGCGGAGCGCGTCGGCATCACTGAACGATCGGCCCAGAGCATCGTGGCGGATCTGGAGTCGGGCGGCTACCTGACGCGCGAGCGGGTCGGTCGGCGCAACCGTTACGAGGTCCACGGCGCGCTGCCACTCCGTCACCCGGTCGAACGCGAACACCAGGTGGCCGAGCTGTTCGGGCTGGTCAAGAAGGTGCGCCGACGGGCGTAGGCGTTCCGGCCGTCGTGAGCGGCGCGGCCATGGCGTGATACCCACCATCGACGTGGAGGATCTCTCCCGTGACCATGCGTGCGTGGTCCGACAACAGGAAACTCACGGCGTCGGCCACCGCGGTGCTGTCGAAGGGATCCCACGGGATGGGTGCCTGGGCCGCCCAGGCATCGGTGAGTCGCTCGAACTCGGGGATTCCGTTCGCCGCTCTGGTGTGGATCGGTCCCGCGGCGACGAGATTGGAGCGAATGCGACGCGGGCCGAGGTCGCGGGCGACGTACCGGCTGACGGCCTCGAGCCCGGCCTTGCAGACGCCCATCCAGTTGTAGACGGGCCACGCACCGTCGGCGGCGAAGTCGAGACCGACGATGGCCGCGCCGGACGGGGGAGCGAGTTCCGCGACGACGCGCGCGAGGGACGCGTACGAGTGGGTACTTGCGGCGAACGCACGGGTCGTAGCCTCGATCCCGGCGGCGAGGAAGTCGCCGGCCAGGGCCTCTCGGGGAGCGAACGCGACCGCGTGGAGCGCGCCGTCGAGTCGCCCCCATCGCGATCGGAGTGCGGTCGTCAGCGACTGCAGGTCGTTCGCGTCGGTGAGGTCGGCTTCGAGGATCTCGGGCGTGCCGGGGAGGCGCGCGGCCGCCGATACCGCCAGCTCGAGGTCGCGACCGAGCGCGGTCAGGACGACCTCCCCGCCCGACCGCTGGATTGCTGCCGCGCTGGCGAAGGCGATCGATTCGGTGTTGACGACCCCGGTGACGAGGATCCGCTTGCCGGCGAGGAGCCCGGACGGCTTTGCAGTGTTCTTCATGCCGACACCGACGCCGACTCCGCGGCCGGTTCCGGAACGCGGTCGGACCAACCGTCGGCCCGGCGTTGCTGCCAGAGACTGTCGGCGTCCGGTCGGGCGACCAGCAGGATCCACTCGTTGTCCACGAGTTGGCGCAACGTGAGCGACCCGGCGATGGCGTCGTCGATGTGTTCCAGTGACCCCTGCACGACCGCCATGAGCCGTACCGGCTCGTGCAACAGGCGCGACCCGGCCCGGACCGACTGGAGGGGCAGGCCGCGGCACAGGTCGCCGCCCGGCCCGCGGAGCAAGCCGACGTCGCCGAGCACGTTGTGGACGGTCTTCGTCCCCGCCCCGAACTGATCGGGGTCGGTCGTCGAGAAGTAGTACTGCGCACTGATCCACTGCGCGACGATCAACGGAGCGGTGAGGATGCCCCGCAGCGTCGTGCCTTCGGGGTCGGCGTCGGCGTCGTAGGAATGGAGGAAGGCGCGTCGGTGGAGGTCGGTCCGCGCGGTCAGTGCCCGTGGCCCGACGATGAACGCCAGGTTCCCGGCGAGACCGAGCTCCGCAACCGGTTCCGCCCAGTCGCGACCACGCGTGCGCACGGCGCGGACCCGGTCGGCCGGTGCCGCCCCGGAACGCCCGGAGCCCTCGGACGTCGGCAGCGTGGCTGCCCGTTCCTCGGCCGCGCGGGTGCCGGCTGCGTCGAGGTCGGCTCGAAGCTGGTCGATGTCGGCCCCGTGACTCTCGGGAACGAGGTGGAGATCGAAGAGTTCGACCGTGTCGGTCGGGGTGTCGTGGAGGGCCGGGACGAACCAGGTATCGGCTGGGACCGGTGTGCCGCGCGCGGCCAGCTCGGCGCGCACGGTGGGGTCGTTGCCCATCGCCGCGACGGTTCGGGCGTTCGCCAACCCGCTGTTCCCGCCGCAGGCGCCACAGGCGAGCCCCGACTCGATCGGGTTGTTGTCGACCTTGGCACCGTGGCCACACAGGACGACCAGGCGCGCCAGGTCGGGAGCGAGTCCGAGAGCCAGGATCGCCGCGAGGCAGTCAGCCTGTTGCTCGACGCTCATCACGGTCCGGTCGTAGTGCGTCTCGATCCCGCGCCGGCCGGCTCCCGGCAACCGATCCGCCACCCACGCAGCCAGGCGGGGGGCGGCGGTGCGGAGGCCGGCGACGGGACCGGCAATCCAGCCGGCGGCCTCGGCGAGTGCGAGGGGCGCAATCGGGTGGTACTTCGCCGATCGCCACGCATCGTCGATCGCGATGGCGGCCCGCCGCCGCTCGATCTCGGCGGCCAGGGCGAGCGGGTCGTCCCGGTCCGGGACCTCGCGCAGCGCGAAGGCGGGCTGGAGCAGGACCGGGAACTGATCGGTCCCGGTGCCACCGCCGATCGGGTCGAAGTGGGCCGCGAGACCGAAGAACCCTGCATACCCGAACGTCTCGTAGGGGCCGACCTGCTCGAGCCGGCGGCGGAGACCTTCCGAGCGCACGTCGATGCAGCACACCATCTGCGCGCGCGACCGCGTGGTCGACGTGCCGCCTTCGGCCGCGGCGATGGCGTGGAGGAGCGGGTCGTGGACCGCCCGCTCGTAGGCCTCGAGCCAGATCGCCGAACGGTCCGCGGGCCTGGAGACTGGTCCGCCGTGAGGCACCGCGTCCGGGGCACCGCCAGGCGCCGCCCAGGTGGTCCGACCGGCGAGCGCGTGGGCCTCCGCCGTGACGGCTGCAGCGAGGAATCCCACGACGAGGTCGTGGTCCGAGTGTTGGTCACGCCACCGCAGGTGCGCGACCCATCCCGGCACGGCACTGAGGTGGGCCGCGAAGTAGGTGCTGCGCTCGGCGTCGGGGACGCCGAGCGCGCGCGTGCCTTCCGCGAGCGCGTCCGCCGCCTCCTCGGCTTCGATCCATGGATGATCGGACCGCCACGCGGCCCAGAGGTCCGCCGATGTCGAGCTGGTGGCCCAGTGCGCGCACCATTCGGTCAGCTCGCCGACGAGCCGGGAGTGGAGGTCGTCACCGTGGCGGCGGTCCCACTGTTCGGCCACCGTCAGCAGGATCCGTCGTGGGGGATCGGTCTCGGGTGCGGCCAGGAACTCGGCGCGGGCTGCGTCGAGTCCGTCAGCTGCGAGGGACGGTCGCGATCGCAGCAGTGCGGCGTCGAGGTCGGCGTCACGGATGCGTCCCGACTCCCACGCGCTCCGGAACTCGGTCTCGGTCAGATACCCGCGGGTCCCGAACAGGTCACTCGCGGTTGCGATCCCGGCGGCGAACGGCAGATGCTCGAATCCCGAGAGCGGGTTGACGGCGATCGTCGAGGACAACGGCCAACTGGGTGCGACGACCGCACCCGCCCGGTGGGCGTCGGCGCGAACGGCGTCCAGCGAGTCTCGAGCGTCGATCACGGACGAGGTCATGCTGCCTCCAGGTTCGGGAGTGGGCGAGCGGGCGTCGGTCGGGCGTCGGACCCGGCCGAATCCGTGCGTTCTGCGATCGCGAGACCGCGACGGACCCGGACCGGCTGGGGCCGGCCGGCCCGGCGAATCCACGACCAGACGATCGCGACCCGGGTATCCGCCGGGAGATCGCGGGAGCGGCTCGCCGCCACCAGTGCGAGTGCGACGAGGACCGGCACCACCCACAGGGGGCTGAGCGTCGGGTTGCGCATGATGGTTCCGTCCCCGATGGCGTGCTTCAACTCGACCGTGAACCCGACGAAGATCGCCACCGCGGCAAGCCCGACTCCCAGCGTGATGGTTCGACTGGAGGCTGTCGTCACCCGGCGGAGTCCGGCCGCCGCCGCGCACGTCCCGGCCACCCATGCCAGTGCGAGCGGAATCATGAGCTCGGCCGTCGGTGTCGCGTCGAGGACGGCGACGGTGGCGACGATGCCGGCCCCGGTGACCGCGGCGGCCGTCAGATCGGTGAGTACTCGGTCGCGTCGTGAGCCGGCCCGGGTCGGCGGTGCGCTGCGCTGGCGCACGAACGCGCGGACCGCGCTACCGGAACCGAGGAACAGGGCACCCTTGTAGAACCCGTGCGCCACGAGGTGGATGCCGGCCGCGAGGTTGAGGCCCAGGCCGCAGAGCAGCAGGGTGAAACTCATCTGGGCGGTCGTGGACCAGGCCAGGCGTCCCTTGACGTCGGGCCGTGTGAGCATCACCGCCTCGGCGAAGACGCAGGTGATGCCGCCGACCATCGCCGCGAGGATCGCCGGCGCGCGCACTTCGGACACCGCCGGCGCGAAGCGGATGAGGAGCAAGGCACCCCCATTGACGACGCCGGCGTGCAGGAGTGCCGAGGACGTGGTGGGTGCCCCGAGCGTGTCGGGGAGCCATCGCACGAACGGACCCGAGGCCGATCGGGCGAGGGCTGCGACGACGAGGAGGATGCCGGCGCCGGTCAGCGCCGGGCTTCCGGCATCGCGGAGCGCGCCGACCGAGAGACTCCCGGTCGCGCCGATCAGGATCGCGACCGCGCCGACGACCGCGAGATCGCCGATCGCGAATGCGCGCCGCACCCGGCTCGAGCGGGCGGCGATGCCGGCATCCGGCCCGGTACGGACGAGCCCGATGGTCAGGCGGCTCGTCGTGATCCAGGCGATGGCCAGGACCACGAGGTTCGTGGTGACGGCAAAGACGGTGCCGGTGAGCATGATCCCGACGGCCAACTGCACGAATCGCTGCTGATAGGGCTCATCGCGCAGGTGGCGCGTCGAGAAGGCGACGACGGTGGCGCCCATTCCGACGACCAGGAGGACGGCCAGGGACGAGTAGCCCCCGAGGGCGAAACCCCACCCCGACGCCGTCGTGCCGGCGACCGAGATCACGGTCGATGCGATGGCACCCACGGCACCGAGGCCGAGGAGTCGCGCCGTGCGGCGCAGGTGTCCGGCGGTCCGGGTCGTGCTCGCGTCGGCCAGTGCCGCGACCAGGGAAACGACCGTGAGCAAGAACGTGATGACGAGCAGGGTGCGCAACATGCGGTGGAGAATATATGAATCAATCTTCGTATGTCAAGGTTCGGACTGAAGTTGGTTTCCGGCGGCTTCGGTTCGGCCCGGAGTGGTGGCTAGCTTGATCCCGCCGTGATCGCCGACGAGAGACCGACATGGACGCCATTCCACGATTGATCGACCCGATGTTCTGGCGCCTGCCGCTGGCCGAACGCATGCAGGAGCTGATCCCGATCCGGGAGGCGGGCGCGTTCGCCCCCGCGTCGTTCGACAACCCGATGACCGGTGCGACCGAGCACTTCCACCTGGTGACGCGCTACGCCGAGGTGGTCGACATCAGCAAGCGGCCGAAGGAGTTCTGCTCCGGTCAGGGTGCGGTCGCGATCCCGGACCTTCCGGCCGAGGCGCTCGACTTCTTCGGTTCGTTCATCAACATGGACGATCCGCGTCACGCTCGCCAGCGCGGCATCGTCGGGCGGTCGTTCACGCCGCGCCAGCTCCAAGGCGTGCTCGACTCCGTCGAGACGATCTGCACCGAGGTCATCGACGGCTTCTGCGAACAGGGCGAGGTCGATCTGGTCGAGGTGTTGTCGCAACCGTTCCCCCTCCTCGTGATCTGCGACATGATGGGCATTCCGCGGAGCGAGTTCGACACCGTGCTGCAGGCGACGAACGTCATCCTCGGTGGCGGCGATCCCGAGTTCATGGGTGACGGCGACCCGATGATGGCGATGTTCAATGCGGGCATGAGTTTGACGAACCTCATGAACGAATTGGTGGAGGAGCGACGAGCCCGCCCGACCGATGATCTGACGTCCCAACTCGTGCACAACGACCTGGGCGAGGAGTTGCTCGCACCGAACGAGATCGCCCCCTTCTTCATCCTGCTCGCGGTCGCCGGGAACGACACGACCCGCACCGCGATCAGCCACGGCGTGCATTTCTTGTCGCAGTTCCCGGATCAGCGCCGCCGCTGGCAGGACGATCTCGACGCGATGACGCCGAGCGCGGTCGAAGAAATCGTCCGGTTCGCCTCGCCGGTCACCTTCATGCGGCGTACGGCGACGACAGACGTGACTCTGTCGGACCACGAGTTCACCAAGGGCGACAAGGTGGTGTTGCTCTACGGGGCGGCGAACCGCGACCCGCGCGCGTTCGACGATCCAGAACGGTTCGACATCGGCCGGAGTCCCAACCTCCACGTCGGCTTCGGGGGCCCGGGGCCCCACTTCTGCCTCGGCGCCCACCTCGCGCGACGCGAACTCTCGGTGGTGTTCCGGCAGATCCTCACGCGGTTGCCGGACCTGGAACTCACGGGCGATCCGGTGCCGCTCGACGCGCAGGGCATTCCGCTCGTGGGAGGCATCAAGCGCCTCCCGGTGCGATTCACCCCCACTGCGCCGAGCAACTCCTAGCGGGGGTCGGCGATGACTCTCACCGAACGGCTGCGGGAGGCGGTGCTGTCACCGCGCGAGCGGCGGGTGGCAGATGTCGTGCTCGCAGAACCGAGTGCCGTCGCGTTCGGGACGGTGGCCAGCGTGGCGGCCGCGGCCGGCGTCGGGAACTCGACGGTGATGCGCTTCGCGACCGCAGTGGGTTTCGACGGGTTCCGGGCTCTCCAGGACGCCGTGCGCGCCGAGGTCGGCGGGCACCTCCGGCAGGCCACCCAGCGAGTTCGCCAGCCGCGTTCGGGTGATCCCGTCGACCGTGCCCTCGCCGTCGAGATGGCCAACCTCCAGGCGACCTTCGCCGGGATCGATCGGGCGCACCTCGAGGCCGCGAGCCGCCGGGTTGCCGGTGCGCGTCGGGTCGGCGTCGTCGCGGGTGACGGTGCCTCCGGGATCGCGAGGGATCTGGCGACGCAACTGGAGATGCTCCGCGGCGACGTGCGGCTGATCGACGGCGGATCGGTTGCGCTGAGTCGCAGCATGACCTGGCTGACGCGTGAGGACATCCTGATCGCGATCGACACCGGACGGTACGAGCAGGCCGTGGTGTGGGCGTGTGAGCGGGCCGCAAGCCGGAACGTCCCGGTCGTGGGTGTCTCCGATTCTCACCTGTCGCCGATCGGTGCGATGGCGCGTTGGTCCTTCGTCGTGGCGGACGGCGGGATCGGGCCGTTCGACAGTTTCGCGGCGAGTCTGGCGCTGCTCAACGCGTTCGTGGCGTTGGTCACGGACGCGCTCGGACGATCGGCGGTCCGCCACCTCGACGTACTCGACGCGGACTGGGATGCGGCGGGGGCATTGCGGCCGGAGGACTGAGCGCCGCGCCGGTCGGTCGCCGTGGCTGTCGGTATGTTTGTACCAACAGATGTCATGAATGAGTACACTTGTACCGTGACTGCGACGACGCTGCATCCCTCGGTCCCGATCCACGACGATGTCGCCGAGGGTCTCGCGACACTGGTTGGCGGGGTGGCGGCAGGCGCGGTCGTGGTACGCGGGCTCGCGATCGGTGACGTCCCGGCCACGCCGTCGGCGATGGTCGCGCCGGAGGGTGGTTCCGTGTCGGAGCGGTCCTTGTTGGACGCGGCCCGCCGCCTCGGGACGCCGATCGGTTACCTCCAGGAACACGGTGGTCAGGTCGTGCAGAACATCTTTCCGCTCGCGAGTTCGGTCGGCGAACAGATCTCGACGTCCTCGGACGTGCCGCTCGCATTTCACACCGAGACCGCGTTCCACCCCCACAAGTCCGACTACTTGTTGCTGCTGTGCCTGCGGGGCGATCCGGCGGCCGCCACGACGCTGTGCAGTTGGGATGCCATCGAGCCGCAGTTGTCCGCCTCGGCCCGGCGCACGCTGGCCGAGCCGCGGTTCCGGATCGGCGTCGACGCCTCGTTCGGCTGCGACGACGGCTGGATGAGCCCGCCCGCCCCCGTCGTGGTGCAAGGGGCCGACGGTGTCGTCGAGTTCACCTACGACGGCGAGCTGACCGTCGGGCTGGACGCCGGCGCCGATGCCGCGCTCGACGAACTGTCGGCGATCATCGCGGCCACCCACACGGCGGTCGTCCTCGAAGCGGGTGATCTCCTCGCGGTCGACAACGCGCGGGCCGTCCACGGACGGTCGACCTTCCACGCCCGCTTCGACGGTTCGGACCGATGGCTCCGGCGCACGTTCGTGCGACGGTCGCTCGCCGGCGTCACCGACCGTCGCGGCGACGTGATCACTACGGCGTTCCGGCGCGGCGCCTCGAACTTGCGTCAGTAACCCGGCCGATTCGCGGGGTTACTGACGCAAGTTCGAAGCGTGAACTAGGCGGCGAGTTCGCGGTCGGGTTCGACGACCGGGTCGGGATACAGGACCCGGGCCGGGGGTTGTTTGAGGTCCTTGACGATGCCGACCCAGCTCATGGCCTTGAGCACGTAGTAGGTCATGTCGATCTCCCACCAGAAGAACCCCTGCCGGGCCGACGCCTGATAGTGGTGGTGGTTGTTGTGCCAGCCCTCACCGCCGGTGAGCAGGGCGATGATCATCGAGTTCCGACTGGTGTCGGTGGTCTCGTAGCGGCGCCGGCCGAACACGTGTGCCGCCGAGTTCACCAGGAACGTCGTGTGCCACAACAGCACCGTCGACCAGAAGAACCCGACCACGAGCCCGCTCCAGCCACCGATCAGATACGCGGTGATCCCGTAGATCCACGGGGGCATGCCCTCGTGCTTGTCGAGCCAGCGCAACTCCGGATACTTCGCGAAGTCCTTGATCGCCGCGAGGTCGGTGTCCTTGTACTTGTCGCACAGGATCCAACCGACGTGGCTCCACCAGAAGCCCTTCTTGGGGGAGTGGATGTCCAACTCGGTGTCCGAGTAGCGGTGGTGGTGACGGTGGTTCGCCGCCCACCACAGCACGCCCTTCTGGGCGGTGGCCTCGGCCTGGAACGCGAAGACGAACTGCCAGAACCGGTTGAGGCGGTAGGACTTGTGCGAGAAGTACCGGTGGTAGGCCGCGGTCACGAAGAACGCCCGGCCGA
>CAZJBJ010000025.1:0-33814 GCA_964544295.1 uncultured Bifidobacteriaceae bacterium
CCCGCGCCGCGGAACGCCATCTCCAACTCCTGGATGACCTTGCCGTTGCCGCGCACCGGACCGTCGAGGCGTTGCAGGTTGCAGTTCACGACGAAGATCAGGTTGTCGAGATGCTCGCGCGCCGCGATCGAGAGGCCGGCTTTGGATTCCGGTTCGTCCATCTCGCCGTCGCCGACGAAACACCACACCTTCGCGTCGCTGGTGTCCGCGAGTTCGTGATGGAGCAGATACCGGTTGATCCGCGCCTGGGCGACGGCGTTCAGCGGGCCGAGACCCATCGACACCGTCGGGAACTCCCAGAAGTCCGGCATCCGGTGCGGGTGCGGGTACGACGAGAGGCCGTTCCCGCCCACCTCTCGTCGGAACGCCTCCAGTTGCTCCTCGCTCAAGCGCCCTTCCAAGAACGCCCGCGCGTAGATCCCCGGCGCCGCATGCCCTTGGAAGAAGACCTGATCACCGTGACCACCGTCGTCCTTGCCGTGGAAGAAGTGGTTGAACCCGGCCACGTAGAGCGCGGCGGCCGACGCGTAGGTGGACAGGTGCCCGCCCAGCCCGTCGGAGCGGTGGTTCGCCCGGTCGACCATCGCCACCGCGTTCCACCGCACGTAGGCGCGAATGCGACGCTCCAGGTGTTCGTCGCCGGGGAACCACGGCTCCTGTTCGGGGGGAATCGTGTTGAGGTACGGCGTCGAGATCGCGGCCGACAGACCGACGTCGCGCTGGGTCGCGCGTTCGAGGAGCCGGGTCAGGAGGTAGCGGGCCCGGGAACCGCCCGAGCGGTCCAGGACGGCGTCCAGGGACTCCAACCACTCACGCGTCTCACCGGGGTCGGTGTCGGGAAGTTGATGGACGAAACCGTCGCCGGCCACTGTCTCCTCCGGGGGAAGGGGTCACCCGAGCCTACGGCGCGAAGACCGTCTCCCCTGCGCCATGCCCCAGGTTCGCGTGCAACGCGGCTTCCGCGCGGTAGAGCGGCACCGGATCGGCGAGGCCCTTCATCATCACCGGGCCGAGCTCGGTGAAGACGATGTCGCGGAACGTTCCCGCCACGACCAGGGTCTCCGACACGAGCAGCTCACCGGGCGAGGCGACGTCGACGATGCGAGCGGCCACGTTCGCGTCGTGACCGATGAGGTCGTCGCCGCGTCGTGCGGGCGAGCCCCAGTGCGCGCCGACGCGCGCGAGCAGCGGCAGCATCTCCTCTTCCGCCGCGGCCTCGAAGGCGACGAGGATGCGCAGGAGGGTGACGACCGCGGCGACCGGATCGCAGAAGAAGAGCATCAGACCGTCGCCGAGCTCCTTGACGATCCGGGCGTCGTCCGGGAGCAGGCTCCGGACGATCGTCTCCTGGATCCCGAGGAGGCGGAGCGCCTCGTCGTCACCTGCCGACGCGGTGAACTCGGTGAAGCCGACCAGGTCGGTGAAGACGACCGCGCCCGTCGTCGTGGTCATCGGCGTTCCCGAACCACGATCCGCCCGCTCACCGACCGGCCGACGATCGAACAGTCCTCGCCCTGGTCGACCTCGCACACGCAACCACCGCTGACCGAGATCAGCGACGCCTTCGGATGCACCCCGCGCGGGAGATCGATGGTGACCGATCCCGACACCGAGTCGGCGCGGGTGTCCGTGGCGCCGGCCAGACCGACGCGCACGCTGCCGCTGACCGAGTAGGCGCGAATCGTTCCCTCGGCCTCGTCGACTTCGACCCGGCCCGACACCGACGCGACGTTGAGCGCGCCGCCGACCCGATCGACGGTGATCCGACCGTTCGCGGTCTTGATCCGACAATCACCGGCGACCGTGCCGACCTCGACGCGTCCGGACACGCTGCGGGCATCGAGGGCCGCACAGTCATCCACGCTGACCCGGCCGCTGCGCGTCGTGATCCGCAGCTCACCCAGCCGTCCGCTCAGCTCGACCTTGCCGGAGTGGGTGCCGACGACGAGGTCGGTGCCTTCGGGCACCCGCATCGACACGCCGCCGGACGAGCCTTCGACCTCGAGCACGCCACCCATCGGGTGCTCCTGGCCCTGGTCGATCGCGACCTCGTCCCGGGGCTCGCCGACGACCCGGATCCGGCCGGCCGACGCGGTGACACGGATGGGATCCATCCGAGGATCATCGCAAAGATTCGCTCCGGCGGAAACGATCGCGCCGAGGGTCACACTCGCGGTCGGTGGAACCGATGATTCCGGTGGGCGGTAGAGGACTCGAACCTCCGACCTCTTGCGTGTCGAGCAAGCGCTCTAACCAACTGAGCTAACCGCCCCGGGTGAAGGGGAGAATCTAGCAGCCGCCGCGATCGGCCCGACTATTCGTACGCGATCGCGTCGAGGACGTCGAGCCGGCTGGCGTGCCAGGCGGGCAGCAGCGCGGCGACGAACCCGGCCAGGACAGACGCGGCCACGAACCAGCCGAGTTGGCCGACCGGCACCACGATCGCGTCGGTGAACTCGCCCCGCAACGCGGTCATCACGCCCCAACCCCACAGCAGGCCCACGCCGATGCCGACCAGACATCCGAGCACGGCGATGATCACAGACTCCCCCGACACCATGCCCCAGACCTGTCGGCGGGTCGTCCCGACGGTGCGGAGCAGGCCGAGTTCGCGGGTGCGTTCGTACACCGAGAGCATCAACGTGTTGACGATGCCCAGGACCGCGATCAGCTCCGAGAGGAGCAGGAGGGCGACGAAGACGTTGAGGAACTGGTCGAGGAACGACTGGCGGGAGTCGCCGTACTCGGCGAGGGTCTGTACGTCGACGTTCGGGAACGAACGGGCCAGCGACGACTTCAGCGTGCGGGCCACCTCGTCGCCGCGACCGGGTTCGGTCCGCACATAGAGCAGCGTGTCCTGCGGAACACCACCGAAGGCGGTGGCGTGCAGTGACTCGGACACCAGGAAGTCGATCGGGAACGCGCCGGAGAAGCGTCGGGTTTCGTAGACGCCCGCCACCTCGAGCGCGGACGGGCCGATACGCGGGAAGTTGATCGTCAACGTGTCGCCGACGCCGATGCCGAGCGTGTCGGACTGCTTGCCGGAGATCAGGACCTGCCGCTCGGTGAGGGTGTCCGGTCGGACCCCGCGGAACTTGAAGTCGATCACGTTGTCGAAACCCTTGGGCGTGATCCCGTTGACGATCTCCTCATTGCCCTGGACCGCCGCCGATCCCCACTTGAAGGCCACCGCGTCCGTGACCCCCGGGGTCTGTCGCGCCCGCTTCGCCACGTCGGTCGAGAAGTTGGCGTAGCCGGGCGAGGTGATGATGACCTCGGCTGTGACGTCGTTCAACGACGTGCGGGCCGACGCCTTCAGGGACGCGCCGAAGATCGACACCAACGCCACCAGCGCGAGGCCGACGACGAGCGCCGCGGCCGTCACCGTCGTCCGCTTCGGGTTCCGCATCGCATTGCCGCGCGCCAACGTGCCGGTCACACCGAAGACCGTGGGCAGCGGTCGCCCGACGACGGCCGCGAGTCCTCGCGCGACCAACGGCCCGAGCACGACGATGCCGACGAAGATCACGAAGCCGCCGAAGAACGTCAGCGCCACCGATTGGTCAAGCGGTCGTGGTCCCCAGATTCCGTAGGCGCCGATCCCGATCCCGGCGCCGGTGACGAGCACCCCGGTCACGATCCGGCCGATGGTCGAGCGGAACTTCGTGGTGGTACGCAGGTCGCCGATCGCCGCGATCGGTGGGGTCCGGGCCGCCCGGATGGCCGGGAACACCGCGGCCAGCGCGGTGACCCCGACCCCGACGACGGCACTCGCCACGATGGTCCGGTCGAGCACGACGAGCGCCCGGGTGGGCACCGGGACCCCGAAGCCGGGAAGCGCCCAGAGCAACACCCGACCCAGACCGACACCGGCCGCGAACCCGATGATCGACGCGATGAGCCCCATGATCACGGCTTCGGCCAGTACCGATCCGACGATCTGACCGCTGCTCGCCCCCATCGCCCGCAGCAAGCCGAGTTCGCGGGTGCGCTGGGCGATGAGGATCGTGAAGGTGTTGAAGATGATGAAGCCACCGATGAGGAGGCCGATGCCGGCGAAGCCGAGCAGCATGTCGTTGAGGAGTGACAGGAAATCGTCCACCTGACGTTGGAGGACCGCGGCGAACTCGGTCGACGGCTTGACCGTGAGCGACGGTCCGATGGTCCCCTCGATCCGCGCGGTGAGTACGAGCAGGTCGGTGCCGGGCGCGGCGCGTACGAAGATGAAGTCGGCGAGACCGGTGGCGCCGAACGCGCGCTCGGCGGTCTTGGGGTCGAATGCGGCGACGGTGGCGAACCCGAGATCCGCCCGATCACCGAGCGAGAGGATGCCGACGATGCGGAACGGCTCGGCCGCGCCGGTCAGGAGCATGCGGACCGGATCGCCCACGCGGAACCCGTTGCGCTTCGCCGTCCCGGCGTCCATCGCGACTTCGCCGTCGCGTACCGGGCGACGACCTTCGATGAGCCGGGCCGGCCCGACCGAGTCCTTGCCCGCCCACGAGATTCCGAGGTTGATGGTGCCGAGCGCCTGGACCGCATCGCGGTTGTTCTTCTGGATGAAGCGGGCCTCGCCGATCAGGAACGGTGTGGCCTGCTCGACCCCCTGCAAGCTGCGGAGCTCGTCGGCGATCGACGCCGGGATGCGCTGCCGGCTCGTGGCCCGGTCACCCACCTGGGTCGGTGCCGCCACCACGAGGTCGCTCCCGGAGGCGTACTCCTGGAAGATCTCACCGAGTGACGCCTGCAGCGTGTCGGTCAGGACGTAGGTGCCGCTGACGAAGGTGACGCCCAGCACGACGGCCAACGCGGTGAGGAAGAGGCGCA
The DNA here is from genome assembly GCA_964544295.1 of uncultured Bifidobacteriaceae bacterium. Classification (GTDB taxonomy): domain Bacteria; phylum Actinomycetota; class Acidimicrobiia; order IMCC26256; family JAENVU01; genus JAENVU01. Next base: position 4,828 of record CAZJBJ010000025.1, read on the forward strand.
CCTTGCGGGCGAGCACACCTTTGATCGTCGCTCGCCACATCGGACCCATCCTGCCCCATCGGAGGCGTGTCGCCGGACGCGGGCCGCCGCGGATACGGTCCCGCTCGTGACTGACGCCCCCGTTGACGAGTCCCCCGCCGACCACGAGTTCCGCCTCGCCGCCCGTGAGTTCCTCTCCGCGCACGCACCACCGCGACCGCCCGGCGTGTCGTCGAGCCCGCTCGGCAAGGAGATGTCACCCGAGCTCGAAGCGGAGCACGTCCAGGAGTGTCGGGACTGGCAGGCGACCCTCGCCGAGCACGGCTGGGCCGGGATCACCTGGCCCGCCGAGTACGGCGGCCGGGGCGGGACGGTCGGTCAGGCCCGGATCTTCGCCCAGGAGGAGGCCAAGCGCCTGGTCTCGTCCGGCGTGTTCATGGTCGCCATCGGAATGGTCGGACCGACGATCATCCAGCACGGGACGGAGGAGCAGAAGAACTTCTTCCTGCCCCGCATGCTGAACGGCGAGCACGTGTGGTGCCAGCTGTTCTCCGAGCCGGGCGCCGGATCGGACCTCGCCGGGCTGACCACCCGCGCCGAGCGGGACGGCGACGAGTTCGTCGTCAACGGTCAGAAGGTGTGGACCTCCGGTGCCCACTTCTCGGACTGGGGGATGATGCTCGTCCGCACCAACTGGGACGTGCCGAAGCATCAGGGCATCACCTGGATCGCGGTCGACATGCGGTCGCCGGGCATCGAGGTGCGGCCCCTGCGCCAGATCACGGGGTACGCACACTTCAACGAAGTCTTCCTGAGCGACGTCCGGGTTCCCGTCGCCAATGTCGTCGGCGACATCGACGGCGGTTGGCGGATCGCCCAGACCACGCTCGGCAACGAACGCCAGATGATCGGTGGCGGCGGTTCCGGGATCGGCTTCAAGGCGCTCGCGACCCTGGCCCGCGAATGCGGTCGGGCCGACGACCCGGTCATCCGGCAGGAACTGGCGATGTCCTACACGCGGTTCGAGGTCCTCAACTGGCTCGGGCAGCGGGCCAAGGCCCGCGCCAAGGCGGGTCTCCCGCCGGGGCCCGAGATGTCGATCATGAAGCTGGCGGTGTCGGAACGGGTCGCCCGCGACGGCGACCTCGCGCTGGCGCTCGAAGGCGCGTCGGCGATGCTCGCCGGAGCCGACGCGCCCGACGAGGGCACGTTCCAGAACCTGTTCCTGAACCAGTGGTCGGTCCGGATCGGGGGCGGCACCGAACAGATCCAGCGCAACGTCATCGGCGAGCGGGTCCTCGGCCTCCCCGGCGAAGCCCGTCCTGACAAGACCGAACCCTTCCGCGACCTCCCCCGCAACTGATCGAACGTGCGTCAGAAACCCGGCCGTTTCGCGGGGTTACTGACGCACGTTCGAAGGGTCAGGGGGCGACGGACATGAAGTCGGTGAAGCCGGACGGGTCGTGGCGGCCGAAGCAGCCGTGTTCGAACAGGCCCCAGCCTTCCTGACCGTCGAAGGTGGCCCGACCGACGTGGTCGATGAGCCCGAACGCCAGCCCACCCATGACGGCCGGGTCGGTCATGTCGTACTGCTGACCTTCGAGGAACTCACGGCCCCGCCACTCGCCGTGGGTCCAGGCCGCGTCCCCGCCGTAGCCGGTGCCGAGGTTCAGCGCGACGTAGCCCTTCGACTCGACCTCGAGCACCATCTCCTTGCGTCCCCGCGCCTGGAGGTACAGGGTCGCGCCGGTCGGGATCCGGGTGCCGGGCACGTAGTGGATGTCGACCTCGGGCCATCCGAGCTGCTCGGGCGGGCGACCACTCGCAGCCGGGAACACCCGCCGCACGTCGTTCATGATCCGGGTGCCGTCGGCCTCCTCCTGGATGATGACGACGAGGGCGAAATCCTCGAAGCGCATCGGGACGTAGGTCCACCAGAAGCCTTCGAGCGGCTCGTCGCCGGCGCGACCGGCAGGTTCGGCCTCGCCCACCGGGCGGATGCCCCACGACCGGTCGCGGGACCCCACCCAGGTGTCGGGCGTGACGGCATGGGTGACACCGTCGACGCGCAGTTCACCGGTCCACGTGCCGAGTTGGGCGAAGCGCTGCGCGTCGAGGGTGATGCGTCCGTTGCGCCGCCAGACGTGGCGTGCCTCGTCGAGCGCGGGGAAGGACCCCTCCCAGGTCATGTCGAATCCGACACCGTGGTCGTCGGCGTCGCAGATGAGCCGCAGCTTGTGCAGCGGTTCGATCACCTCGATCCGGTACGGGCCGACCTCCTGCTTCATGCGGTCGTCGCCGAGCGCATCCGACGTGCGGATCGAGAACTGACGGTCGCCGGTGCGCACCGCGGCGAACGCGTCGATCACGCCGAGGTTCGGGTACAACCCCAACCCGGTCACGAGGAAGATGTCGCCGGTGCGGTCGTGGGCGTTCCAGTAGCACCGGTCGTACCCGTTGCGATCGCTGGTGTCCATGTGCGCGATCGAGAGCGGCGCCTGGTGGATCGGGTATTCGTCGAGTGGGACGGGCATCGATACGACTCCTCGGTGGGGGTGGCGTGACGTTACGCGGTGGTGACGGGCGGCCGCGGTGATGCGAGCAACTGCGCGACCCGATCCACGAGTTCGTCCAGATCGGCGGGCGGATGACCGCCCAACGACTCGACACAGAGGGTGGCCCGGGTGGCGCCGTCGGCTTCGGCGTCGAGCCAGCTGAGCAGCGAGGTCGCCCGCCCGGGTTCGGGCACCACGATCGCTTCGAGCACGAGACTCAACCGATCGATGTAGGACACCGCGCCGATCAACGAGAACGTCTCGTGCAGTGCGAGGAACGCCTCGGTCGGGGTGGCATCGAGCAGGACGACCCGCGTGTCGTCCACACCGACGGTCGGATGGCGGAACGACGCGCCCAGGTGGGCATCCGTCGGCCGGGTCTCGTCCGCGGCGTCCGGTTCGGTCGGGGCCGGAACGCTCGCACGCTGCGCGGCGAGCAACACGGCGAACGCCTCGGTGATCTGCGCGGTCCGGACGGTCCGGAGGCCGATGTCGGCGAGATCGGCACCGTTGTCGGGGTGGTGACGGCGGATCAGCACGCGATAGCGCGCTCGGATCTCGGGCCACGGCGCGTCGGCCGACACCTCGAACACGGCGCGAGCGCCGACCAGATCCATCGGCGCATGCTTGCACGTCCGGTCCGGCCGAGGCTTGCGGCACTGACGTGACCTGGCGTACAGATGGGGATCCGCCGACGAGTCCCCGGGAGCGTGCGATGAGTGATGTGAGCGCCGAACTGGCGGCCGCCGTCGGGTCCGACCACGTCCTCGTCGGGGACGCGATCAGCGAGGACTACGGCCACGACGAGGCCCTGACGGTCGCCCCGGTCCTCCCGGCGTTCGTCGTGCAGCCGGCGAGCGCCGAGGACGTGCGGGCGGTGCTGGCCGTCGCCGAGCGTCACGGCGTACCGATCACGGCGCGCGGGAGTGGCACCGGGCTGTCGGGCGCGTGCACGCCGGACCCGCGCGGCATCGTGGTGTCGTTCGAACGGATGAACCGCATCGTCGAGATCGACACCGAGAACTTCGTCGCGGTCGTGCAGCCGGGAGTCACGCTCGCCCAACTCGACGAGGCCCTCGCGCCGCTCGGGCTCGCGTATCCCGTGTATCCGGGCGAGTACAGCGCCAGCCTCGGCGGCAACGTCTCGACCAACGCCGGTGGTATGCGGGCGGTGAAGTACGGCGTCACCCGCCATCAGGTGCTCGGGCTCGAGGCCGTGCTGCCGACGGGCGAGATCCTGCGTACCGGCGGCAAGTTCGTGAAGGCGACCACCGGGTACGACCTCACCCAGCTCATCATCGGCTCCGAGGGCACGCTCGCCCTCGTCACCGAAGCGACCCTGCGGCTCTATCCCCGGGCGCCGTACACCGTGACGATCCTCGCCCCGTTCCCGTCGCTCGACGCGATCACGCACGCGATCCCGCGCATCGTCGCGAGCGGCATCGGTCCGATGATCCTCGAGTACATCGACATGATCACGCTCGGCGCGATCAGCGCGCACGTGGGCCTCGACCTCGGCATCCCGGAGGACATTCGCGAGACGGCCCTCGCCTACCTCGTCGTGATGATGGAGCAGACGAACGACACCCGTCTCGACGAGGACGTGGAGGCGCTCGCCGTCCAACTCGCCGACCTGGGCGCGATGGACGTGTACGTCCTGCCCGGTGGCGCGGCGGCGTCACTCATCGATGCCCGGGAGAAGTCGTTCTGGGTGGCGAAGGCGAACAACGCCGACGACATCGTCGACATCGTGGTGCCCCGGGCGTCGCTCCCCGACTTCATGGAGACCGTCGCCGAGATCGCGACCGAGACCGGGTCGTGGATCGCGGGCTGTGGCCACGCCGGTGACGGCAACGTCCACCTCTCCGTCTTCCAGGCCGACCCCGACGTCCGCTCGAAGGTCATGACCCGGCTGTTCACCGCGGGCATGGACCTCGGTGGTGCGATCTCGGGCGAACACGGCATCGGCCGCGCCAAGCGTGAGTACTTCCTGGCGTTGGAGGACCCAGCCAAGCTCGCGCTCATGCGCCGCATCAAGACGGCGTTCGATCCGCATGGCATCCTGAATCCCGGCGCACTGCTCGACGACGAGGCGAGGACCGCATGACCATGAACGGCGCACAGTCGCTCCTCCGCACGCTGGTCGACCACGAGGTCGACGTGTGCTTCACCAACCCGGGGACTTCGGAGATGCACTTCGTGGCCGCGCTGGACGGTGAGCCGCGGATGCGGGCGGTGCTCGGACTGTTCGAGGGTGTCGTCACCGGCGCGGCCGACGGCTACGCCCGGATGACCGGACGCCCGGCCGCCACGCTGCTGCACCTCGGCCCCGGTCTGGGCAACGGCATCGCCAACCTGCACAACGCGCGCCGTGCCCACGTTCCGATGGTCAACATCGTGGGTGACCATGCGACCTACCACCAGGCGTTGGACGCGCCGTTGCAGAGCGACATCGAGACGTTGGCCGCCAACGTCTCGGGGTGGGTGCGGCGCAGCGGCTCGACCGAGTCGCTGGCGGCGGACGCGGCCGACGCGGTGGTCGCGGCCCGGACTCCCCCAGGTGAGATCGCGACCCTGATCCTCCCCGCCGACGTCTCTTGGGGTGCCGGCGGTCAGGAGACCCCGCGCCGGACCTTCGACGCGCCCCTCGTCCCCGATCTCGCCACCGTCGAAGCGGCCGCGAAGATCCTGCGCAGCGGCGAGCCGAGCGCGATCCTCGTCGGTGACGACATCATGCGCGACGAACTCGCGCTCTCCCTGCTGGACGCGGTCGCCGCGGCCACCGGCACCAAGGTGCTCGCCGAGGTCTTCCCCACCCGCATTCGTCGCGGTGCGGGCATCGCGGCCGTCGATCGGCTGGGGTACCTGGCCGAGTTCGCGGCGATGCAGCTCGACGGCCTGCGTCATCTCATCCTGCTCGGCGCGGCCTCGCCGGTGACGTTCTTCGCCTACCCCGGGAAGGCCAGCGATCTCGTCCCCGACGGCTGCGAGGTCCACGTCGTCACCGACGTGCGCGAGAACGGTCCCGAGGCGGCGGAGATGCTCGCCGATGCGATCGGCGTCACCGTGGCCGATGCCCGCCTGGCGCCGACCTCCCGACCGGACCGCCCCACCGGCGAACTCACCGGATCGAGTCTCGCCGCCGCGGTCGGTGCGGCCCTGCCCGATGACGCCATCGTCGTGGACGAGGCCCAGACGGGAGGCATCTGGGCGTCACCCGCCACCGCCGGCTGCCCACCGCACGACTGGCTGACGCTGACCGGCGGTGCCATCGGTTTCGGGATGCCGTGCGCGACGGGGGCGGCGATCGCGTGCCCCGATCGGCCGGTCATCAACCTCCAGGCCGACGGCAGCGCGATGTACACGGCCCAGGCGTTGTGGACCCAGGCCCGCGAGGGCCTGGACGTCACGACCGTGATCTTCGCCAACCGCTCCTACGCCATCCTCAACCTGGAACTGTCTCGCGTCGGCGTCGAATCGCCCGGACCGGTCGCCAAGTCCATGCTCGACCTGACCGGCCCCGAACTCGACTTCGTCGCGTTGGCACGCGGGATGGGCGTCCCCGCCGAACGACCCGACACGGCCGACGCCTTCACGGCCGCACTCGAACGGGCCACCGCGGAACCCGGCCCCCACGTGATCGAGGCGGTCATCCCCTCCGGCTTCTGACCGGGCCGCGCCTCGACGCGGTGACCGACGCCGGCCAGCTCAGCCGCCCGTCACCTCCGAGGGAGAGATGCCGAGGTACTCCTCGAGGTTGCGGTGCAGGTTCACGATCCGGCATTCCTCGCCGGAGAGCACCAGCTCGGTGAAGCCGGGCTGATGCAGTCCCCGCTGGAGCCGGCCGAGGGACTCGACGTCCTGGTTGATGACCAGCCCGAAATCGACGTCACCCGGCTGCACCGTCACCCGCATCGGTGGCGTGCGCGGTGCGCCGGGGGGACGTCGCTCGAACACCAGCGTGTCCATGAAGCATTCGTCCGGCGTCGGGCCGGGTCGTGACTTCACCACCTGCAGCAGATCCGGGAAGGCGACGATCGTCGTGTTCGGGAAGAGGTTGTACTGCTGCATGTCGAGGAGCTGGTCGGTCGAGTGCGCGCCGAGGTCGACGCCACTCGCCGCTGCCGTCGAGCGAATGCCTTCGGCCAGCACGTCTCGCAGCGTTCCACCGGCCGGGATCGGCGGCACCGGACCCGCGGGTTCCGTCGTCGGCTTCCCGATCCGCGTCCCCATGACCGTGACGAACGCGTCGAAGATCTCCTGATCGGACGCGCCGTCGCGCAGGCGCGGGCTCGGCACCCCGTACGGCTGGCGCAGTTTGCCGTGCCGGTTCCAGAGCTGTTGCGGCGAGTTGACGTCGTCGGTCATCGGCAACATCTCGCGGTGGAGCCCCTGGACGTGATACGTCTCGCTGAACCCGTCGATCAGGGCCTTCCAGTTGCACGGCATCGGCATCGTGAGGTCGTAGGTGCAGTGGAACTCGCCCAACCCCAGCCACGGCGCGTCGTCGGGAACGCCCTCGAGGAAGTCGATCAACGGCTCCGCGTCGAGATCCACGTTCACGAAGACGAACGGTCCCCACTCCCCGACCTGCACGGGAATCAACGGGAGTTCGTCGTTGCGGAACGCGCCGAATCCCTTGCGCGACGGGACCTCCTTCAGCGCGCCGCCGAGGTCCCAGCACCAGCGGTGATAGTTGCAGCGGAGTTCGGTGCGGCCGCGCCCCGCACCGCAGTCGATGGTGTTCCCCCGGTGACGGCACACGTTCTGGAACGCCCGGAGTGCGCCGTCGGTCGCCCGCACCACCAGCACGGACAACCAGCCGACCTGATACTCGAACCAGTCTCCGGGGGCCGCGACGTGGTCCGCGGTCCCCGCCAACTGCCACACCGCCGGCCAGAGACACGCGGTCTCGCGGGCGGCCCAACCCGGGTCGGTGTAGCGCGCCGCCGGGACCCGGAACGGGGTGCCCGCGCGCGTCACGCTGGCGATCGTCGTGCCCACCGGGGCGGTTTCGGTCAGCTCCGTCAAGAAAATCCCCCTGATCGAGCCCTCAGCGTAGAGGTGCGACGCACCGATCCGGCAGAATCCCCGGATGACCGACCCGGGCTTCCCCGACATCCTCGCGGCCAACGCGGCCTACGCCGAGACCTTCCACCTCGGAGGACTGTCCCCCCAGGCCGCCAAGGGCCTCGCGGTGCTCACCTGCATCGACTCACGCATCGAGCCGCTGACGATGATGGGCCTCGAACCGGGCGACGCCAAGATCCTCCGGAACGCGGGCGCGCGCGTGACCCCGGACGCCGTGCGATCGTTGGTCCTCGCCGTGCATCTGCTCAGCGTGCGACGGATCGCGGTGATCCAGCACACGCGGTGCAAGATGACCGAGGCTTCCGACGAGGAACTCCGCCGGGAGATCGCCACCCTCGCCCACCAACCCACCGAGGGGTGGGAGTTCCACGCCATTGCGGACCAACGGGCCGTGCTGGCCGCCGACGTCGACGAGCTGCGCTCGTGTCCGCTGATCCCCGAGACGGTCGAGATCGGCGGTCTGATCTACGACGTCGACACCGGGCTCCTCCGTTTGGAGTGCTCGGCGTGAAGGTCCACTGGTTCCTTCCGACCGGGGGCGACAGCCGCGAGGTGTTGCCGAGCCAACCCGGTTCACACCGGCGGGCGCCGAGCCACGAGTACCTCGCCCAGATCGCGCAGGCGTGCGACCAACTCGGCTTCGACGCCGTTCTCACCCCGTGTGGGACGGGGTGCGAGGACGCCTGGCTCGCGACCGCGTCGCTGTTGCCACTGACCCGGCGACTGAAGTTCCTCGTGGCGTTCAGGCCGGCGCTGCTGACCCCGACCCTCGCCGCGCAGATGGCCAGCACCTACCAACGCATGTCGGGCGGACGCCTCCTCATCAACATCGTGACCGGCGCGGAGACCGCCGAGCTCGCCCGCTTCGGCATCCACGCCCCGAAGGCCACTCGCTACGCGCAGACCGCCGAGTTCCTCCAGGTGCTGCGGGGCGCGTGGCGCGACACGCCGACGGACTTCGCCGGTGAGTTCTTCCAGGTGGAAGGGGCGACGACGCGCGCGGTTCCGGACCCGATTCCGCCCGTCTACTTCGGCGGCGCGTCCGACGAGGCCGAGGCGGTGGCCGCCGAGCACGTCGACGTGTACCTCGCATGGGGCGAGCCGCCCGCCCAGGTGGCCGAACGGGTCGCACGCATGCGTGCGCTCGCCGCATCCCACGACCGCACGCTGACCTTCGGCATCCGGTTCCACGTCATCGCCCGGCCCACCGCCGCCGAGGCGTGGCACGCCGCCGACGCGCTCGTCGACGCCATGCACCCGGACGACATCGCCGCCGCCCAACAGGACTTCGCGTCGACGCAGTCCGTGGGCCAACGCCGCATGGCCGAACTCCACGGCGGGGACCGCGACCAGCTCCTCGTCCATCCGAACGTGTGGGCGGGTCCGGGACTGGTGCGCGGTGGGGTCGGCACCGCGCTGGTCGGCAGCTACGAGGAAGTGGCGGAACGGATGCTGGAGTACCACGGCCTCGGGTTCGACGAGTTCATCCTGTCGGGCTACCCGCATCTCGAAGAGGCCTACTGGTTCGGTGAAGGCGTGATGCCCCTGCTCCGCGAGTCGGGGCACCTGCCTCCGCTCGACGGCCCCGACGCGCCGGTGTTCTCGTTCCGCTGATGCGCATCGGCCTCCTGATGGTGGGCCACGTCGCCCCGACGAGTGTGCACATCGCCGGCGACTATCCCGAGCTGTTCGCCGGACTCCTGGGGCGCGCCGACGTCGAGCTCGTGCGGTACGACCTCGACGAGTCACGGTTCCCCGATTCCCTCGCCGAGTGCGACGGCTGGTTGATGTCGCCGAGTCGGTGCTCGGTCGTGGACTCCCACCCCTGGATCGCCGACGCCCGCCGACTGGTTCGTGACCTCCTGGCGCAGGAGCGTCCGTACGTGGGTATCTGTTTCGGTCACCAGCTGGCCGCGCAGGCGCTCGGGGCCACGGTCGCCCGCGCGACAGGTGGCTGGGAGGTCGGCGTGCAGGACTACGAGATCGTCGCTCCGCGGCCCTGGATGATCCCGGTGCACTCGACGGTGTCGTTGATCGCCAGCCACGAGGACCAGGTGCTGGAGTTGCCGACCGGCGCGGAGCTCATGGCGCGCTCGACCGGTTGTCCGATCGCCGGGATGACGATCGGACCGCGCGCGTGGACGCTGCAACCGCATCCGGAGTTCACGCCGGAACTCGCCGACGACCTGCTGGCCCTCCGGGTCGAACTGATCGGCGCGGAGAAGGTCGATCGGGCCCGTCTGAGTTTGCGTCGACCCCTGAACCGGCTCGACGTCGGCCGGTGGATCGCTCGGTTCTTCGAGACGATCTGATCACCGCAACCGCGACGAGCGCTCGTCTACTTCTTCAGCATGTCGAACACACCACGGGCGACGCGGTTGATCATCGACCGACCCTCCCGACTCTTGAGGTAGCCGACGACGGCACCGTCCTCCTCCTTGACGGGCTTGGAGGCCTTCGGCGCCCGCTTGGCCTGCTTCGGTCGACGCGTGGTTGCCGGGTCCTTCGTCGAGTCCTTCGTCGAAGCGGGTGGCGGCTCCGCAGTGGTCCCCGCCGCAGCCGACGCCGCGGCGACGCGGGCATCGAGGAGTTCTCGGGCCGACTCCCGGTCCACGTCCTCGGCGTAGGTCGGCCAGATCGGCAGCGCCCGGGCCGCGGCGTCGATGGTCTCGGTCGGTACGGCACCGATGCGTGATGTCGGTGGACACAACCGGGTCCAGACGACAGGGGTCGGCACGCCCTTGTCGTTCAGCGTCGTCACGACCGCCTCGCCGATGCCGAGCTGGGTGAGCGCCGTCTCCAGGTCGTAGTCGTCGGTCTTCGGGTAGGTGCTCACCGCCGCCTTGAGCGCCTTCGCATCGCGGGGAGTGAACGCCCGCAGCGCGTGCTGGATCCGGTTGCCGAGCTGCGCGAGCACTTCGTCGGGAACGTCGTCGGGCAGCTGCGTCACGAAGAAGATGCCGACGCCCTTCGACCGGATCAGTCGGACGGTCTGGGCGATCTGCTCGCGGAACGCCTTGCTGGCCCCGTCGAAGAGGAGGTGGGCTTCGTCGAAGAAGAACACCAACTTCGGCTGGTCGAGATCGCCGACCTCGGGAAGCGTCTCGAACAACTCCGCGATCAGCCAGAGCAGGAACGTCGAGAACAGGCGGGGCTTGTCCTGCACCGCCGGCAACTCGAGGCAACTCACGAACCCGCTGCCGTCGGGATGGGTGCCGATGAGATCGGTGACTTCGAGCTGCGGTTCGCCGAACAATTCGTCGGCACCCTGGTCTTCGAGTTCCACGATCTTGCGCAGCAGCACCCCGGCGGTGGCCGAGGACAGACCGCCGAGTTGTTTCAGGTCGGCCTTCCCGTCGTCGGAGAGCAGGTACTGCAACACCGCCCGCAGGTCAGCCAGGTCGAGGAGCCCCAACCCGTGGTCGTCGGCGTACCGGAAGACCAGCGACAGCGACGACGTCTGCGTGTCGTTGGCGTCCATGACCTTGGCCAGCAACGTCGGACCGAACGCCGACACCGTCGCCCGGAGCGGCACCCCGACCCCGACACCGCCCAACGACAGGAACTGCACCGCCCGGGCGGCGGGAGTCCACTCGATGCCGAGCTCACTCACGCGCGCGTCGATCCGGTCGTTGTGCTCACCGATCTCGGAGATCCCGGAGAGGTCGCCCTTCATGTCGGCGGCGAAGACGGAGACGCCCAGGGCACTCAGCTGTTCGGCCAGCAGCTGCAGCGTGATCGTCTTGCCAGTGCCGGTCGCGCCCGCGATGAGTCCGTGTCGGTTGCACATCGCCGCCGAGAGCGCCACGACCGCACTCGGATCGGTCGTCCCGTCGAGCATGCCGCGACCCAAGGCGACGGATGCGCCCGACGCGGCGTAGGCCGAACTGATGCGATCCCCGAACTCGGTCATGGCGCGACGGTACCAACGCCGGTCTGCCCTCGATGGCACAGCGCCTCTAAGATCCGCCGGTCTGCACACGGATGCTGGGGGCACTGATGCGTCGAACGTTCGGAACACTCCTCGCCTGCGCGCTCGCACTCGTGCCGCTGAACTCGGCCCACGCGGGAACGGTCCGCATCATCGGCGGCGGGCCGGTGAACGCCTCGACCGTCCCCTGGGCCGTCGCCCTCATGCATGCCGGTGACCCGAACGCCTACAACGCGCAGTTCTGTGGGGCGACGCTCATCGACGCGAGCTGGATCCTCACCGCTGCGCACTGCGTTGTGAACACGACCCCGAGCCAGGTCGACGCGACGTGGGGCATCTCGGACCTGAACGCGGTCACCGCCGTGAACCGTCACGCGGTGATTCAGATCCTGGTCCACCCGCAGTACAACGCGTCCCAGTCGACGTCCGACGTGGCGCTGCTCCGGCTCACGACCCCGGCGACGGGCGCGGCCACGCTGGCGCTCAACGCCAGTCCGTCGCTGCCGAGCCTCAACCAGACGCTCGACACCTACGGCTGGGGCAACACCATGTATCCCGGGACCTCGTATCCGAACCTGCTGCAGGGAGTCTCCCTCGCCGATCTCGGCGGCCCGTCGTCATCCGGAGCCTGCGGGTTCTACGGCGCGCAATACATCGGTGATCACATGGTCTGCGCCGGTGTCAACGGCGGTGGCAAGGACGCCTGCCAGGGCGACAGCGGCGGGCCGCTCGTGGCCACGAACGGCGCCAGCCAGCGGGTGCTCGTCGGCGTCACCAGCTGGGGGAACGGCTGCGCCGTGGCGAACTATCCGGGCCTGTGGTCGCGGGTGTCTTCCTATGCGGACTGGATCGATCAACAGATCCATGCGCCCGTCACGCCGCGCGTGTCCGTCGGCGACGCGACCGTGACCGAGGGCGACACCGGCAACCGCATCGCCACCTTCACCGTCACGGTCTCGCCGGCACCCACCGCGGCGATGGCGGTCGGCTACGCGACCACCGCCGGGACCGCGACGGCCGGGACCGACTACGTCACGAAGGTCGGCACGCTCTCGTTCAAGGCGGGTCAGGCGACCAAGGTGATCGCAGTGCCGGTCAAGCCCGACCAGGCCGCCGAGCCGACCGAGACCTTCCAGGTCCAGCTGGCGACTCCCACGGGTGCCGACGGCGCGACGCTCGCCGACGGCACCGGAGCCGGCGCGATTCTCGACGACGACGGGTCCGCCGCCAATCAGCTCACCATCGGCGATGCCAGCGCGGTCGAAGGTGACAACGGAACCGGATCGATCCTGTTGCGCACCCAGGTCGCGATCAGCCACGCGGCCGGTGTCCCGTTCACCGTCAGCTATCAGACGGTGGTCGGGAGCGCGGGAACCCGCGACATCACGGTCCGTTCCGGCACGCTCTCGTTCACCTCGTCGAACACCGTCAAGACGATCAGCATCCCGATCAGCAAGGAATGGATCCCCGAAGGCGACGAGACCTTCACCGTGGTCCTCGGGACTCCGTCCACCGGGTCGGTGACGCTCACCCGCGCGACGGGAAGCTTCACCATCGTCAACGACGACTGACGCCCGCCGCGTCGACTAGCCCGGGAAGTTCACCGCCAGCGCTTCGTCGATGATCGCGGGACCGTCGTCCTCGAGCAGGAAGTTCGACTTGAACCCCTGCGCGGTGGCGACGACGTAGTTCACGAGGTAGCTCGCGAAGTTCCCGTGGGCCTGGAGCAGCTGCTGGTCCGTGAAGGGCGTCGTCGTACCGAACAGCCCACAGAATCCGGCCGGTGTGTTCCCGAAGCCGGACAGCGTGGCCGTCGGCGCATCGAGCGCCGGGGTCCGGATTCCGCCGAGCGCGTTGCCCCACTGATCGCGGGCGACATCGCCCTGCGGCGTGATCGCGATCAGCGGTGAGCTCGGCATGCTCTTCGACGACGGATGCCTCATCCATTTCCACAGCCGGCGGATCGCCGTGTGCATCACGTAGTGGTGCTGGCCGGAGTTGACCGGCTTGTCGCACCGGAGGAACGCGATGGCGAGTTCGCCGAGGCCGTACTCGTCCAGGTGTGAGGTGCCGGCGATCTCCCAGAGTCGGAAGGCGCGCGAATCACCCTGCCGCGCCGCGAGGTGACGGAGCACGTCGTTCTCCGACTCGACGACCAGCACCGGCGTCTTGATGTCGGTGCGGATGAAGGTCGGGTTCGGCATCGTCAGACCCGGGTCGGTCAGGCTCAAACCCGAAGCTCCCGACGACCGACTGTGGATGAGGAACGCCTCGTAGAGACGGGTCATCGGTGAGATCGCGTTGACGTAGGTGGTCATGCGCGACGCCGACTGCGATTCACCGTCGGCGATGATGTGATCGACGTCGAGACCTTCCAGCGGGTTCACGCCGGTCGGGTACCGCACCGCCTGCCCGGCCTGGGAGTACATGTCGTAGGAGTAGATGTCACCCGGATGTGACAGCGAGCCGTACCGCACCGGGTCGAAGATCTTCAGCCCGGGAACGATGCCGGTCGTCGCGTCGATGCCGACCTTCTGCGCCGAGACGCCCACCCAGGCGAACCCGCGTCGCATCAGCTCGGTGCGGGTGAACTGCCAGTCGGGCGAGACGTCGAACCCGGCGGTGACGTTCAGCCACTCGACGATGACCGTGCCGTTGAAACGGTCCGGGTCGATCGGGCGTCGCACGAGCATGCGCGTCTTGTACGGCGCGGTGGACGACTGCTGGACCGACCAGAGGCCGTCGGCGGTCAGGGGCGCGGTCGGGCTGTAGGCGCGGGCGGTTCCTTCGAAGAAGAACTCCTGCTCCTCGTAGCCGTACTTCGGGAAGTCGGTGAGGTCGGCCTGGAGGTTGAAGATCCCGTTGCCCTGATCGACCGGCACCGACACCGTGGGGTTCGGTACCCCGGTGCGCCCGGGATCCCGGTGCGATGCGCCGGCGTCGGTGACCGGTGCGATCGCGACGAGGCTGCCCGCGCTGAGTGCTGCGACCAGGCCCAGTCGAACCGTCAGGCTGCGTGCCCGCTGTGTGCTCATGAATCTCCCCCGCTCCGAATGTCCGGATTGACCTTCCCCCGGAACGTCGAGCACCGTCAAGTCTCCGGACGCGAATCAGCGGCCGCGTCACTCCGGGCGATGCGGCGCGGAGCGGAAGCGATAGCCCCAGGAGCGAGCGAGCGCGAACGCGAATACGGCCATCCAGAAGCACAAACTCCACGCCGGGTTGCCAAATCCAGCTGCGACCAGCGCCAACGCGCCAAAGACCCAGCCGATGGTCATCACACTCGGCGCACGCTGCGCAAACCCCGCACTCGGTTGTTCACCGTCGTCGCGAGCGCCGGATCGAGCGAGGAGAAATGCCAAGGGTCCCAGGAGCAACGACGTGGTGACGAACACACCCACGTCAACGTCGTCGATGAACCAGGCGAGTAGCGGAATGCTGAACATCGCGACGAACCAGATCAGCAGCACCGTGGGACCGCTCCTGCCGGACATCTCCGCAACGTACCCGGCGGATTCCCATCGGTGATCAGGTTGGCGCCTGCGGAACCGACCGACGCGACAGAGCCCCGACCACCGGACTGGCTGCCAGTGGTACGGGACTCCGGAGCGCCGAGACAAACGCTTGGAGCGGACGACGGGATTCGAACCCGCGACCCTCACCTTGGCAAGGTGATGCTCTACCAACTGAGCCACGTCCGCGTAGAGCTACGAAGATAGCAGCCGCGCCCCGCCAACCCCTAGCCTGCGCCGATGCGTATCTCGATTTTCGGTGGCGAACTTCCTTCGGTGGCGGCGGCCGTGGCGGCGGCGAAGCAGGTGGAGTCCGAAGGGTTCGACGGCTTCTTCATCCCGCAGATCTTCGGCCTCGACGCTCTCACGACGCTCGCGGTCGTGGGTCGGGAGGTCCCGCGGATCGAGCTCGGGACGGGAGTCGTCCCCACCTACCCCCGGCATCCGATGATGCTGGCGGCCCAGGCCATGACCGTCCAGGACGCGTCGGGCGGTCGCCTGACCCTGGGGATCGGGCTCTCGCACCAGATCGTCATCGAGTCGATGTTCGGCATGTCCTACGACAAACCGGCGCGCCACATGAAGGAGTACCTCTCCATCCTCATGCCGCTGCTCCACGGCGAGCCGAGCGCGTTCAACGGCGAGACCTTGAGCTTCAACGGCGGCATCGGTTTCACCACCGAACCGGTACCGGTGCTCGTCGCCGCGCTCGGACCGCGCATGCTCCAGATCGCCGGCGCGATGACCGAGGGCACGGTCACCTGGATGACCGGCCCGGCGACCCTGGAGTCGCACATCGTCCCCAGTATCCAGCGGGGTGCGGCCGACGCCGGACGTCCCGCACCGCGGGTCGCGGTGGGGCTGCCGGTATGCGTCACCGATGACGCCGACGGGGCGCGGGAGCGAGCCGCCAAGGCGTTCGCGATGTACGGGATGCTGCCCAGCTACCGCGCCATGCTCGACCGCGAGGGCGCAGCCGGACCGGCGGACGTGGCGATCGTCGGCGACGAGGCCGCGGTCGCCGCCGGCATCAAGCGTGTCGCCGATGCCGGCGCGACTGACTTCTCCGCCGCCGAGTTCGCGGTGGATCCGGACGAGAAACGCCGCACCCGCGAGCTGTTGCGCTCACTGTTGTGAGCGAGCCGCTCCCCCGCTCGCCGCTCGAGCTCCTCGAACCGCTGGCGCGGGAGGAGAAGGTGATCGGTGACGGGTTCCGGCACCTCGAGATCTACACGATGCTCGGGTTGCTCACGATCCTCTGGCACGGCCCGATCGACGCCGAGGAAGTCGTCGTCATGGCCGGGGGCGGCATGGGGGGGCTGCTCGGCCCCGCCGGTGGGCTGTACCACGACCTGGGCGTCGAGTTCGCTGCCCGGGGCATCGGCACCATGCGCGTCGGGTACCGCCGCCCCAACGATCTCGTCCGGTGTGTCCACGACCTCGCCGCCGCCGCCGACCTCGCGTCGCGAGCGGGAGGGGCGCGCTTCGTCACCGTCGGGCATTCCTTCGGTGGTGCCGTCGCCATTCAGGCCGGGATGGTCCTCGGCGCCCACTGTCGCGGCATCGTGACGCTCTCCACGCAGTCCGCCGGATGTGAGGACGCCGGCCAGCTCGGTGACGACGTGCCGGTGCTGCTGCTCCACGGCGATCGGGACGAGATCCTCCCGGCGGAGACGTCGGGTGTCGTCCGATTCCTCATCGGTCACGGCGACGTCGAGATCCTGCCCGGATCCGGGCACCTGCTCACCGAAGCCGCCGACCAGCTCCGCACCCGGCTCGGGAGCTGGATCCCCGCGAAGCTGGCCTGATCACTGCCGGGGGCGATGCCGATCCGCGGGCGGTCGATCCTCGATGGTTGCGGCCGCGGCGCGGAGCCAGTCGCGGGCGAACAGGCTGCTGGCCACTGCCTCCGGTTCCGCGGCACCCTGCCCGATCGCGTCGAGAGCCACCGGTCGCAGTGCAGCGGTGAGCGCGTCCGAGCCCGTCGGCGGTGGCGACGCGTCCACCCGCGCGACCTCGCGGGCCACAGACTCGGCCGCGCCGACCAGCGCCGGCTCGAGCGCCGTCGGACGGGCGCCGTCCGGGAACCGGTGGCGGAGCCGTTCGATGGACTCCGCCGTGGATCGGGTGTGCGCGACGACCCCGACCCTACGAACCCATCGTGAGATCAACTCCGGCGCGTTCCGGTACTGCTCGGCGAGTTCTCCCAGTGCCGCCCGCGCCCGGGCCTCGGCGGTGACCACGTCGATCATCGGATCCGGATCGGACGGCGCGACCGGAACGCTGCGCCGCTGCACCACGGCGATCAGTGCGGTGCCAGTCGCGCCGGCAAATGCGGCCGCCTGCTGCGCCACGAGAGTTGCGACTCGTCGGGGCCAGAAGAGCAACGCGACCACGGCCGACACGGCGGCGCCCAACGCGACGTTCTCGAGTCGCACCAACCCGGTCGTCCAGCCCGTCGGTACGACGATGTTGAACAGGACCACGACGGCGATCGTGAACGCTGCTTGACCGGCGGCGAACCCGACGAGCGACGGCAGCACCCCCATCGCGAAGATCGCCAGCACGAGGACGACCCACAACCAGCCCACGTCGAGACCGACGACGGCGAACACGGCACTCGAGAGGGCGAAACCGATGGCAGTCCCCACGGACGCCCCCACCGCCGTCTGCCCGGTGCTGGCGGCGTTGGAGCGCAGCACCGACAGCGTGCCCAGCGCCACCCAGAAGGCGTGCTCGCGCACGAACGCATCTCCGATCGCCACGGCCACCGCCAGCGCGATGCCGGCGCGGATCGCGTCGCGCGTCCAGACCGACTCGGAGCCGGCGTGGTGCGCGATCAGTGCTCGCACTCGCCGGAGTACGCCCGGCGTCGCCGCCGCGGGACGATCGACATCGCGCTCGACGCGGCCGCCGCGAATGACCACGGCGCTCGCGGCGATCGCATCGATGTGCACGGCGGCGGCGCGAATCGTGAAACCCGCTTCGACCTCGTCGAGAATCTCCTCGGCGGCTCCGCCACTGCCGATCCGGTCGCGCACTTCGGCGTAGAGCGCTTCACGCGCCGCGCCCAGGCGCTCGATCGGGCGAGCCAGTTCGTCGGCATCGGCGCGCCGCACCAGGACCGTCCCCACCGTCGCGAGCAGATCGGCGTCCGCGGCCGCGAGGTTCGTCAGTGCCGAACCGGCGGGTGCCGACGGGGTGTCCAGGTCACGGGCCACGATCGCGCTCAACCGGATCAGGTGCTCCACGATCTGGCGGCGGGCGACCGTCTGCGCTCGCGGCCCCGCCGGACGGAGCGTCATCGTGCGGAGTCGCCGCAGTTCGTCGTGCACCCGGGTCCAGTCCGCGCGCGCGCGATCTCGGTCAGCCGCGGGTTCCGTCGCGGACCGCACGAGCTCGGCCAACGCGATGGCCGCCAACCCGGCGCTGTGCTCCAACGTCTCGGACGTGCGCCGCGGTCGGATCACCGCCGCGAGGATCCCGGCCGCGGCCACGCCCGCGATCCAACCGGCCACCCGCCCCGAAATTGCGGAAAGCGGACCGGGCACCATCACCCCGAGGACGAACCCGAGGATGAGCGGGCTCACCGACGCGTGGAGCTGCGGCCCCAGGTTGCCGACGAATCGAATGAGCGCGACGACCACCAACGTCGATCCGACCGCGAGCCAGGTGGTGTTCGCGACGAGCAGTCCGAGCGTCAACGCCACGGCTCCCACCCACGCGAGGTGCACGTAAGCGGTGGTGCGGGCCCGGAGATCGCCGCCGTAGTCGGCGAAGATCAACGCCGAGATCGCACTGAAGGCCGCGCTGATCGCGAAGTTGTCGTTGTCGAGGACGTACAGGCCGATGGCGAACACCGTCGACGCCGCGATCGCGGCGCGCAGACCACGGAGGAACGCGACCCCGTGGGGATCCCGGTCCGACCACCACGTGACGAAGGACCGGCGGGACGTCGACGCGCTAGTTGCCGGCAAGCCGCTCGACCACGGGCGCGAACATCTCCATCTCGGCACCGCCGATGACGGCGTAGCTGACCCCCCACGTGTCGCGCCGCTGCTCCATCAGGTCGCACACCTCGTCCACGGTGCCGACGAGCGAGAGGCCGGCGTCGAGCGCATCGTCGGCGGTCACACCGAAGCCGGGCGCGACCGCGTCGGCGAGGCGCCGCCGGTCGTCGGTGATCGACGCGAGGAAGTAGCGGATCTGGAGTTCGAGGTCGTCGAAGCGCGACCCGGCACCTTCCTTGATCCAGCCGACCTTCTGGTCGATCATGCTCGCGAGCGAGTCCGTCATCGCGTCGGCGGTGACTTTGCCGGCACGCATGTTCGGGTTGATGCCGACGATGTCGGCGTACTGGCCGGCGAGGCGCAGCACGCGCGGCCCGCCGCCGCCGATCAGGATCGGGATGTGGTCCTGCGCCGGCTTCGGGATCGACTGGTAGTCGGTCACCGAATAGTGCGTGCCCGTGAACGAGAACGGCTCGGCGCCGTAACAGCCCCGGATGATCTCCAGGCCCTCCTCGAGCCGCTCGATGCGCACGCCGGGCCGGTCGTAGGGGATGCCGAGCGCGGTGTAGTCGACCTCCATCCACCCGGCGCCGATGCCGAGTTCGGTCCGACCACCGGAGAGCACGTCGATCGTCGCGATCTCCTTCGCCAGGATCGCCGGGTGCTTGTAGTCGTTGTCGAAGACCAGGGCCCCGACGCGCAAGGTCTCGGTCGCCGTGGCTGCCGTGGCCATGGCGACCATCGGCGCGAGTTCGGTGTCGATGAAGTGATCGGGGAAGTACATCGTGGAGTAGCCGAGTTCCTCGGCCCGGCGCGCCTGGGCGACGAACGACTCCGGCGTGAAGCTGCCGCCGACCTGAACCCCGAAACGGAATGACTTGGGCATGGCGCTCACTTTCCTGTCGAACCGAACCCGAATGTGTCGCGCGCAGTGTCGTCCAACGCGTCGACGACCTGCCACTCCACGTACGTCACGGCCTGGATCACGAGTTGGGCGACGCGATCACCCCGTGCGATGTCGTACGGCGTCGTCGGATCGGTGTTGACGAGCAGCACCTTCAACTCGCCCCGGTACTGCGCGTCGATCAGACCGGGCGCGTTGAGGACGGTGACCCCGTGCTTGAGCGCCAGGCCCGAGCGGGGCAGGACCAGGCCCGCGAAGCCGGACGGAATGGCGACGGCGAGGCCCGTGGGTACGAGCGCTCGACCTCCCGCGGGCGCGATCGTGACGTCGACGGTGGCGCACAGGTCGTACCCGGCGTCGTCGTCGTGGGCCTGGGCCGGCAGGACCGCGGTCGGATCCAACCGCGTGATCGGGATGTGCATGGACCCCGACCCTACGGCCCCCCACCGAACGTGCGTCGATATCCCCGCGGAACGGCAGGGTTATCGACGCAAGTTCGAGGGGGTGGGGCAGAATGGTCGGGCATGGACTTCACGTATCCGCCGGCGGCCGAGGCGTTCCGGGCCGAGGTCCGCGGGTGGCTCGCGGCGAACCTGACCGACGAGTTCCGCGGCGACGATGACGGCCCGTTGACCCTCTCCGCGCCGACCGTCCCGGTGCTGCGCCGATGGAACCACCTGCTGGCCGACGCCGGGTACGCGGCGGTCTCCTGGCCGACCGAGTACGGCGGGCGCGGCGCGGGGATCCTGGAAGAGGTGGTCCTCGCCGAGGAGATGCACGCCGCCGGGGCGCCGAGCACGCTCAATCCCATCGGGATCTCGAACATCGCGCCCGCGATCATGGAGTTCGGGACCGAGCCGCAACGTCGGACCCACCTGCCGCGGATGCTGCGCGGTGACGACATCTGGTGCCAGGGATTCTCCGAACCCGACGCCGGTTCGGATCTCGCGTCGTTGCAGTGCCGGGCCGTACTCGACGGCGACCACTTCGTCGTCAACGGCCAGAAGACCTGGAACACGTTCGGCGACCTCGCCGATTGGTGCGAGTTGCTGGTACGCACCGATCCGGAGGCCGCCAAGCATCGGGGCATCTCGTGCCTGCTCGTCGATCTGAGCCTTCCTGGTGTCGACGTCCGGCCGCTCACCACGATCACCGGCGATGCCGAGTTCAACGAGATCTTCTTCACCGACGTGCGGGTTCCGGCCGCGTCCCTCCTCGGACCTCTGCACGACGGGTGGCGGGTCGCGATGACGACCTTGGCCCACGAACGGGGCGGCGTCGCCCGGCTCCACCTCGGCCTCCGGTCCAAGATCCAGCGCCTGATCCGGGACGCCGCCGCGTCCGGCGCGACCCGCGATCCACTCGGTCGGCGTGCCCTGGCCGAGGTGTATCTGGAGGGTGAGTTGCTGAAGCTCATCTCCGATCGGGCCATCTCCGGCGCACTCCACGGCCGCCCGCTCGGTCCGGAGGGCTCCCTCGCCAAGTTGCTCTGGAGCGAGACCGAACAACACCTGGGCGAGGTCGCCGGCGAGCTCCTCGGGCCCGGCGCGAACTCCGGTGCGTGGGGCCGCGACCGCGTGTACATGCGCTCCATGACGATCGCCGGCGGCACGACCCAGGTCAACAAGAACATCCTCGCCCAACGCGTGCTGGGGCTCCCGCGTGGGTGACGGCTCCACGCGTTTTCGATCCGGGTTCGGCGTCGGCCCGACCTCGACCCCGTCCGACGCGCAATGATGGGGGTCTCATGAACCCTTCACAGCACCCGCTCGATGCCTGGGACCACTGGGTCGGTGAACTCGAGACCCGTCCGCTCGACCGCGCCTCCTACGAGATGTTGCTGCAGGCCCGGGCCGATCTCAACGAGGCGCTGGAGATCTCCGGCAAGGAGGCCGACTGGAAGTCGGCGGACCGCATCGACCACCGGTTCCACGTCCTCACCCAGCGGGTGGCGGACAGCCCGTACGAGTCGCCCGACCGTGAGGGCTGGTGGTGGAACCGACTGCCGTCGGCCAAGAAGTACCGCGCCTACCTCGACGCCACCTGAGCGCGTCGCGTCGCGCTCAGGCGTGGATCACGACCCGGCTGTACCCGGCGACGTTCGACATGTGCACCCGTTCGTTGCGTGACTCGTCGACGGTGTAGCGCGGCCAACGGTTCGCCAACTCGTCGAACGCGATGCGACTCTCCAACCGGGCCAACGCCGCCCCGAGACACGTGTGGATCCCGTGGCCGAAGCCGACGTTCAGTTTGAGCGGCCGTTCGATCGCGAACCGGTCGGGATCGGGATAGGCCCGCTCGTCCCGGTTGGCGGCTCCGGTGATCAACAGCACCGGCTCCCCCGCCGGAATCTCGACGCCGTGCCACTCGGTCGCGGCCCGGGAGTACCGGCCCTGGTACTGGGACGGCGCCCAGAAGCGCAGCACCTCCTCGACGGCCGGCACGAGGAGTTCACGATCGGCGACGAGCTTCTGCCACTCGTCCGGGTTCCGGTGGAACAGCACCACGGCGTTGCCGACGAGCTTGGTCACCGTCTCCGAACCGGCCGCCGCGAGCAGCACCGTGAAGCCGGCGACCTCGTCGTCGGTGAGTCCCGCGTCGATGAGTCCGCTGAACATGTCGTCGGTCGGATGCGCGCGCCGTTCACCCGCGAGTTCGTGGAAGTACACGGCCTGGGCCAGCGCGCCCTCCATGCCCTCCTGGGTCGGCTTCGGATTACCCGGTTCCCGGAACAGCATCGCGTCGGTCCAGTGGCGAATCTGTTGCCGATCGCCGTCGGGGACCCCGAGGATCTCGCAGATCACCTCGACCGGGAACGGTCCGGCGAGGTCCTGGACGATGTCGGCGCCGTCGACATCCGTCGGGTCCATGGCGTCGAGGTAGCGACCGACGAGCCGCCGGATCATCGGTTCGAGGTCGGCGACGGCCTTGGGCGTGAACACGCGACTCACCAGCGCACGCAGGCGATCGTGATCGGGCGGATCCAGGAAGATGATCGAACCCGGCACCATGCCGATGGCGTTCGGGTCCGTGAGCATGTCGATGGTGATGCCGTGGGAACTGGTGAAGGTCTGCCAGTCCCGGTGCGCGGCGACGACGTCGTCGTAGCGCGACAGCGCGTAGAAGCCGTAGTGCTCGTTGCGGTAGACGGGCGCTTCGTCGCGGAGTCGCCGGTAGGTCTCGTACGGATCGTCGAAGAACGTCTCGGAGTACGGGTCGAACTCGATGGCGCCGGTCATGGGAGCACGATATTCGTGTCGGCCCGTTCGGGGTGACGAGCGATCCGAATCCGTCGACCCACCCACTCGGTCGACTCCGCGTCGGCGAGCAGATCCGGATCCTCCACCCGGGCGTACGCACGCGCCCCGGCGTCCGGGCCCACGGTGTCCGCGACGACGAGCCCCCATTCGGGCCCGCTCCGACCGTGCACCACCGACACGGTCGCGACCGCGGCGTCCCCCTCGTACCGGTCGGCGATGGGCACCGTCGCGGGTGACGCAGGAGTCTCGGGCACCGCGAACGGTCCCGGGGTCGTCGAGAAGACCCCCGCGACGTGTTTGGTCATGTGCATGCCCACGCCGGTGACCAGCCCGCACGCGTCGGGATCGGCGCGAAGCACCCTGACCATCTGCGCGATCGCGTGCGTGAGGTAGTTGCTGCCGGCCCCACCGTGGTATGGCAGCCCACCGGTGACCGTCAGGGGGCGGGGGTCGGCGGTCGCGATGGCAAGGGCGTCCCGCATGAAGTTCACCGACGACCCGAAGCAGGAATAGAGGTCGAGGTGGGCGACGTCGTCGATCCCGACGCCGGCCATGGCGAGCGCGTCACCGACGACGCGCGTCATCGCGGGCGAACGCCACAGGTCCGGATGCTCGGCGACGTAGACGGGGTCGGTCGCGTACTGCCAGCCGCGCAGGTACACCCGTCGGTCCGGCGATATCCCCAACGCGTCGGCCGTACCGTGGGTCGTGAGGAACAGGGCCGCACCCATGTCGACGTCCATGATCGAGACCATGTACTTCGTGTACGGCGATCCGACCATGCGGTTCTCCGCGGTCGGCGTGACGATCTCCGCGGCGTCGCGCCGCAGGGGGAACCACGCCTCCGGATTCGTCGCGGCCACGACGGTGAACCGTTCCCACTGCTCGCCGAGTTGTCGGCGGTAGTCGTCGGGCGCGACACCGAGGTGGCCGCGCCGCGCCACGTCGAACAACGCGAACGTGAGCCATGCCTGGAACACCTCGTGCGCGACTTCCGCCGGATGGAACGGCGCCTCCCAGGGGAAGGCCGGCTTCGTCTCCGGTCGGAACGAATAGGGATACCGCTGCCCGGCCTTGCGGTAGCGCCGTTGCGTGTCGAGGGCTTCGGCCCCGACGACGAGCGCCACGTCGAGCTCTCCCCGCCACAGTCGCGCCGCGGTCTCCTGCACCAGCACCTGTGGCGTCGTTCCCCCGATGCCCGAGTACTCGGCCCGACGCGGTGAGATCCCCAGGCGTTCGGCCAACCGGGCCGTGGGGTCGTCGTACTGCCAGGTCTGGCAGTACACGATGTCGACGCTGTCGACGCGGGGGATCAGCGTCACCCCGGCATCGGCCTCGCCGCGACGGGTCACCGTCTCCCACATGTCGAGCGGTTCGGGGGCGCCGCCCGCACCGGTCTCGTGCGGGTGCCACGTCCGGGACCCGACCCCCACGATGCAAGGGGTGCGAGGATCGACGGTCACCGACCCTGCCACCGCGGCGGCCGTTTCTCGGCGAAGGCACGCGGCCCTTCCTTGGCGTCCTCGGTCGCGAAGATCGTCGAGGCGATCGCGGCCTCGTTGCGATAGGCGTCCCGCAGGTCCAGGCCCAGGCCCTCCCACACGCTCTGCTTGGTAGCGCGCACCGCGAGCGGCGCGTTGGCGGTGATCCGCCGCGCGTAGTGGTACGCCGCGTCCAGGAGTTCGCCTCGCGGCACGACGGCGTTCAGCAACCCCATGTCCAGGGCGCGTGAGGCCGGGATCAGATCCGCGCACAGGAGGAACTCCATCGCGTGGGGGAAGGGAATCTGACGGGGCAGTCGCACCGTCGTGCCGCCCCCGGCGAAGAGTCCGCGCTTGGGTTCCATGACCGCGAACCGCGCCTCGGGGCACGCCACGCGAATGTCGGCGCCACCGAGCATCTCCATGCCGCCGGCGGTGCAGAACCCGTTGACGGCCGCGATGATCGGTTTCCAGATCTTGGCGCCGCGCAGCACGGCCCGGGTCCCGTCGTCGAGCCGGTATCCGTCCACCTCGGTCAGACCCTCGGCCCGGATGCGTTCGCCGAGCGCGGTGATCGCGGGGATGTAGGTCTTGAGGTCGGCGCCGGTGAAGAACGCGTCCTCCACGCCCGTGACGATCGCGACCCAGGCGTCGGGATCGGCGTCGAAGCGTTCCCACGCTTCCCGGAGCCACTTGAAGTGGTCCAGGTCCGCCGAGTTGCGGGCCTCGGGTCGGTCGATCGTGATGAGCGCGATGTGATCGGTATCGAGTTCGTAGTGGATGGCCACGTCGCGAAACCCCCGGGTCGGTTCGCGCAGCACCGTAGTCAGCTGGGAGGAACTGCGGCCTCCGTGACCGTGACCACCGGGCGCCGGACCACGCTGCGGGCGAAGAGCCCCGCGCCGACCAGCGTGGCGAGACCGAGGAACCCGAGGATCAACTCGTTGGGCGCTTCGAGGAGCTTTGCGCCCGACGCGAGCAGGACGACGACGAGGATCGGACGAATGATGTGGTCGGCCGCCCGAGAAGAGATCCTGGCGCCGAGCAACACTCCGGGGATCGCGCCGACCATGAGCGATGCGGCCAGGCCGAACTTCACGTCGCCGAACAGCAGGTGGCCGAGCGCGGCGGCGCCGACCAGGGGCACAGCCTGCACGAGATCCGTACCGACGAGCTGGCCGGCGGCGAGGGTCGGGTACCGCAGCAGGAGCAGCACGATGATGAGCGAGCCCGAACCCACCGACGTCATCCCGACGATGAGTCCGCCGACGATGCCGATGGCGACCGTGGGCAGCGGGCGGACGTGGAGCGCGTGCTGCGCGCCGTCGACCGCCCGATGCGTGCCGCGCCGACGGTTGATCTCGTGGCGGATGACCATCGACGTCGCCGCCATCAGGAGTGCGAAGCCGAGGTAGCGCTTGACGATGTCGGACACGTCGTCGCCACCGATCGCGTTGAGGATCAACACCCCGACGAACGCCGACGGCACCGAACCGAGACACAGCCACTTGACCAGGCTGTAGTTCACCGTGCCTTCCTTGGCATGGACGCCGGCCCCGAACGGCTTCATGACCAGCGAGACCACGAGGTCGCTGGAGACGGCGGTCACCGGATCGACACCGAAGAAGATGACGAGCATCGGGGTCATCAGCGCACCGCCACCCATCCCGGTGAGTCCGACGACCGTGCCGACGCCGAATCCGCCGAGCACCAACAACCAGTCCACCCCGACCTCCGCACCCGCGGCGCCCCCACCGGGACCAGCCCCGGCTTTCACCACGAAGTCGACCAGGTTAGTCGAGATGATCGCCTTGGGCAACCAACCCGGAATGGTCCGCTACTCTCGGGCCGGTGAAGATCTCGGCCAAAGCCGACTACGCCGTGCGGCTCGGGGCCGAACTCGCCACCCACCCGGCGAACACGCCGGTCACCGGCCCGACGCTGGCTGCCGCCCAAGCGGCTCCCCTCGCCTTCTGCGAGAACATCCTGGGCCTGTTGCGCACCGCCGGAATCGTGGCCACCCGGCGCGGCGCCGACGGCGGCTACTACCTCGCGCTCCCACCCAAAGAGGTCACCGTCGCCGACGTGATCCGGGCGGTGGACGGGCCACTGGCGGCGGTCCACGGGGATGCACCGGAGTCGGTCAGCTACCTCGGTCCGGCCGCCCGGCTCGCCGACGTGTGGATCGCCGTCCGGGCCAGCCTCCGCGACGTCCTGGAAGGGGTCACCCTCGCCGACCTCGCCGCGGGCAAGCTGCCGGCGCGCGTCGAGAAGTTGGCCGCTCGCCCCGAAGCCCGAACTCGTCGATGAAAGCGAAGGCATGAACGATCATCAACTGGCCGCGTCGATGGCCGAGGAGGCCGGTCGCCTGCTCCTCGCACTGCGACCCACGATCGAGGATCCGACCGAGCTGAAGGCCGCGGGCGACGCCCGGGCGAACGTGGTGCTGCTGGAGCGCCTCGCGGCCGAGCGACCCGACGACGCCGTCCTGTCCGAGGAGTCCGCCGACGACCTGGCCCGTCTCGACCACGACCGGGTCTGGATCATCGATCCGCTCGACGGGACCCGCGAGTACGGCGAAGCCGACCGCGACGACTGGGCGGTGCACGTCGCCCTCAGTGTCGGTGGATCGGCGGTCATCGGAGCCGTTGCGTTGCCGGCCCAGGGCCTCGTCTACGCGACGGAACCGGTACCCACGCTCACGCCGCGACCAGCAGGACCGCCCCGCCTGGTGGTCTCGCGCACACGGCCCACCGAGGTCACCGAGACCGTCCGTGCCGCCCTCGACGGTGAACTCGTGCCGATGGGGTCGGCCGGCGCCAAGGCGATGGCGATCATCCAGGGCCGCGTCGACGTGTACGCCCACGCCGGCGGCCAGTACCAGTGGGACTCGGCCGCTCCCGTCGCCGTCGCGGCCGCCGCCGGGCTCCACGTGTCGCGCCTCGACGGCTCACCGCTCGTCTACAACGACGCCGAGCGGGCCCTCCCGGACCTGCTGATCTGTCGGCCCGAGTACGCGGCCACCGTCATCGAGGCCGCCAATACATGACCCGGCCACTCGGAAATCGGACCCCGATCCGGCAGTACAATGCCCGCTCCATCCCGCTCCGGAGGACCCGGTGACCGACACCACGATCTCCCATCTCGACGCCCTCGAGGCCGAGTCGATCCACATCATGCGAGAGGTGGCGGCCGAGTTCGAGCGCCCCGCGCTCCTCTTCTCCGGGGGCAAGGACTCCGCGCTGATGCTGAAGCTCGCCGAGAAGGCGTTCTGGCCGGCCCGCATCCCGTTCCCGCTGATGCACGTGGACACCGGCCACAACTTCCCCGAGGTCATCGACTTCCGGGACCGCCGCGCCGCCGAGTTGGGCGTTCCGCTCGTCGTGGCCTCGGTCCAGAAGTCGATCGACGAGGGTCGGGTGCACGAGGAGACCGGACCCAAGGCGACCCGCAACCGGCTCCAGAGCGTGACCCTGCTCGACGGCATCGAGGAGCACGGGTTCGACGCGGTGTTCGGCGGTGGGCGTCGGGACGAGGACAAGGCCCGGGCCAAGGAGCGGGTCTTCTCGTTCCGCGACGACTTCGGCCAGTGGGACCCCAAGAGCCAGCGGCCCGAACTCTGGAACCTCTACAACGCGCGACACCGCAAGGGTGAGCACATCCGGGTGTTCCCCATCTCGAACTGGACCGAGATGGACGTGTGGCAGTACATCGCCCGCGAGGAGATCGAACTCCCCTCCATCTACTTCGCGCACTCCCGGCCAGTGGTGCAGCGGGATGGGATGTTCCTGGCGGTCACCGAGTTCGTGACCGTCCAGGATCACGAGGAGATCATGGAGATGACGGTCCGGTTCCGCACGGTGGGCGACGCCACGTGCACGGGTGCGGTCGCGTCGGCCGCGGCCACCTACGAGGACATCATCCTCGAGGTCGCAGCGTCCCGGATCACCGAGCGCGGCGAGACCCGCGCCGACGACAAGTTCAACGAGTCTTCGATGGAAGATCGCAAGAAAGAGGGCTACTTCTGATGGAGATGCTCCGCTTCGCCACTGCGGGCTCCGTCGACGACGGCAAGAGCACGCTCATCGGCCGCCTCCTGCTCGACTCGAAGCAGATCTTCGAGGACCAACTCGAGTCGGTCGAGCGCACCTCCCGCGAGAAGGGGTTCGACTACACGAACCTCGCGCTCCTCACCGACGGCCTCCGCGCCGAGCGGGAGCAGGGCATCACCATCGACGTCGCTGACCGCTACTTCGCGACACCG
>CAZJBJ010000026.1:0-32589 GCA_964544295.1 uncultured Bifidobacteriaceae bacterium
ACGATGCTGCCGACGAAGCCGAGGTATCCGGTCTCGAGGATCGACTGGGCGAACGCGATGTCGCCGCGCACGCCCTCGCGGAGGCCTTCCTCCACGTAGTAGCTCGCGAACTCGTCGATCGACACCGGGATCGCCGGGGTCCGCTTGGTCGCGCGGTACCAGTTCGCGAGCTGTGTGGCGTTAAGCCGGATCGGGCCCATGACCGGCACCCCGTTGGGCGCGCCGGCCGCGCCGGCCGGGGTCGGTGAATCGGAGGCGGAGCCGATGGCGACGACGCTGGTCGCCACCAGGGCGGCGACGACCACGGCACGGAGGACGGAGGAGGCGGAGCGCATTGCAATCCTTTTCGGCGACTTCGAGCTACCAGTTGAGCACGGATGGTGACCACGACCAGGGATCCGCGCTCACGGTCAGTGATCGACGCGGCCCTCGGAACCCGACAAAACGTGGATCGACACGGCATATCGCCCACCGGTGTACTCGTCACCGGACCAGGTCGCGAAGCGCTGCGCGAGCGTCAACCCCGCGGCAGCGGCATCGCGGTCGAAGGCCGTGAGTACCGAGTCGGACTCGACCTGGAACCCGCAGATCAACCGGCCGGCGGGCACGAGGTGGGCGGCCAGGTTCGCCACGACGGTCGCCTCGGTGCCCGGCGCGAGGAAGATCATGACGTTGCCGGCGGCCACCACGACGTCGAAGTCCGCGCCCACGTGCACGTCGGCGAGATCGGCGTGGTGCCACTCAATGTCGGGCGCCGCATGGCGGGCGTGCTCGATGAACCCCACGTCGAGATCGACCCCGACGACCTCGATGCCGCGCCGGTGGAGTTCCCGCGCGACGCGCCCGGTGCCACAGCCGGCGTCGAGCACCCGCCTCGGTGCGAACGAGGCGACGAGGTCCGCTTCCCCGTGAGGGTTCTCACCCTTCGCCTCGAGGTCGGCCCACCGGGACTCGTACTCCTGCGCGGACGGCCGTCCTTCGGATGCCCAGCGGGTCGCCATCGCGCTACCGGATCGGCGGCTGGGTCGGACGAGGGTTGTCGGACCGGCCCGACGCGAGCCGCGACGGGACCCGACGCTCGTAGACGACGATGCCGTCGATCTCACGGATCCGGTGGTACGACCGATCGACGTAGGAACGGAACTCGGGCATCGAGGCCATCGGGTGGTACTGCGACCCGCGGATCTTCGCCGGCGTGGTGTCGAGGATGTAGCGGGGCGCGCGGTTGCGCAGATCGTTCATCAGCATGAGGCGAGCCCCCGGCGTGGGCGCGTCGGCCTCCTCCTCCCCCGGCGGACGACCGCCCCAGTCCCCGAGGTAGAAACCGCTCGACAGGAACCGGGTCGCGGGACGCGCACCCGACGCCCAGTAGATCTCGGGCAGGTGCCCCCACACGAAGACGCGATCGGTCGGTCGCAACTGCTGTTCGAGGAAGAGACTCACGCGCTGGTACTTCGGCTCGTCGCCCCACGGGCGGAACAGGAAGCCGACGGCGGCGAAACCGCAGGCGGCGACGAGCGAGCAGGCGACGGTCCGCCGGACCCAGACCTGCGGCCGGCGGGCGAGGGCGCCGGCGCTGATCAGACACAGCGGCGGGAGCAACTGCAGGTAGTAGTGACCGAAGAACCGGAATCCGACTGCCACCGACAGCGTCGCCGAGAGCAACCAGATCCAGAGGTCGGTGTCGACGCCGGGCTCGCGCCGGCGCCAGGCGCTCGGGACCGTCCACAGGATCGGCAGGTTGCAGGCGACGAACGCGAAGGTCATGACCGCGAACAGCCCGGCCACGTACGCCGACACCGAGCCGAGGCCGAAGTAGGAACCGTTGCCGGCCACCGCCCAGAAGACCAGATCGCCCGGACCGACGAGGAGCGCCACGACGAGCAACGGGATCGCGAACGCGAGGAGACCGCGTCGCAACCCCCCCGCCGGTCGCCGTTTCCACAACAGGTAGCCGACGGGAAGGAGCGTCGCGGCACCCGTCTGTTTCGCGAGGGTGGCGATGGCCACCGCGAAGCCCGCGCCCCGGGGACGGTCGCGCGCGGCCAACACGACCGCGGCGGTCATCGCCGGCAACATGAACACTTCGAAGTTCGCGGCCTGACCGTCCTGGGGCGCGAACGCAACCGACGCGCCGACGAAGAGCAGCGCGGCCACCCACGCGGCACCCTCACCCCACCGGCGACGCGCCTCCGACGCGAGGAGGAGTGCGGTGAGCGCGACCGCGAGCATGGCGACCACACGCACCGACCACAGGGCCGAACTGCCGGCGGCGGCGAACGTGGCCGCGTACAGGTACGGCACGAGCGGCGGCTTGCGATCGGTCGCTTCCTGGTAGAGCGAGCCGCCGTCGCGGATCACCTGCGCCTGGGTGGCGAGGAACGTCTCGTCGGAGTTGAACACGTCGACGAAGAACGCCGGAAGCCGGAGGGTGAAGGTCAGGAGGAGGACCACGACGACCAACGGCCATCGACGCGGGCGCGCGTCGACGGGTGAGCGGAGAACCGCAGAGGCAGTGCTGAGGTCGGAGGTCACCGTCGCCCTTCGCGGCCGGCCGATCACGATCCGGGCAACTTTACGCGCGTGGTTCCGACGAGATGGAGCACAGCACCGCGTGATCGGGCCCGGCGGATGGCATGATCGGAGCTTCATGACCCTTCGTCGGCGAACCGTCGCCTGTGCGCTGCTCGGCCTGGCCGCGATCGTCGGGCCGGTGGCCTCGATGCCGGCGACCGGCGCGGCGACGCCGAGCCCAACGGCACGAAGTGTCCTGATCATCAGCCTGCCGGCCACGGCCTGGATCGACGTGCGCGACGGTCGACCGTCGAACCTGCGCCGATTACTGCGATCCAGCGCCCTCGCAGACCTCGCCACGCGGTCGGTGCGATCCCGCACGGAGCCGGGGAACGGCTACATGGCCTTCGGGGCGGGGACCCGTTCGCTCGCCGGAAGCAGCACGGCCGGCGAGAACCTCGCGCCCGGCGAACCGTACGACTCCCAACGCGCCGCGACCGTGTTCCGCACCCGCACCGGCGATCCGCTCCTGCGGGGCATCGGGGCCATGAACTGGCCCAGCCTCGTCGCCCAGAACCTGAACGCTTCCTATGACTCGGTACCCGGGGCCCTCGGCCAGACGCTGGCGGATGCCGGGATCGGTCGCCGGGTGATCGCGAACGCGGACGAGCAGGACCGCGTCGGTACGGTGCCCCACCGCGAGGCCGCGCTCGCGTTGATGGACGAGCTCGGGCGCGTCCCCGGCCGGGTCACCAAGCTCCTCGTGCGCGACTCGGCCGCGCCGTTCGGACTCCGGCTCGACCCCGACGCGGTCCTCGATGCGTTCCCCGCCGACTTCTCCTCCCGCCCTCAGGTCGTGATGGTCGAGGCGTCGGATCTGGCGCGTGCGGATTCGATCCGACCCCAGGCGAGCCCGGAGCAACGCCGTCGACTCCACGACGAGGCCCTCGCGTCGACCGACGCGCTCGTCGGCCGACTGCTCGAACGCGTCGACCTCTCCCGTGATGCCGTAGTGGTCGTGGCGCCGTACCACAGCGGGCGAGCGCGCACCCTGACGGTCGCGGCAGTCCACGCACCCGGGGTTCGCCCCGGGGTGCTCGACTCGGCGACCACGCGCCGCGCCGGGTTCGTGCAGATCGTCGACCTCGCGCCGACCATCCTCGACCTGGTCGGGGTGGAACGGCCCGACGTGATGGAGGGCCGACCCGCCCGCTACCTCACCGACGACCGGTCCTACCGTGACCGAGTCGACTGGTTGGTGCGCCAGGACCGCGCCGCACAGTTCCGCGACGCGACCATCGGGAAGGCCACGGCCACGCTCGTCACCACGACGATCGTGCTGGTCGTGCTCACGATCCTCGGCTATCGGTGGTATCGGAAGCACTGGTTCATCCTGGCGATGCGATGGGCTTCCCTCGCGTTCCTGGGATTCGTGCTCGCCA
This sequence comes from uncultured Bifidobacteriaceae bacterium, assembly GCA_964544295.1. GTDB lineage: Bacteria > Actinomycetota > Acidimicrobiia > IMCC26256 > JAENVU01 > JAENVU01. The sequence goes on from CAZJBJ010000026.1 coordinate 3,957, forward strand.
CGTTCCTCGCGGGCGCGCTCCCGATCTTCCGTTGGGGAACCGGCGCGTACTTCGTCATCGTCACGAGCATCGCCGTCGGCATCGCCGCGCTGGCGACGCTCCTCGGCCGTCGCCACCCGGTCGACCCGATCCTCATCGTGCTCGGGTCGGTGATCGCGCTCCACCTCGGGGACCTCGTCACCGGTGCCCACCTCCAACTGAACACGGTGTTCGGCTACTCCCCGACCGTCGGCATCCGACTCGCCGGCATCGGCAACCCCGGATCGGCCCAGGTGTCCGCGTCCGCGCTGTTGTTCGCGGCGCTGCTCCCGGCGCGCGTGTCCGAGCGAAAGAACTGGATCGGCTATCTGGTGCTCGCCGTGACGTTCGTCGTCGTCGGGGCGCCGATGTTCGGGCAGGACTTCGGTGGGGCGCTCAGCCTCGGACCCACGCTCGCGGTCTGGTGGTGGTTGCGGTCGGGTCGCACCGTACGCGTGCGGACGATCGTGGGCGTCGTCGGGGTCCTCGCCGCGTCCGGGCTCGTGGTCGGTCTGGTCGACCTGACGCGTGCGTCGAACCAGCGGACCCACATCGGCCGGCTCTTCGAACGCATCGGCAACGACGGCATCGGTGAACTCTTCTCGGTGATCGGACGGAAGGCGTCGCTGATGATCGGGACGTTCTCGAACACCGCCTGGGTGCTCCTCGTCCTCAGCGTGCTCGTCTGGGTGTTCCTCGCGGCGCGACGCAGCACCGTGCTCGAACGCATCGTGACGTGGATCCCGTCGCTGCGGCCGGGTCTGATCTGTTTCACCGTCCTCGTCGTCCTCGCCACCGCGCTGAACGATTCCGGCGTGCAGGTGACGGGCGTGATGCTCGCGACGCTGCTCGGCGTGTTGGTGGGACTCGCCTCCCACGTCGTGGAGGAACCCGCTACGACGAGTGCACCAACGCTCGAGCGTTCTCCCGCATGATCAGCCGGATCTCGTCGGCGTCGAAGCCCGCCAGATCGTCGACGAAGGCCGCCGGATCCGCCAGCCCCTCGGCGTGGGGATAGTCCGACCCGAACACGATGCGCTCGGCGCCGATCGCCTCGCGGAGTTCGAGCAGGTCGTCCTCGTAGTACGGCGAGACCCAGACGTGGTCGCGCAGTTGGGTCACCGGGTCGCCGCCGGCGAAGGATCCCGGCGCCTGCCGGAACGACTTCTTCAACTTGCGCACCAACGTCGGCACCCACTCGCTCCCCGACTCGATCGTCGCGACCCGCAGTGCCGGGTGGCGCGCGAAGACACCGTGGCAGACGAGCGCGGCGACGGTGTCGTAGATCGGACGGTCGGCGGAGGTGACGATCGTGAACGGGTTGTGCCGGAACGCCTCCATCTCGCCGTGCTCGCCCCACTCCTGCGCGTAGCGGTGATATCCGCTCTCGCCCGAGTGGTACGCGACCAGGGTCCCGGCCTCGGCGAGGCGCGCCCAGAACGGGTCGTAGACCGGGTCACCCGGTGAGCGGAATCCGGTCGGGGCCTGCACCGGTCCGGCGCGCATCACGATCACGCGCGCGCCGCGTTCGAGCACCCAATCGAGCTCGGCCACCGCGAGATCGGGATCGAGCAGCGTGAGGTAGGGCGCGGCGAAGATGCGGTCGGCGTACGCGAACTGCCAGTCGTCGTCGAGCCAACGGTTGAACGCATGGAACGCCGCGTGCGCCGCCGCCGGGTCGTGCACGAGCGCCTGCTCCATACCCACCCCGAGCGTCGGAAACAGCAGGCACCCCTCCATGCGCTGCTCGTCCATGAGCGCGATGCGGGCGGCCGGATCCCGATACGCCGGGCTGATCGGATCGAGTTCGCCGAACGCGGCCCGGATGTCGTCACCGGCCTGCTGGCCGCGGAAGTACGCGTCGAGGGCGCCGGGCTTGGCCACGGGATCGAACGTCGGGTTGGGAATGAACCGGTTGATCCGCCCGGCGACCATCAGCCGCTGCTTCCCGTCCAGCTGCGCCCACTGCATGGTCCGCTTCGCCATGGCCGGATCGACGTGACGGGTGAAGGCGTCGGTGGCCTCGTAGTAGTGGTTGTCCGCGTCGAAGAGTTGGTAGTCCAGCGTCATGGTCGCGACCGTACCCGCATGCGACGCGTCCGTCAGATGGTGGCCTGATCGGTCAGCCACCCGAGGATCTCGGCGTAGATGTCGAGGATGCGATCGCCGTACCGGTCGGCCGTCGCCCACGTGTGGGTGAGCCCGTTCCAGGTGGTGACCCGACCCTTGAGGAAGTGGCGGTCGAGGTTGGCCGAGACCGGCGGCGGATTCAGCTGCGCGTTGGTCAGGTTCGCGTCCGCGTAGACGCGCAACAGCTGCATCTGGGCGCGGACGCCGATCTGCGCGCTCGGGAATGCGCTGCCGCGGGGACAGCTGTCGCACGCGTTGATCCCGGCGAAGTTGTTGTCGACCGGGGTCAGCTGGCCGCCGTCGGGGAAGTAGAACGCGCCGGTCTCGAGGATCGACTGCGCGAAGGCGATGTCGCCGCGCACCTGGGCCGCCTGGCCCTCCTCGACGAAGTACTGCGCCAACGTCGCGATCGGCACCGTGATGCGGGCACTCCGCCGATGGGTCGCGGTGAACCACTGCGCCAACTCACTCGGCCCGAGGATCGAACGGCTCATGATCGGCGTGTTCACCCCGCCCGCGATCGACTGCCAACGCGTCAACCAGTACCGGGCCCGTGACACGCCGGCCTGCAGTTCGGCGATCCGGGCGTCGCGCCGGGGGATCTCGTCCGCGAGTGAGATCGCGAGTCGGTGGAGGCGCACGTGCTCGTCACCGGCGTCGCGCGCGGCGCGTTCGGCGGCGCGCTGCACCTTCAGCGCCGCGTTCAACGCCTTGGTCTGGCGGGTGCCGACCTCGCTGATGAGTTTCTGGCGGTATCCGAACTCGCTGACCGATCGCGACTCGATCAGGCTCGCGACCCCAGACGGCCGGCTCGCGCCCCGGTAGAACGCTGCAGCCAACGACCCGACGTCGTCGCGCGCGGCTCGGGCCTCACTCCGGGCCTCGGTCTCGGCCTGGGCCAACAGGTCGGCCCGGGCGAGGGCGGCATCCTCGGCCCGGCGCGTCTCGGTGAGTCGGGCCATGGTGGCGGCGCGGGCGGTCGACTCGGCGGTGATGTCGGCGTTGCGCGACGCCACCAGGCTCGTCAACGACGCGATGCGTTCGGTCGGACTCCGGCCCGCGACGGGCGCGCGCGGCCGACCCGCGGCGACGGCCGGGATCGGGTGATCGACGGCGACGACACCCACCAGAGCGAGCACCGCGCCGACCAAGAGGATGCGGCGCACAGCCGCGGTCATCGACATTCGGACCAATGATCTTCACAGGTCCGTGGCCTCGTTGTGGATGCATCAGGGAATCCGCTCAAGAAGTTCGCGGCAATTTGCCGAAACCACTCATAGCTCCCCGGTTCGTGTATCCGTCACATCACTGCCACGAGGGTCCATTTGTTCATCTTCTTCCTGCAATTGCGCGACACGTTGCACGGTGGCCGGCTCTACGTCTTCAGCATCCTCGTGATGCTGACCTGGGCGTTGTGGGCCATCAAGGTCCACCTCTCCCGCCGGTATCGGCCCTGGGTCGGCGACTACCCCACCACGGCGTCGGTGATCATCCCGGTGGTCGACGAACCAGTCGGCCTCTTCCACGAGGTCCTCGACCACATCACCGAACAGTCGCCGCATCAGGTGATCGTGGTGATCAACGGGCCGCGCAACGAGAAGCTCGAGAAGGTCTGCGACAACTACCCCGGGGTCGACTGGATCTGGACGACCACGCCGGGCAAACGCAACGCCATCCGCGAGGGACTGGAGTTGTGCACCGGTGAGATCGTGGTCCTGGTCGACAGCGACACGATCTGGACGACCGACACGCTTCGCGAGTTGGTCAAGCCGTTCGCGGATCCGATCGTCGGCGGGGTGACGACGAACCAGCGCATCATCGAACCCGAGCGCAACGTCCTCACCCGCTGGGCCGACTGGTTGGAGAACGTCCGGGTCCAGTACTCGATGCCGGCGATGAGCGTGCTCGGCCAGGTCGGCTGCCTGCCGGGGCGCACGATCGCGTTCCGGCACTCGGTGCTCGCCGACGCGATGCCGGCGTTCCTCGGTCAACGGTTCCTCGGCGTGTTCCTCGAGGTGAGCGACGACCGCACGCTGACCAACCTCTGCCTCAAGCAGGGCTACCACGCGGTGTACCAGTCGACGAGCCGGGTGTACACCGACGCGCCCGTCGGCATGCGCAAGATGGCCAAGCAGCAGATGCGCTGGTCGCGCGGCAGCCAGTACAACACGCTGCGCATGCTGCCGTGGATGATGCGGCACACACCGACGCTCGCGCTCTTCTACGTGGCCGACATCATCACGCCGTTCCTGTGGTTGGCGACGGTCACCGGGTTGATCGTACGGATCCTCCTCGGCGAGAACGTCAACTTCTACGAAGGCATCACCTTCGGGTACGGCGCGCTGGTGGGCACGGTCATCATCGTGACCTTGACGGTCCTCGCAACCTGGTTCTCGGCGTACATCCGCCAGGCCCGCCACTTCGAGGATCATCCGAAGGACCTGTGGCTGCTGCCCGCGTTCACCCTGCTCAACACGTTCATGTTGATGCCCATCCGCATGTGGGGGTTCATGCGGATGGCCCGCAACGACGGGTGGGGCACGCGCGCCAACGCGTTCAGCGGTGATGCCCCGACCAAACAGCGCCAACTCAACCCGCTCGGTGTGATCCCGTACATCCTCGGCGCCAGCCTCGTCTTCGCAGGAGTTGCCTACCATGGCTAGCCCCGTCCACATCAAGGTGATGGGCACCTTGCTCGTCGGCATCGGCATGTTCGTGTACACGTCGCCGGCCGCGCCCGGGCCCGACACGCTCAGCGCGGCGCCCGCGAGCAGCACCGCCCCGGGAACGAGTCGGGCCGCGGCGACGAACGCCGACCGTGCGGACCGCGCCCGGAACAACGCGCGACCCAACACTGCCCCCGGCAAGGACGTGCTCGACGGCGGCACCGCGGCTGCGGCACCCACGCCGTCGTCGACCACGACCACGACACTCCCCCGCCGGTCGCTCACCAGCGCCGGCGCCCGGAGTCCGGTCACCACGACGTCCACGACCCCGCCCCGAGCGCCCCGGTGCAGCGACTTCCGCTGGCAACAGGACGCCCAGGCCGCGTACGTGGCGGACCTGGCCGACCCGTACGGCCTGGACGGTCCGCCGGGTGGGTTCGACGACGACGGGATCGCGTGCTCGCTCGTGCCCGTCGACCCGGCCCGGCCCGCATCGACCCCCGCCGGGGCCCGACCCCCGGACCCACCGAAGCCGGAAGGGCTCCCGGAGACCCCGACGCTGCAACAACTCCTCGCGCCGACCGACAACTACTACGGCGTCTCGACCCCGCAGGCGCCGTACGACTGGAAGGACTTCCAGATCTTCGCGGCGGCGGCGAAGAAGTTGCCGAGCATGGTCGAGTTCTTCCAGGGCTGGGATCGCGACTTCGCACCGGAACAGGTCGCCGAGACCTGGCGGCGCGGTGCGCTGCCGTTGATCTCGTGGGAGCCGCGCCCCACGGTCCAGCCCATCGGACCCGACAGTGACAACACGACCGAGCCCGGCTTCACCCTCGCGTCGATCATCGACGGGACCCACGACGAGTACATCGACCGATATGCGACTGCGGTGCGTGACCTCGGACTCCCGGTGGCGATCCGCTTCGCCCACGAGATGAACGGCAACTGGTTCCCGTGGAGCGAGGAACGCAACGGCAACCGCAAGGGCGAGTTCGTCCAGGCGTGGCGCCACGTCCACGACCGGTTCACCGCGGTCGGGGCGACGAACGCGATCTGGGTGTGGAGCCCGAACGTCATCACCGCCCGCCCGAGTGTGCGCCTGGCACCGTTGTATCCCGGCGACGAGTACGTCGACTGGATGGGCATGGTCGGCTACTACCGCCGGGTGTACTTCGACGCGGCCGGGAATCCGAAGCCGCCGACGTTCGACAACACGTACAGCGGCACGCTCGCCGAGCTCCGGTCGGTGGCACTGAAACCGATCGTGATCACCGAACTCGGCGCCACCGAGGTCGGCGGAAACAAGCCGGCGTGGATCCGCAGTCTGTTCCAGGGCCTCGCCGACAACCCCGACATCATCGGGTTCGTCTGGTTCAACCACAGCGTCAACGGCAACGACTGGCGCATCGAGTCGTCGAACGCCGCGACCAACGCCTTCTCCGACAGCGTCACCGATCCGCGGTATCGCGAAGGCAGGATCCGGCCACCCAAACCGGGGGGCTGAGTTCGACCGACGGTCGCCTCGTAGAGTCCGGGGGTGCGCGAACGATTCCCTGCCATCGATGACGAGTGGGCCCGCTTCGACGGTCCGGCGGGCACCCAGATGGTGGACACCGCGATCGACGCCATGGCGACGTTCCTGCGCTCGGGCGACAACGCCAACGGCCACGGGACGTTCGCGGCGTCGACCGCGAGCACCGAACTGGTGGCGACGGCCCGGGCGCGGGTCGCAGAACTCCTCGGCGCGGACGCGGACGGGTTCGTGTTCGGCGCCAACATGACCACGCTCACGTTCGCGTTCACGCGCGCGGTGGCGCGCACGCTCGGACCGACCGACGAGGTCGTCGGCACGCGTCTCGACCACGACGCGAACGTCACCCCGTGGGCCCTGGCGTGTCGCGACTCGGGCGCGACCCATCACCTCGTGGCGTTCGACACCGCCACGGGCCGGCTCGACCCCGCGGCGGTCGTGGATCGCATCGGCCCGCGGACGCGGTGGCTGGCGATCACCGGCGCGTCGAACGCGCTGGGCACGATGCCGGACCTCGCCCCGATCGTCGCCGCCGCGCACGAGCGAGACGTGCGCGTCTTCGTCGACGGTGTCCATCTCGTCCCCCACACGCCGGTGGACATCGCCGCACTCGACTGCGACGTGTTCGGGACGTCGCCGTACAAGTGGTACGGACCACATGCCGGCCTGATGTGGATCGCGCCCGACCTGCGCGACTCGCTGGAGGCGTACAAGGTGCGGCCGGCCCCGGCGCGGGCACCCGAGCGGTGGGAGACGGGCACCGCGTCGTTCGAGAACATCGCGGCGATCGACGCGGCCGCCCGGTTCATCCTCGACGAGGGCATCGAGACGATCGCGTCCGTCGAGCGATCAGTCTTCGCCCCCCTGCTCGACGGGTTGCTCGCCCGTCCGGCGGTGACGGTGCTCGGCCCGCACGACCTCGCCGATCGCACCCCGACCGTGTCGTTCACCGTCGCCGGTCACCATCCCGACGCCGTGGCCCGCCACCTGGCCGCGGCGCGGGTCGCGGTCTGGAGCGGCAACTACTACGCGGTCGAGACGATGGCCGCGCTCGGGCTCGCGGAGCACGGCGCAGTCCGCGCCGGGGTCTCGGCGTACACCGCGGCCGAGGACGTCCGCCGGCTCCTCGCCGCCCTGGATGCGCTGGTCGGATGACCGGCCGCCGCCGCACGTGATCCGGCCCGCGTCGATGTCCATCGGCTAGACACGACTGCCGTGCCCGCCGTCGCCTGGATCGTCATCGCTGTTCTGACCCTGGCGCTGCTCGGCGCGGTCATCGGCTGGATCCTCAACTCCGGCGCGCGTCGAGACCTGCGCGCGGCGCTGACCGAGGAGCAGTCGGCCCTCGAGCGCGAGCGCGCCGCTCACGCCGAGTCGACCAAACGGGCCGACCATCTCGAGACCCGGACCCGCACGCTGCGGAACGAACTCACCGAGGCCCATCAGACCAACGCGGAACTGACCCAACGGATCGGACGCGCCCAACCGGCCGACGGGCGGGCGCTCGGCCTGTGGGCACTCGAGCGTCATCGTCAGGCACGGTCCGCCGGCACTCCCCTCCTCGGACTCGCGATCGGACCGGGCGTCGATCTCGTCACCGCGTTGTCGGAGGCGGTCCGGGTCGAACTCGAAGTGCTCCGGGAGGACGTCGGCACCCACGGTGAACTCGTCGCGACCGATCCGGGTGAGGACCTCGACCCGGCGACCGCGCTGACGGTGCTCCGGGTCGTCCAGGAACTGGCCGCCCTGTTGGCCAAGCGCGCCGACGAGCTCGAAGTCAGCATCGGCCACGACGCCGACGCCCACCGCGTCACCGTGGCCGCACTCGGTTGGACCGATCCCGCACCGGCCATGGCGGCATTCGAAGCCGGGGTCGCTGCGCTCGACGGTCGGGTCGAACTCCAGCCCGACCCCGATCGCGCCGACACCCTCCTCGCGATCGTGACGCTCGACGGTCCGGACGACTCGTAGGAGACCTGATGGCGAAGACCCGACGCGACGAACTCGAGCAGCTGATCGGGCGCTTCCGGATCACCGAGCCCAAACAGTTCCGGCTGGCCGATCACGATCCCGCGTCGACCGACGGCATCAAGAACAAGGCCGCGGCGAAGTCACAGCTCGCGGCCGGTATCGAACTGCTCACCGACCTCCAGACGCGACTCGCCGCCGAGCAGACAGCCGGCGTGCTCGTGGCGTTGCAGGCGATGGACGCCGCGGGCAAGGACGGTGCCATCCGCCACGTGATGAGCGGGCTCAACCCCCAGGGCGTGCGGGTCACGTCGTTCAAGGCGCCCTCAGCCGCCGAACTCGCCCACCACTTCCTCTGGCGCACGACCATCGCACTCCCCGAGCGGGGTGAGATCGGCATCTTCAACCGCTCCCACTACGAGGAGGTTCTCGTGGTCCGGGTGCATCCCGAGTTCCTGGACCGCCAGAATCTGCCGGCCCGGATCCGCACCGCGGGCTTGTGGAAACGCCGCTTCCGCGAGATCAACGACTGGGAGCGGACCCTCGTCGACACGGGGTTCCCGGTCGTGAAGATCTTCCTCCACCTGTCCAAGCAGGAGCAGCGCAAGCGCCTGCTGGCGCGGATCGACGAGCCCGCGAAGAACTGGAAGTTCTCGATGCTCGACGTACAGGAGCGGTCGCACTGGTCGGCGTACCAGGCGGCCTACGAGGACATGATCCGCCACACGAGCACCGCGGCGGCGCCGTGGTACGTGGTCCCGGCCGATCAGAAATGGTTCAGCCGACTCGTGGTCGCCGGCGTACTCGCAGCGACACTGCTCGATCTCGATCCGCAGTTCCCGACGATCTCGGACGCGCAACGCGCCGAGCTCGTCGACGCCCGCCGGCTCCTCGAAGCCGACACCGGCGCCTGACCGGCGATCTACGCCGCGATCGGCGCGGTCAGGCGGCTCGGGACCGGCGCGGTGAGCGCCACGCGGGCCGCCAACGTCTCGATCTGTGCGTGCGACAGCTCGCGGGCCCGGAGCACCTCGGACACGTTCTCGAAGGCGCCGCGTCCACCGATACGGCGGATCCATGTCGTCACTGCGGGGAAGGAAGGCATGGGATCTCCTTTCGTCCCGTGCATCATCCGCGCGCGAGGTTGCCTCGACGTCACCGACGATCGTCGGTTGGGTCAACACCAGATGACATCGAGCTGACGTGACCGCTCAGCCGTGGCAGTGCTTGGTCTTCCGGCCGCTGCCGCACGGACAGGGATCGTTCCGACCGGCGGTCGCGAAGACCGTCATGACCTCACCCGCGTGCCCGCCACGCCGGAGCGCGTCCACCATCAGGCGCATGACCCCGTCGATGTGGGTGAAGAACGCGAGGTATCCCGCACACAGGTGATTGAGTCCGGTTTCGCCGGTCGCGGTCCGCAGCACCCGGTTCTTCGGACACTCACCCCGACAGGCGAACAACACCGGGCATTCCCGACACTGGGTGGGCAGGGTGTCGCGCTTGGCCGTGCCGAACGCGCGTTGCGCAGGCGACGCGAGCAGTTCGACCATGTGGGTGTCGGTGATGTTGCCCAGGAGGTGCTCGGGGTCGACGAAGTGGTCGCATGAGTACAGATCGCCGTTGTGTTCGAGCGCGACCGCGTTGCCGCACGTCTCGGCGAAGATGCACAGCCCCGCGGGTGCGCCGTACCAGGAGGCCAGCGCAGCGTCGAACATCTGCACGAACACTTCGCCGACGTCATGACGGGTCCACTCGTCGAAGACCGCGATCAGGAACCGACCCCACGCCTCGGGGTCCACCGAGCGGTCCGTGAGTTCGGGGCTCGTCTCCTCGACCCGCTCGACGATCGGGATGAACTGGACGAAGCCGGCGCCGAGATCGTCCCGGAAGTACCGGTACACCTCCAGCGGTGCGTCCTGATTCGCCGCGTGCACGGTGCAGAGCACGTTCCACTCCACCCCGGCCGCCTGCAGCCGCTCCAGGCCCGCGAGCACGCGGTCCGAGCTGGCCCGACCCTGTTTGTCCACGCGGTAGCGGTCGTGGAGCGGCGGCGGACCGTCGATGCTGATCCCGACGAGGAACTGTTTCTCGCGCAGGAACGCACACCATTCGTCGGTGAGCAGGGTGCCGTTGGTCTGGATCGTGTGATGCAGCGTGCGACCCGGACCGGCGCACGCCTCGGCGTGGGCGACGGCCCGGCGGAAGAAGTCCACGCCCATCAGCGTGGGCTCGCCGCCCTGCCAGGCGATGGTGATCTCGGGTCCCACCTGGGACTCGATCACCTGCCGGATGTAGGTCTCCATCACCGATTCCGCCATGCGGAACCGGTCCCCGGGATACAGCGCCTCCTTCTCGAGGAAGAAGCAGTACGAACAGTCGAGGTTGCAGATCGGGCCGGTCGGTTTCGCCAGCACGTGGAACTGCGGTGGCGCCGTGGGTGGCCGCGTCTCCGGAAGGGTCGGCGCCGCGCCCCCGCGCGGGCCAAGTTCGATCGGGACGTCCACCATCGGGCGGACTCTACGACGCTCCGGCGCGACGGCGGACGTCGGCGGGATAGCGGTCGTCACCCTCGGGGATCCGGTCCGCGAACGTGAAGATCATCGTCTGGGTGCCGTAGGCGACGAGCCCCGCCTCGGGATCCCACAGCTCGATCTCGACCGACGCGTAGCCGTCACCGGCGCGGCGCGCGAAGTTGCGCATCAGGATCCATTCCGACCGCGCCACGCCCGTGATGTGCACGGTCAGATCCGCGCTCGGTCCGTACCAGGGGAATCCGTGGTCGGGACCCATGCGTTCGGCCACGGCGGCCGGCATCGTGTCACTCATACAGACGAGCGCGAGCGGGTCGATCGTGCCGTCGTCGCGGCGCGGCACTTCGTCGAACCGTTGGTACGTCTGGCGTTCGCTGCTCGTCGGTTCGTAGTGCTCCCACGGCGGGTGGCCGATGACCGGCCGGCCTTCGATGTGGTGCTCCCAGATCGGGAACGGGCCGTCATCGAACTCGAACTCGACGTCGTCGGGTACGCCGTCGCGGAAGCGGGGCAACGACATCGGATCGGGAAAATCCGGGGGCGTCCGGTCGGTGAACTCGAATCCGGGCCGGGTGGTGCCGAACACCGCGATCGCGGTGAGGCCGGCGGCGCGCCCCGGCGTGCGCATGGTCGCCAGGGTCTGCGCGACCGACCGCCCTTGCCGCAGCACGGTCACGTCGATCTCGGCCGGACCGGACTCGACGGGCGCGGCGAAGACGCACGACACCGACCGCAGCGGCATCTCGACGTCGCCCAACGCGTGCTGCATCGCGCGGGTCGTGGCCGCGAGCGAGATCCCGCCCTGGGGAACGTTCGGAGCGGCCCAGGTCGGCGCCAGGTCCGCGTGGTACCGACCGGGGGGCTCGGTGGCAGTGACCGCGGTGTCTCGTTGGAACGCACTCATCCCCCGAGCCTGACCGCGCGCGTGCCCGCCGGGCCAACGAGTTTCGAATCACACGTCGACGAGGTGCGCCGCCCTGCGGTCGGCGGCCCGGCGTTGCCGGTCCCGGACCTCACTCATGCGGCGGACGAACAGCACGCCGATCGCCGTGGTCGCGCTGATCATGGCGGCGAGGGCCATCAGGTTGAACGAGTCCGTCCCCGCCGCCAGGAAGTGCACCGTGGCCAACCCGTAGAGCGGGAGGGACGCCAGATGCACGCCCCGCCAGACCCGCGGCGGCAGGTGCCGGCGGGCCAGGGAGGTCAACTCCACCGCGAGGAGCAGGTAGAACCCGACGACACCCCAGGCGACCGCCAGCGGATGCCACGCACTCGCGAAGGGCACCAACACATCGGTCAGGCCGAACGACGTGTACGAATCGGCGAGCAGGGCGAGGACGTGGACGCCGACGAAGATCGTCGCCAGCCCGCCGAGGAAGCGATGCAGGTCCAAGATCCACGCGGGTCGGGCGCCGAAGGGCCGCACGCGACCCGAGAGCCACAGCCCCCAGATCACCGTGGCGGCCAGCAGCGCCCACGCCACGATGCCGCTGGCGCGTGCGGTGTACCAGAACAAATGGCTCATGCCACGACCTCCAGCTCACGGGCGAACCGGTCCCAGCCCGGCCCGGTTGTCCAGCGCCCGTCGGCGCAGTACCCGGCGGCGGCGCCGAGTTCGTGGGCGCGGGCGAGGCCCGCGTCGCCGTCGAGCGCGACCACCGTGCTCAGCACCTCGGCCTGCCAGGCGCACGCCGCGACCACGGAGCCGAACGTCACCGGCGAGGTCGCACTGGCACCGGTCGTCGGATCGACGATGTGGTGATGGACGCGACCGTCCGCGTCCGACCAGCGCCGCCGCGATCGTGACGACGTCGCCACCGCGCCGTCCTCGAGGGCGAGGAACGCGACCGGCTCGTCCCCGGGGAGATTCCGAACTGCCACTACCCATGCGTCACCGACGGGCGGGGTCCCGACGACGCGGACGTCACCGCCGAGGCTCACACACGCGCCCGTCGCACCGGCGGCGAGCAGCTCCGCCGCGACGATGTCGGCGGCGAGTCCCTTCCCGATGCCCCCCGGGTCGAATCCGGTCCCGGCCGGGATCGTCACCGACCGGCGGGCGGGGTCGACGACCGGCAGACCCGACGGACGGCGCGACGCGCGCTCCGTCACCGATGGTCGATCGATCTCGGCGAAGGTGGTGCGATAGCCGATCGCCCGGATCGCGCGCAGTTGCAGGGGGTCGAATCGGCCTGCGGTCAGCGTCGCGCCGAGGGTCGCGCGCTCGACGAGCAGCAGTGTGTCCGCCGACACCCGGACCGCGGCACCCGCCGACGCGTTCATCCGGCACACCTCGCTCGTGGGCCGAAACCGGCTCCAGCGCGATTCCAACCCTTCGAGGCGTCGGCGGGCCCCGCCCATCAGCGCGGAGGAACCGCCGACGATCGTGATCTCGGCATCCGCCCCCATGGCCCGGAACTGTTCGGTCAGTACGGTCGGCCCGGACATGATCAGCTCGCGTGCGAACTCGTCGACACGGGCGCGGTCGCCGACGCCGACGGGGCCCGCGCGGCCCAGGTCGTCCGCGTCGAGGGGGCCACGGGCACGGCCGGCGCGGCGGTCGGGGCCGTCGGTGCCGATGCTGCTGTCGGTGCCGCGGTGGACGTCACGGTGGCGGTGGCGACGGTGGGGGGATCCGTCGCCGAGACCGCCATCGTGACGCCCAGACCCAGGAGCGCGGCCACGCTGAGTGCGCCCGCGGCGATCCGTGACCGGTGCGCGGCCCGGCGGTTCGCCCGCGGCGCCGTCGACGGGCTGCTGGCTGGAAGCGGTGGGTGACTCGTCATGGCTCCATCATGCGGAGGCTCCGTAAGGCCGATCCGAAGTCGATGTGAGAACCGTGCAAGAACGCGAACGACACGCTCTTACTTCGCTCTTTCACGCGCCCCGTACAGTCGCGGCCATGGAATCCGCCCGGGTCCTCGTCGCGGAAGACGACCGCAGTGTGCGCGACGCACTCGTGCTCGCGTTGGAACTCGAGGGGTACACCGTCGACGCCCAACCCGACGGTGAACGCGCCCTCCAGGCCTTCGACCAGTTCGGCCCCGACGTCCTGATCCTCGACGTGATGATGCCCACCGTCGACGGCTTGACCGTGTGTCGTCGGTTGCGAGCCCGCAACGTGACCACACCGATCCTGGTGCTCACCGCGCGCGACCAGGTCTCGGACCGGGTCACCGGACTCGACGCGGGCGCGGACGACTACGTGGTGAAGCCGTTCTCGCTCGACGAGCTCCTCGCTCGGTTACGCGCGCTGCTCCGTCGGAACACCTCCAAGGTGAACGAGCCCGAGCTGGTCGTCGGTGACCTGCGGCTCGATCCCCGGCGCCGGCTCGTCACCCGCGGGGACCGGGACATCGAGCTGACCAAGACCGAGTTCGACCTGCTCGAGCTCCTCATGGAACACGCGGGCATCGTGTTGTCACGGGATCAGATCTACGAACACATCTGGGGGTTCGATTTCGAGACCGGCTCCCGGTCACTCGACGTCTACATCGGCTATCTCCGCCGTAAGACCGAGGCCGAAGGCGCACCCCGAGTCGTCCACACGGTGCGCGGCGTCGGCTATGTGGTGCGCGCGTGAGTCTCCGCTGGCGGATCGCGCTCGGTCTGGCCGCGATCGCCACGCTCGTCTCGACCGCCGGGGCTGCGTTCGCGTACTTCCAGACGGCTGATCGCCTCGCAGCCGCGGTCGACGAGTCACTGCGCTCCAAGGCCGCGGAACTGACCGCCGGTCCGGTCGGAGGTCGGGGCGACGGCGACCGCGATCGCCAACCCCTCGTGCCCGGGTGTCCGCCGAACGCACTCCTGCAGGCGTTCGACGTCGCGCGACTCGTGACCGCGTCGGGCGACGCACTGGACTGTCTCCCGCACGAGGGAGACCTTCGCGTCGCCGGCGCGGTCAGGGCCGGCGTGAGTGCGGACGGGCGCCCGCGCCTGACCACCGTGGCGACCGACGACGGGCGGTACCGGGTGATCGTCGTCCGCCTCGGTCCCGACACCGTGTTCGAACTGGGTCGGTCACTGCGCGAGAACGACGCGGTCCTGGACTCGTTGCGCACCCGGCTCGCGCTGCTGGCCCTGGTGGGCGTGGTCACCGCGGCGGCGCTCGGATGGTTGCTCGCGACCCGCATCGTCAAGCCCATCGAGCGGTTGCGCGACTCGGCCGAACGCATCGCCCGCACCGGCGATCTCGACGTCGACCTGCCCGGACCCGGCGCGGACGAAGTCGGCAGCCTGGCCGCCAGTTTCGCGACCATGGTCGGCGCTCTGGCCGAATCCCGCGATCGGCAGCGTCGACTCGTGACCGACGCCAGCCACGAACTCCGCACCCCACTGACGAGCCTGCAGACCAACGCCGAACTGCTCGGGCGCGGCGAGCAACTCACCGAAGCTCAGCGGAGCCAGGTCTCACGGGGGATCCAGCTCGAGGTCGGAGAACTCACCGACCTGGTGAGCGAACTGGTCGCACTCGCACGGGATCCGGCCGGTGACGACGAACCGGCCGTTTCCATCGCCCTCGCCACTGTCGCCCACGACGTGGTCGGAGCCGCGCCCCATCGCACCCCCCGGCCCGTGACCCTCGCCGTCGATCACGGCGCGACCGTCCTCGGTCGACCCCGAGCGCTCGCCCGGGCGATGTCGAACCTCGTGGACAACGCCATCAAGCACGGCGCGGGACCGATCGAGGTCGCGATCGACGGCGGCCGGGTCACGGTGCGCGACCACGGACCGGGGATTCCCGAGGCCGATCTCCCTCACGTCTTCGACCGGTTCTATCGGGCCGACGTCGCCCGCACCGAGGCGGGATCGGGTCTGGGGCTGGCCATCGTGGCCCAGATCGTCGAACACCACGGTGGTGAGGTCTTCGCCCGGAATCACCCCGACGGTGGTGCGGTCGTCGGGTTCTCGCTCCCCACCACCCCGCACTGAGCGCCCGGACGCGACTCGGGCCCCGCCGAGCGATGCTCGACGGGGCCCGAGGGTTTCCGGGGGGCCGGAGGGAGACGCACTCAGTTGCTTGCGCTGGTACCTCCCGCGTTCGCCGACGGGGCCGACGCGCCCGGAGGCGGCATGTGCCCGCGCGGCCCGCCGGGCCCGCCCGGACCGAAGCCGTCCTCGGTGGCGACGACCGTGAAGTCCTTGTCCAGGAGGACGGTGACCGGGGAACCGTCGGCCTTGGTCATGTGGGCCTCGTACTCGCCCTGGCCGGAGGAGTCGGTCTCGACCCGGATGATGGTGCCGCCCGGCACCTCGGCCTGTGCGGCGGCCGTGACCTTGCTGGCCGTGTCGCCGGTCAACAAGGTCTCTCCCGGACCGTTGGGCATCGACGCGGGATCGGGTCGGGCTCCGTCGGCCGGACGCGCCGGGGCGGTGGCCGACGCCGCGGGAGTGGACGAGGTGGAGCTGTCCGATCCGGTGACGGCGCCGGCGAGTCCGGCGCCGCCGACCGCGAGTCCGACGGCGAGGGCCGCGGTTCCGATCAACGCCCGTCGGCGAGTGGACGACTTGGCGGTCGTCTCGGGGGTGGGGGTGGTCTCCATTGGTTCGCTCCTTGTGTCGAGGACCCGTCTCTCGGGCCGACCATCACGATGCGCCCCGTCTGCGAGAACCAGTCGAAGACCGAGTAAGAACCATGAGAGAACCGACGAACCCGGTCGAGGAGCGTCCCGCCGTGCACCAGACCATCCAGCAGCTGACCGACGACCTGTGGGCCGCGCTCGACGGCGAACCCGCGCGGACGGATTCGATGCGCGTCGAAGGTCGCGGCTCCCTGGCCTCGATCTTCCCGGTCACCGAACTCGCCACCGCCGCGATCGGCGCCGCCGCCCTCGCCGCCGCGGAGTACGCCGACGCCGACCGTCCCCTCGCCGTGACCGTCGACCGGGCCGCCGCGTCCCACTGGTTCGCGACCTCGATCGAGCCGACGGGTTGGTCGCTCCCGAGCCCGTGGGACGACCTGGCGGGCGACTACCGCGCCGCCGACGGTTGGATCCGCCTCCACACGAACGCGCCCCACCACCGCGCGGCGGCCCTCGTCGCGCTCGAGTGCGCGGCGGATCGGGAGACCGTCGCCCGCACGGTGGGCGCGTGGGCGGCGACCGACCTCGAGTCCGCGGTCGTGGCCGCGGGTGGTGCGGCCGCGGCGATGCGATCACTCGACGAATGGCGGGAGCATCCGCAGGGCCGGGCCGTCGCGTCCGAGCCGCCCGTGATCCGGCGCGCCGCGTCGACCGTGACCACGGGGTCGGCGCCAGCCGAGCACCCGAGGACCGATCGACCGCTCGCGGGCGTGCGCGTGCTCGACCTGACCCGGGTGCTCGCGGGCCCGGTGGCCACGCGGTTCCTCGCCGGATTGGGCGCGCAGGTGCTCCGCATCGATCCCCCGACGTGGGACGAACCCGGGGTCGTCCCCGACGTGACGCTCGGCAAACGCTGCACGCGCCTCGACCTGTCCCGCGCGACCGACGTCGATCGCTTCGTCGAACTCCTCGGGTCCGCCGACGTGGTGGTGCACGGCTACCGGCCCGATGCGTTGGCCGGGCTCGGCTTCTCGTCCGACCGTCTGCACACACTCCGGCCCGGTCTCGTCGAGGTGAGCCTCGACGCGTACGGATGGACCGGCCCGTGGGCAGGACGGCGCGGCTTCGACAGCTTGGTGCAGATGAGTGCCGGCATCGCCGACGCCGGCATGCGGGCCGCGGGTGCCGACCGGCCGACGCCGCTGCCGGTCCAGGCGCTCGACCACGCCACCGGCTACCTGATGGCGGCCGCCGCGTTGCGCGGTCTCACCACCCGCCGCCGGGACGCGACCGGGACCTCGGCATGCGTCTCGCTGGCCCGCACCGCGCTCGCACTCGTGGACGCACCCCCCGCGACCGACGCAGACCGTCTCGACCCACTCGACCCGCCTGCGTTCGACGCGGCGACCGAAACCACGCCGTGGGGGCCGGCCCGCCGGTTGGTGCCCCCGGCGCGGATCGACGGCGTGCGCATCGGTTGGGACCTTCCCGCGACGGACCTGGGAGCGGATCCGCCCCGATGGGACTGACGTCTGGTAGCAACCCACCCATGGCGAACCCACCCGAGCCGGGCTCCCGCGCCGATCGGTTCACCCCACTCCCACCGGATCGCTTGGCCCGCTGGTCCAAGTTCGGCCGCTGGGAGGAGCGCTATTTCCCGAACGTCGTCGGGCTCGAACTCGAAGAGGTCCGCCTCGACTACGCCCGCATGCGGCTCCCCTACCGCGCCGAGCTGAACCAACCGGCCGGCGTGATCCACGGTGGCGCGATCGCCTCGATCATCGACACGGTCGTGGTCCCCGCCATCGGCAGCGCCTACGACGACTTCCAGGTCATGCTCACGATCGACCTCCAGATCCGGTTCCTCGGCACGGCGCGCGAGTCCGACATCGTGGCCGAGGGTTGGATCACCCGGCGCGGACGCTCCATCGTGTTCTGCCAGGCCGAAGTGCGCGCCGCGACCACCGGTGACGTCGTCGCGGAAGGCTGGCTCACCTACAAGGTCTCCACCCCCCGACCGCCGACCACCGAGGAGCAGACATGAGCGACGGCACCTACCCACGCGACGAAGTGGAAGCCGCCTTCCAGGAGTTCGTCGCGGTCGGTGATTCGGGCGACTGGAGCCGCTGGGCCGACCTGCACTCGGAGGACTGCGTGTGGGTCGAACACCATTTCGGCACCATCGTCGGCCGCGAGGCGATCCGGGCCAAGATCACCGAACTGATGGCGCCGGTGCCGATGATGCAGTTCCCTGTCGAGTGGCACATGATCGACGGCAACCGCGTGGTGTTCCTCCCCTGGCAGGTCTTCCCGGACCCGGCCGGCGGCGACGCCGAATACCGCTTCGCGTGCATCACGATCCTCGACTACGCCGGCGACGGACTCTGGTCCCGCCAGGAGGACATCTACAACCCGGCCGAGGGTGAGGCCGTCGTCATGGCGTGGCTCGCCGCCGGTGGCCAGCTCGCCGGTGACCCGGGCGCCATCGGCCTCGACGGCTGACGGCGACGCCCGGCCGCGCCCACGTCACTCAGACGTGGGCGTCCAGCCAGTCCACGAGATCCTCGGTCACCTCGGCTCGGTTCGTCTCGTTGAACAACTCGTGCCGGGCGTCGAGATAGCAGAGGTAGGTCACGTCGTCGACGCCGACCTCGCGGTACGCCGCCATCAGCTCGTGCCCGCGCGCTTCGCCACCGACCGGATCCGCGGCGCCGTTCATGATCAGGATCGGTAACGACGCGGGCACGGCGTCGGTCGGCGGACCGGCCAGCTGGGCCATCTCGTCGTAGGGGAAGTCGGCGGGGAACCCGCACCACGGATCGGCGACGTACTTCGCCACCTCCGCCGGATCCCGGCTCAGCCAGTCGCTCGGCGTCGTCGCCGGTTCGAAGTCGTCGTTGAACGTCGCCATGTCGCGGAACGGCGGCACGAGGATCGTGGTGCCGGTGAGCACGAGGGCGTCGAGTTCGTCACCCCACCGCTGCACGAACTTCTGCGCGAGGAACGATCCCCAGCTGTGGCCGAGCAGGACCAGCGGGAGTTCCGGATAGTTCGCGGCGATGTGTTCGCTCACCGCATGGACCGCATCGAGCGTGCCCGTCATCCCGCGCGGGCCGAGCGGCCCGATGCCGCCCATCGCGATCCCGGTGCGACCGTGGCCGCGGTGGTCGTCGGCGTAGACGTGGTAGCCGGCGGCGTTGAGTTCCTGCGCCAACCGTGCGTAGCGCGCCGCGTGTTCACCGAGTCCGTGCACGATGTGGACGACGGCTTTCGGCGCCGTCGACAACCATTGGTGGACCGAGATCGCCACGCCGTCGGGATCGGCCACCGTGAACACATCACCATCGGTCATCACGGGATTCTCGCGCGTACAGACCCGGATCGATCCGCCCGGGCACGGCGGGGATGCCCTGTGCGAGAGTGCTGCCCCCGACCGTGAAGGAGACCTCCATGGCCCACGACCGACGATTCCGATTCGGGGTCCACACGTCCGACGCGGCGCCGGGCTCGGCGTGGGTGGACGCTGCCCGCCGGATCGAGCAGCTCGGCTTCTCCACGCTGTTCCTGCGGGACCACTTCGACACCCAGCTGGGCCCGATCGCGGCGATGACCGCGGCGGCGGTCGTGACCGAGCGGCTGAACGTCGGCACGCTCGTGTTCGACAACGACTACCGCCACCCGCTCGTGCTCGCCAAGGAACTCGCCACCATCGACCACTTCGCGCCCGGGCGGGTCGAGGTCGGGATCGGGGCCGGGTGGATGGCGCCGGATTACGAACAGGCCGGCATGGACTTCGACGCACCGGGCGTGCGGGTGAGCCGCATGGAGGAGGCGGTGACCGTCATCACAGGTCTGCTCTCCGGTCGGACCGTCGACCACCACGGCGAGCACTACCGGATCACCGGCCACACCGCGTACCCCGTCCCGGCCACGATGCCGCGGGTCATGATCGCCGGCGGGGGGCCACGCATGCTGAGGATCGCGGCGCGGGAGGCCGACATCATCGGGCTCAACCCCGCCCGCAAGTCCAACACCGCGTGGGAGGACCAGAACCTCCCCGACGCGACGGCCGAGGCCACCGACCGCAAGGTCGGTTGGATCCGCGAGGCGGCCGGTGCCCGGTACGCCGACATCGAGATGTCGATCGTCGTGCCGTTCGTCATCGTCACCGACGATCGCGAGGGAACCGCGAGCGCCATCGCCGCTTCGCTGCCGCCGGATCCGGCCGCCGAACTGAACGCCGAGGGCGTGCTCGCCAGCCCCCACGTCCTGATCGGTTCGACCGACCAGATCGCCGAGACCCTGCGGGAACGACGCGACCGGTGGGACCTCTCGTACTACGTCTTCAACGACGACTCGATCGACGCCGTCACGCCGGTCGTGGAGCAGCTCGCCGGTACGTGATCGCAGGTGATCGGTGCGCTCCGGGCGCGGCCGCGTCCGAGCTGCCTACCATCGGTGTCCGGCCGACCGATCGCGACTCCCGGGGATTCTTCATGGCGCACGACCTGATCATCACCAACGGCACCGTCGTCGACGGGACCGGTGCACCGGCCCGAGCGGCCGACGTCGCCATCGACGGCGACCGCATCACCGAGGTCGCGGCACCGGGCACGCTCGGTGCGGCCTCGCGGACGATCGATGCCGAGGGCAGGACGGTGACGCCCGGGTTCGTCGACCTGCACTCCCATCTCGACGCCCAGATCGGTTGGGACCCGTTGATGTCGTCGTCGTGTTGGCACGGCGTCACGTCGGTCGTGATGGGCAACTGCGGCATGACCTTCGCCCCCGTCCGCCCCGGCGCCTCGAGCGTGCTCGCGCACGCGATGGAATCGGTGGAGGACATCCCGGCGTCGTGCATCCTCGACGGCCTCCCCTGGAACTGGGAGTCCTACGGCGAATACCTCGACGTCATCGACGCGATGCCCAAGGGCATCAACGCGGGCGGCTATGTGGGCGATGTCGCGCTCCGCACCTACGTCATCGGCGACGCCGCCTGCGATCAGGACTACCGCGCCACCGACGACGAGCTCACCGCCATGGCCCACGAGGTCGAGTCCGCCATGGAAGCGGGCGCGCTCGGCTACTCCATCTCCCGGGCGCTCACCCATCGCGTGCCCGACGGGCGTTGGGTGCCGGGCACGTGGGCCGACCCGTCGGAGTTCTTCGCCATCGCCGAGCCGCTCGGCCGCCTCGGCCGGGGTGTGCTCGAGTGCGCACCCCGCTACAACGAGATCGACGGATCCACCTCGCGCGCCGCGGAGGAGATGAGCTGGATCGCGGAACTGAGCCGCTCACTCGGGCGTCCGTTCACGTTCAACCTGATGCAGATGCGATCACTGGGCGATCACTACCGCACCGTGCTCGACCTCGCGGTCGACGCCAACCGCACCGGCGCGCAACTCCGGCCCCAGACCACACCCCGAGCGATCGGGGTGTTGTTCAGCCTGGCCGCGAACACCGCGATCGATCACCTGCCGTCGTTCGCGGCGGTGAAGGAGCGGGACTTCGCCGGTCGGCTCGCCGCGCTGCGCGACCCGGCCGTCCGCGACACCCTGGTCGCGGAAGGGCTCGCCGGCGACCAGTCGTCCTTCGACCGGATGTTCCTCCTGACGCCGGACGTCGGTGCTCGCTACCACTACTCCGAGTCGGACTCCATGGGCGCCCGGGCCCGCGCCGCCGGCATCAGCCCGGTGGAGCTGTACCTCGACGCACTCGTCGCCACCGACGGAGCCGCGGTCGTGAACTGGCCGGTCCTCAACGAGGACTTCGACGCGATCGGCGAACTCCTGGCGTCGCCGGTGACCATCATGGGGCTCGCCGACGCCGGCGCCCATGCCACCCAGATCATGGACGCGAGCCAACCGACGTTCTTCCTCACGCACTGGGTGCGGGACCAAGGCGTCATGACCCTCGAAGAGGGCGTGCGCCGACTGACGTCGGACACCGCGGACTTCGTCGGCTACCGCGATCGCGGCGTGCTGCGGGAAGGCGCGTTCGCCGACGTCAACGTGATCGACCTCGACGCGATGTGGCTGCCCATCCCCGAGATCGTCCACGACTTCCCCGGCGCGGCACCCCGATTCGTGCAGCGGGCGCGCGGCATCGACCACACGATCGTCAACGGTCAGCCCTTCCTCGAGGCCGGCGAACACACCGGCGCCCTCGCCGGCCGCCTGCTCCGCAGCACCGACTGACCCACACGACCCCACGACCGACGACCTCAACCAGCCCAGCCACCCCGCCGACCACCGACTTTTGCACGAAGTTGTACACCCCGGTGTACAACTTCGTTCAGAAGTCGCAGGGCGGCGGGGTGTTGGTGGGGTCAGTGAACGGGTCGTCAGTCGATGCCGAGGCGGGCGAACTGCTCGGCCGGAGCGTCGACCGCGGCCAGCGCCACCCGGAGCAACTCGATCAGCTCCGCTTCGTCACGAGTCCCGAGCCGGTTCTCCTGCTCGTCGGGGTCGATCGTCAGGTCGTAGACCTCGTGCCGGTCGACCGCGGCCCGGCCGACCCAGAACGGAAGCCGGTCCCCCGGCGCGAACGGTTGACGGATCACCGGAACGTCGGACCCCGGCATCCGGTCGAGCCAGGCGCGGTGGTCGGGGTTCGGCAGACCTTCGATACCTGCGATGTGGAGCGGCATGGTGGACCAGCGGTTCGACCACATCGAGATCGGGAACAGGTCGTCGACGGGGCCGCGCGCCAGCTTTCGGGCACCGTCGGTGACCTGGGCCCAACTGCCGAAGACGCCACCGAGCGCCCATTCCCGCACCGCCGTCGCCGCTCCGGTCAACAACGGCACGAGTGACACGCCATGGGTCGGGTGGGCGACGGTGGCCGAGAACGTGTCGGCGATCGTCGCGAACAGGTCGACGTTGGTGGTCAATGCATCGCACGTGCCACCACCGGCGACCCCGGGCCAGGAGATCATCAGCGGGGTGTGCCCGAGCGGTTCGTACTGCGGGACGCCGGGCTTGCCCCAGAGATCGCGGCCGACCCGCTCCTCACCGAGGTAGTGCCCGTGGTCGGTGCAGAGGATCAGCGCGGTGTCCTGCCAGAGATCACCGTCGTCGAACGCGTCGAGGATCCGCCCGAACCAATGGTCGATCATGGCGAGCTTGCTGCCGTAGTTGGCGCGCACGTGCCGACCCTCGCGCTCGGTGAGCTGGCCGGCGACGATCGCTCCGTCCGCGTACGGCGGCCAGATCAGCAGCTCGCCCTCCCACGGCTCGTCGTCGAAGCGGCCCACCCACGGCTCGGGGGTGTCGAAGGGCTCGTGGGGGTCGAACTCGTCGACGAAGAGGAACCACGCATCGTGGTGCGGCGCGGCCTCGCGCAGGAACCGGGCCGCCGCGGTCATCGTCCGCGGTCCCGGGAAGTCCTCCTCCGCCCGGAAGAACGTGCGGGACCGGTCGTAGGCGCGATCGATGCCGTCGAAGCCGAAGGTCTGCTCGAAGAACCACCCGCCGGGCCGCGCCGGGAGCGTCGGAGCACCGATCCAGCTCGGATCCACGTGCGTGCGCCACGGATCGCCTTCGTGACCCCGCACGTACTCCCACCCCGCGAAGTCGGTGTGGTAGTTCTCGCCGCCGGTCTCGAACAGGTGCGGGTGGTCGGTGACGAGCGCAGTGGTGACGCCCTGCGCATGGAGCACGCGGGTGATGGGCTGCTCCCACAGTTCGATGGAACCCCAGGGCTTCCAGAGGAAGTCCAGCGCGCCGACCAGGATGTCGTGGCGCGCGGGCATACACGGCAGGGAGCCGGTGACGTGCCGGGTGAACCGGGTCGCGTGGTTCGCCGCGAACCGGTCCAGGTTCGGCGTCGGGAACTCCTCCCCGCCGTACGCGCCGACCATGTGACGGTTCAGCGAATCGAGCAGGACCACACACACGTTGGTCGGGCCGGCGGGGGTCGGAGTTCCCGGGTTCATGGCTCCAGGGTGCGGTCCAGCGGCGTCAGGCGCCGAAGCCGGGCTTCTTTCCGTCCCGCTTCGCGTGCTTGTCGGCCCGCTTCTCCTTCAGGCTCTTGCCGGGCTTCTTGCCGTTCGGTTTCTTCGGAGACTTGTCGCCCATCGGGGTCCTCCCCCATTCGGCCAGGCCTGCAAGGGCGCATCCTGGTGGCCGCGCCGTGCACCCGCGTCCCACCGTCGACCCTAACGGGTAATCGTGGGCCTGTCCGTCGTCGGTACCCGTTCACCCGCCGAGGGCCAGCTCCGACCGGCGTCGCACGGTCTCGTACCCTCCGGCGGTCGCGAGTTCGAGCGCCTCCGCGAGCGGGGCCACCACCGACTCGCCGGTCACGCCGTCATCGCGGCGCGCCAACCCCTGGTAGAGCAGAGCCTCGGCCACGAAGAACTTCGCGTCGGTCGCCCGGCAGTGGTCGAGCGCGGCGGCGAATGCAGCGTCGGCACCGGCGAAGTCTCCGAGCGTCGCCCGCAGTCGAGCGACGAGGTACCACACCGGCGCGATCGGCGCCTGGGCCGACCACGCCGACCAGTAGCCCGTGAGCGGTTCGAGCTGGCCGAGCAACCAGGCCGCGTCGTCGCGGTCGCCGAGCTCGGCGGCGACGATCGCCAGCGTTCCCAGGTTGGGTAGCAAGGACTGGTCGCGGAGATGCGCGCGGCCCCAGCTTCGGTACCGATCGACGATAGGCCGTGCCTCGTCGTGCCGTTCGGCTTCGCACAGCACCATCGCCGCGATGACCCCACCGATCGGGGCGACGAGGGTTTCGGTCTCCATGAGCGGGGCGAACAGCCCGAGTGCGTCCTCGTACCGGCCGGCCTGGCGATACGTGAACCCCATGCAGTTCACGTACCAGAGGGCGGCGTCGGGCTCCGCCGTCTCGTTGGCGCGTTCCAGCAACTCCGCAGCCAATGCCTCGGCGCTCGCGAGCGAACCCCACCGCAGCTCGTACCCACATTCCTGGGCCAACCGGAGCCACCGGTACTGCGGAGGCATCGCATCGCCCAGCGCGGCGATGCCGTCGAGCCCGGTCCGGAACATCGCGCGATCGCCGAACCAACCGCCCAGCATCGTGAAATTCCCGACGACGGCGGCGAGGGTCCGGGGGGTCCCGATCCGGTGCTGGTTCGCGATCACCTCGTCCTGGATCCCGGGCGCCTCGGCGAGGTAGTCCACGTTGTTGGCAACGTTCCCGCGGGCCATCAGTGCCTCGTGGAGCGCGACGGGATCGTCGAGGCGGCGCGCCATCGCGAGCGCGTCGTCGGTCAGCGCCAGCAGGCGGGGCAGATCGCCCGCATACGCCAGCTCCTGCGCCAGCGCCGCGGTCACGCGGACCCGCTCGAGGCTGTCCTCGGGACCGAGATGTTCGAGACACCGCTCGAACTGGGCGACGAGGACGTCGTCGACCTGGAACACCTGGGCGACGAAGCCCCGGCTCGTCTCGAGCAGCACCCGGGCCATACGCGTGCCGTCACCGATCGCGGAGGCGAGGTCCAACGCGTGAGCGACCTGGGCGTGAAACTCCTGCCCGGTCCATCGTTTGGCCACGGCCACGCCGATGGCGGCGTCGGCCGCCAGCTCGGGCACCTGGAGGTCGACGTCCTCGATGATGTCGAGCGCCCGGCGGTAGAGATCGCCGGCTTCGTCGAAGGCCAGCGTCTCGGTGGCGATGTCGCCGGCCGCGAGGAGATATCCGACCGCCCGCTCACCCGCGCCGAGCGGTGCGGCCTCGGAGAAGTGTTGCGCCAACGCCGCGAGATCGTTCGGTGCGAGGTTCTCGTACGCCTCGCCGACGGCCAGGTGCATCCGGACCTTCCGAGTGGTGCGCAACTCGGCGAGGAGCGTGGCCCGCACGAGCGCGTGGGAGAACCGCCAGCGCCCCGCCCCCACCTCGTCGACGAGCCGCGCCTCGACCGCTTCGTCGATCGCGTCGAGGCACTCGTCCTGGTCGCCCGCGACCGCGGTGAGGATGTCGAGGCGCAGCTCCCGCCCGATGACGGCGGCCCACGAGAGGACGCCGTTCGCGGTGTCGGAGAGCCGGGACAGGCGCCGCCCCACGACCTCGCGGATGCCGTCGGGGATCGAGATCTCGGCGACGCTGGTCGTCAGGGTCCAGGTGCCACCCTCGTTCACGAGGGCACCGGATTCGGCGAGATGGCGCAGCAGTTCGCCGACGAAGAACGGGTTGCCCTCGGTCTCGGCGTGCACTGCCGCCGCGAGTTCGCGGGCGCTGGCGTTCAGCTCGGCCTGGTTGACCGCCTCCATCAAGTCCTCGATGCCACTGCGGTCGAGTCCGCCGAGCGGGAGGCGTTCGACCTCCGGGACCCGCCGGAGATCCGCCAGCAGATCGGCGAGCGGATGGGTGCGGTCGAGATCGGTGTCCCGGTAGGTGGCGACGATGATCAGCCGGGCCTGGGTGGCGGACCGGAGCACGTGGCGCAACATGAGCAGCGTCGGGCGGGCGGCCCAATGGATGTCGTCGAGGACGAGCACCAGCCCCTTGGTCCCGGCCGCGGTGGCGAGCCACGAGTCCACCGCCTCGAAGAGTCGGTACTGGTCGGCCTCCGCGTCGCCGGAGGTCGCGCGGTCACCAATGCCGGGGAAGCGGTCCGCGAGATCGGGGACGAGCCGGGTCAGCTCGGCCGAGTGCGCGCCGAGCTCGGCGACATGGTCCGCGTCGACGTACGCACTGTGGTGGGTGAGGGCCTCGACGAAGGGCTGGTACGAGATGCCGAGTTCCTCGTCGCAGCGACCGAAGAGCACGAGCGCACCGTCGCCGTGGGCACGCTGGGCGAACTCCGATGCGAGCCGGGTCTTGCCCATGCCGGGCTCGCCGGCGATCAGCACGCACGATGTCGTCGCCGCGTGCAGAGACCGCTTCCACGGTGTCGTCAGCGCCGCGAGCGCGCCCTCCCGACCCCGGAACGGGAACGCGCCTTCCCGGGCAGCAAGCGGATGCGGGAGCGGTACCCCGGTGTCGTCCGTGGCGCGTTCCCACGCGATCTCGACGGTGGCGACCGGGTCGGGAAGTCCCTTGAGTTCGAGATCGCCGACGGCCGTGAACGTGTGGCCGCCGCGGCTGCGCGCCAGTGCCTCGACCACACTCGTTGCGAGGATCTGACCGCCCTCGGCGGCCGCGCACAGTCGTGCCGCTTCGATGACCGGGGTGCCGAAGACGTCGCCCTCCTCCACCGTCACGTCGCCGAGGCCGATGCCGATGCGCAATGCGAGCGCGACGTGGGGCTCGACGAAGCGTTGCGCGTCGATACCCTGCTGGATCCCCACGGCGGCGGCGACGGCGCGCGCCGCGGAGCCGAAGGTGGCGAGAAATCCGTCGCCCATCCCTTTCACGACCCGACCGCCATGGCCTTCGACGACCTCAGCGACGAGGGAGTCGTGCGCCCGGCGAACCACCTCGGCCACGTCCTCGCCCAGCTGGGCGCGCAGCGCAGTCGAGCCCACGATGTCGGTGAAGAGCACCGACAACGTGTCGAGGGTTCCTGTGGTGTCACCCGCCCCGGTCACGGCCGGGAGTCTGCCATGAAGTCCGGTGACGATTCGGTAACGGTGCTCCGCATTCGTGCCGCCGCCGATGTTCCCGAGTGGCCGCGCCGAGCGCCGCGCGGGCGCTACTTGCAGTACTTGTATCGATACTTCGACCCGACGTTCGCCGACCAGACCCCGATGGTGCGCATGTAGTCGTTGACGCATGCCTTGAACTCGGTGAGCTCCGCCTGCGTCACGTCACCGCTCGCCGTGGGACCGGCGTCGCCGGCGTCGCCGGTCGAGCCCGGCGATCGGTCGCGTTGCAGCATCGCGACCTCGCGTTCGAGACCACGAGTCCGCGACCAGAGCGTCTCGGACACGACACCGAGTCCGATCAGCAGCACCGCCATGACGGTGACCACCGCGACCGAACCTCGGAATCGGGCCCGCCTCCCCGACGCCGAGACGGCGTCGCTCTCATCTGCGCGCGCGTCATCGACCTCGGGTTGATTCATCGGCGCAGTGTACGGGCGATCCCGCCCGACGGATTCAGGTGTTCGAGGCGGCGAAGATGCTGCCGATCGACGCGTCGAGCGCCGCGTCGAACTCGGCCTGACTCTGCTGGGCCGACAACCCCTCGGTCAGGGCCCGCGAGAAGCTGGCGATGACACCGTGGTTGCGGCTGAGCCGGTCGTTCGACTCCTCGCGGCTGTAGCCGCCGGAGAGGGCGACGACCCGCAGCACCTTCGGGTGGTCGACGCCCTCGATCGCGGGCTGGCGCGGCACGACGCCGGACGCCAGCACGATCTCG
>CAZJBJ010000027.1:0-32364 GCA_964544295.1 uncultured Bifidobacteriaceae bacterium
GCTCGGAAGGCGGCGATCGCGTCGGCCGACCCGGCAATGGGCTGATCGCCCCGCCAGATCACACCGTCGAGATCGCACACGATCGGCATCGCCCGCTGTTTCACCCGTTCGCCCCCTCGCTGCGCCTGACGCCGGTGGCCCGTGCCCGGCGTTCCGGTGCCCCGTCGCCGACCGGCGTCGTGTCACAATCGTCCGACCGACCCCGGAGGCCCCGACCGTGCCCGAGTTTCGTCCGTTTCCCGGCATCCGCTACCGCACCGATGAGCTCGACGCGGTGACGGCGCCACCCTACGACGTGATCGATCCCGACCAGCGGGATGCGCTCATGGCCCGCTCGGACCACAACTCGGTCCGGTTGATCCTGCCCGGTGACGGCGACGGGTACGAACGAGCCAACGGTCTGATCCAAGACTGGCTGGCCTCGGGACTGCTCGCGCGCGACGACGCGCCCGCCTTCTACGCGTACCGCATGCGCTACGCCGACGACCTCGGCACCGCACGCGAGACCGTCGGCGTGCTCGGGGGACTCGTGACTCCCCGGGCATCCGGCGAGGGCGATGTCCTGCCCCACGAGCGCACCCTCCCCAAGGCCAAGAGCGACCGGCTCGCCCTGCTGCGCGCGACCCGGGTGAACCTCGATCCCATCTGGGGCCTCACGCCCGCCACCGGGCTCAGCGAGATCGCGGCCCGTTCGGTCCCGCTTGCCCGAACCACCGACGAGGACGGCGTCGTCCACGAACTCGGTGCGATCACCGATCCAGGCGACATCGCGCGGGTGCAGGAACTCGTCGCTCAGGAGCCGGTCGTGCTGGCCGACGGTCATCACCGGTTCGAGACCGCGATCGCCTACCGCGACGAACGACGAGCCGCCGGAACCGTCGATCCCGGCGACGACGCGATCATGTGTCTCATCGTCGAACTGACCGACGAGCAGCTCTGGGTGCAGCCGATCCATCGCCTGCTGCGCAGGATCACGTCACCGGCCGGTCTGCGGCTCAAGCTGGGTGAGCGGTTCCGCATCGTCGACGCCACCGCGAACACTCCGGACGCGGTCCGGCACATGCTCGCGACGATCCGGAGCGATGGTGGCGTCGCGCTCGTCGACGGCGAGGGTCTGGCCCGATTGGTGCCGGATGCGGACGACCTGGAAACCGCGCGGGGCACGATCGAGGCCGAGCTGGCCGACGTGCCCACCGCCTGGTTCGACGCGGTCGCCGGCGACGCGCTGGCAGGACTCGACATCACGTACCGTCACGACGCCCAGGCCATCGCGGCGATGGTCGCGGCCGGGACGGTCGACGCGGCGATTCTGCTCGCACCCGTCACGGTCGACCAGATCCGTGCCGCCGCGAAGGCCCGCGTGCGCATGCCGCAGAAGACGACGTTCTTCGCGCCGAAACCGCGGACCGGTCTCGTGTTCCGCAGCCTCGACCAGGTTTAGGCGACGTCCCAGACTCCGCCGGATTCGAGCAGCGCGCGCAGGTCGCCGGGACCCCGGTTCGCCTGTGCGGCACCGAGTTGACTCTGCACCTCCGACTCGTAGGTCGGACGGGACACCGCGCGCAACACCCCCATCGGGGTCGGACTCGTCGGCGTCTCGGCGAGACGCGACAACGCGAATGCGACCGTCGGGTCGTGGCGGGACTCGTCGTGGACCAGGAGGGCATCGAGGCCGACGTCCGCGACCGTGACGACCTCGGCCTCGCCGTAGGCGTTGAGGCGCACCCCGTACTGTCCCTCGGCACCGAAGGTCACCGGCTCACCGTGACGCAACTGCACGAGCATGTCGGGCCGCTTGTCCTTGCTGGTGATGTGATCGAACGCGCCGTCGTTGAACACGTTGCAGTTCTGGTAGATCTCCACGAACGCGGCGCCCTTGTGCTCGTGCGCCCGGCGGAACACCTCCTGCATGTGCTTGCGATCCAGGTCGTGGGTGCGGGCCACGAAGGTCGCCTCGGCACCGAGCGCCACCGACAGTGGATTGAAGGGATAGTCGAGTGACCCGAACGGTGAGCTCTTGGTGACCTTGCCGATTTCGCTCGTCGGCGAGTACTGACCCTTGGTCAGACCGTAGATCTGGTTGTTGAACAACAGGATCGTGAAGTTGACGTTGCGACGAAGGGCGTGGATCAGGTGGTTCCCACCGATCGAGAGTCCGTCGCCGTCGCCGGTGACGACCCAGACGTCCAGGTCGGGCCGCGCCACCGCGACGCCCGTCGCGAAGGCCGGCGCGCGTCCGTGGATGCTGTGGATGCCGTAGGTGTTCATGTAGTACGGGAACCGGCTCGAGCAGCCGATCCCAGAGACGAACACCTGGTTCTCCGGCCGGACCCCGAGATCGGGCATCATGAGCTGCAGCGCGGTGAGCACCGAGTAGTCACCACAGCCCGGACACCAGCGGACCTCCTGGTCGGACGAGAAGTCCTTCTTCGTCAGCGCCACCGGTTCAGACATGCATCATCTCCAGGATCTTCGCTTCGATCTCGGCGGCCCGGAACGGCAGGCCCGACACCTTGGTGAGGCTCTTGGCGTCCACCAGGTACTCGGCCCGGACCAGCCGGGAGAGTTGCCCGAGGTTCATCTCCGGAATCAGGACCTTGGGGTACCGGGCGAAGACCTCACCGAGATTCGCCGGGAACGGGAAGAGATGGACGAGGTTGGCGGTCGCGACCTTGCGGTCGGCGCCCCGCACCCGGCGGGCCGCAGCCTTGATCGCGCCCCAGGTGCTCCCCCACCCGAGTACCAGCAGCTCGGCATCGCCGGTCGGGTCGTCAACGGTGACCGGCGGGATGTCCTTCGCGATCCCCGCGATCTTCTGGGCCCGCAGATGCACCATCAGTTCGTGGTTCGCCGGTTCGTAGTTGACGTTGCCGGTGCCGTCCTGCTTCTCGATGCCGCCGATCCGATGCATGAGGTCCGGCGTCCCGGGTATCGCCCAGGGACGAGCCAGCGTCGTCTCGTCCCGAACGTAGGGCCAGAACTCGGTGGAGCCGTCCTCGTTCAGGTGGTTCGGCTCCGTCGTGAACGGGACCGAGATGTCCGGCAGTTCGTCCACGTTCGGGAACAACCACGGCTCGGAACCATTCGCCAGATAGCCGTCGGTGAGCACGATGACCGGCGTTCGGTACTTCAACGCGATCCGGGCACCCTCGAAGGCGGCGTCGAAACAGTGGCTCGGGGAGTACGCCGCCACGATCGGCAATGGGGCCTCGCCGTGTCGGCCGTACATCGCGAGCATGAGGTCGGCCTGTTCCGTCTTGGTCGGCAGACCGGTCGACGGGCCGCCCCGCTGGACGTCGACGAGTACCAGGGGGAGTTCGAGACTCAACGCGAGACCCAACGCCTCGGCCTTGAGGTCGACTCCCGGTCCGCTCGTCGCGGTCACACCGAGCTGCCCGGCGAACGCACCGCCGATCGCCACGCTGATCGCCGCGATCTCGTCCTCGGCCTGCATCGTGCGCACGCCGAAGTTCTTGTGCTTCGACAGCTCGTGCAGGATGTCCGACGCCGGTGTGATGGGGTACGACGCGTACAGAATCGGCAACTTCGACTGCTGACCGGCCGCGATCAGGCCGTAAGCCAGGGCGACATTGCCCGAGATGTTGCGGTAGCGACCCGGTGGCAGGGTCGCCGGCTGGACCTCGAACGGCGTCTCGAAGATCTCCGCCGTCTCCCCGAAGTGGTATCCGGCCTTGAAGGCGGCCAGGTTCGCATCGCGAACCATCACGTTCTTCGCGAAGCGCTCCTGGATCCACGCGACGATGCCCTCGGTCGGGCGCGTGTACATCCAGGTGATCAGGCCGAGCGCGAAGAAGTTCTTGGAACGCTCCGCGTCCCGAGGCTTGGCCCCGGTGTCGCGGGTGGCCTCGACGGTGATGCTGGTCATCGGGACCGGGTACACGGTGTAGGCGGCCAACGTGTCGTCGTCCAGCGGATTGCCGTGATACCCCGCCTTCTCGAGGTTCCTCGGCTCGAAGGCGTCGGTGTTGGCGATGATCGAGGCACCCGGGGGCAGGTCGCCCAGGTTGGCCTTGAGCGCGGCCGGGTTCATCGCCACCAGCAGGTTCGGCACGTCACCGGGCGTGACGATGTCGAAGTCGGCGATGTGGACCTGGAAACTCGAGACCCCGGCGATCGTGCCGGCGGGGGCCCGGATCTCGGCCGGATAGTTCGGCAGCGTGGCGAGGTCGTTGCCGAACGCCGCGCTCACGTCGGTGAATCGATCACCCACCAACTGCATACCGTCGCCGGAGTCGCCGGCGAAGCGGATCACCACCCGTTCGAGCGTCTCCGGCCGGCGGGTCGCCGATGTCGTGTCGGTCACGTGACCTCGTCTCCCTCGAATTTCCCCGCCACCGACCGATCAGTCTACCGACCGATCCCCCCGCAATCGGTCATTCGCTCCCCCGCAGACCCGACCCGCCCGCCGACGGGGGCACCCTCAGCCGGATTCGCCCACGAGTTCGGCCAACGTGGACTCGATCTGGCGGGCAACCGAGCGCAGCTGCCGCTTCCCCGGGCGACCGACGAAGACCGCCTCGACATCGACGGCACTCCCGGTGCCGGCACTGCCCCGATAGAACCGGCGGCGCACGGCACCGAGCACGATGACCTCGTCACCCGGCGCGAGTTCGCCGATCCAGGCGGGTGGGTCCCAGACCGAGACGGGCACCGAGGTGGTCCGGTCCCCTGCCGGCGCCCGGACGCCGATCGTGGCGACGGTGCTGCCCGACTCCAGCGAGCGGATCTCGGGCGAGCTCGAGATCGGTCCGCGCACGACTGCCAAGTTCATCTCCATTGCACTGCTCCTTCAGGTGACGCGTCGGTCGGAGCCGACGTCGAATCGACGGGGGAAGCAGCGGGAAGCCGTGCGGAGCGTAGCGACGGGGTGTGACAGTCGTGCTCGTGGGCCCCGTTCCGGGCCCGGACGTCAGATCAACACGGCGTGTCGTTGCGGACGGCGACGACCCGCACCGGACCGTGCAGCAACGCGTGACTGGTGCCCGTCGCGATCGGGGTCCGACGCATCCGCGGACCGGGATTGACGATGACGGTCACACAGAGGTGCTGGAAGTGCAGCGCCCGCAGCCGCTGGCGTTCGGTCGCCGTGTCGCCCTGCAGTGGACCGACCTTGCGGTGGTAGGCCACCCACTCGAAACCGCCGTACACGTGGAGGGGCCCGAACCCCTTCGCGGCGGCGCGTTCGGCCACTTCCCACCGGGTGGCGTCGAACGACGCCGAGTCGGTCGCGAAGCCGAGCCCGACCACCCCCAACCCGATGAGGGTTGCCACGGCGACGAGTCCGCGACCGGACCGAACCGACGTCGCAGCCTCGACCGGTGGGGTG
The DNA here is from genome assembly GCA_964544295.1 of uncultured Bifidobacteriaceae bacterium. GTDB lineage: Bacteria > Actinomycetota > Acidimicrobiia > IMCC26256 > JAENVU01 > JAENVU01. Next base: position 5,348 of record CAZJBJ010000027.1, read on the forward strand.
GACCGGATGAGTAGCAATGCCGCGAGGGGCAGGACCGGAAGCGCGTACCGATCGAAGATGGGAAGGTCGGTGAGTACCGCGAAGCCGTAGGCCACGGCGAAGCCGATCAGGGTCAGGGTCATCACCGCGGTCATGGGCGAGCGGAGCGCCACGTCGCGCCGGCGGAGCCGGTCCGGAACCTCGGCAAGAGCCGGAACAACCGCGAGCACCAACACCGCGCCGCCCGCGGTGCCCACGACGACCATGAGATCGAACAGCCAGGCCGGAATCACATCGGGCCGCACGCCCGTGACCACGTCGTTGGCCAGGACCCCGTACCGGCTCACGTAGTTGCCCACGAACGGGACCGCGGATTCCCGCAGCAGCGACGCGACCAGCAACGCCGCGGACCCACCTCCGAGGAGCACGGTCAGCGAGCGACTCGACGCCCACGCGCGCCGGACCACGCCGAACGGACCGACCCAGACGATCACCGGCACCATGAGGAGGCCCGTGAGTCGCAGGAAGCCCGCCAGGTTGACCCCGGTGGCGATCGCGGTCCCGAACGTGGGTGTCGACGGTGCCACCGGGAGCGGGTCGGGAATCGTCGACCACCAGGCGAGCAGCATCCCGCAGGCGATCCCCGTGACGACGCCGAGGCCGAGGATCCGGCGGATCGCGCCCCGGTCCGAACGTTGCCTGGCGTCCCAGAGCGCCACCGCCAGGATCGCCACGACCGGGATGGCGCCGTACTGCCGGATGGAGAAACCGACGAAGCCGAGCGCCACGCTCGTCACGAGCCAGCCGAACGACCGACGCCGGAACGCCACCGCCGCGGCGGCGAGTGACCCCATCTCGAAGGCGAACGCCGGAACATCCGACATGTAGGTGGCTGCGAGCGGCGCCCACAGCGGCCCGAGGGCGATCGTGAACGCCACCAGCCACGCCCCGCGCCGCCGCGGCAGGACCTCGTACCCCAGCACGACCAACGCGCCGAGCCCGCCCAATCCGATGACCGCCGAGAACACCTGGACGGCCCGGATCGAGTTGCCGAAGATCGCGACGACCGGCCGCGCCAGCACCAGCTGTCCGATCAGGGTCATCGAGACCCAGTGGTTGAAGTTCAGCGTCCCCTGATCAGACCAACGGAACAGCGTGACCAGGTACGACCAGTCGTCGCTTCGGGGAATGCCGAGCGCGCCGGCGTTGGCGGCGATGACGACCGGGACGACGAATCCCGCAACGAGCAGGCCGACGAGGGCGAGGCCCACCCGGTGGTACCCATCCGACGCGACGGTCGGTTCCGTCGGCGGACCGGTCTCAGTCACGCGGCGATTCCTCGGCTACCGCGTCGGCCGAACCAGGAGTCGACGGGGTCGTCGGGGCCGACCTGGCGCCGACGACTCGCCCGATGACGACCTCCGCGGCGAACAGGATGACGACCAGCCAACTCACGTTGCGGGCCGCTTCGAAGGCATTCGGCCAGCGGAACTGCGGTGGATAGTTGTGACGCAGTTGACCCGTGGCGACGTACACGCCGATGAGCACGGTCAACACCGCGGGCGCGAGGCGTACTGCTCCCCGAAGCCGGGGCCAACGAAGCGCGGCGAGCACGAGGGCACCGACGACCACGCCGAGCGCCGGCCGCACGATGATCGCGGTGACGACGGTCGCGCCGACCGCAACGACGGCGGTGACCGGCCACGTCGGCGGCGTGCCCCCCAGCCGGAAGACGTTCACCACGCGCGCGTGGATGCCCGGCAATCGGCTCCCGACCACGAGCTCGTCAGCCGTGGACTGGTCGAGCGCGTCGGGAGCGGCACCGGCGCGACGACGACGCCGCCGCCGCGCCGACCCGGCGATGATCGCCATGCACGCGAGGACACCGAGCGCGGAGATCCACAGTGCGGTCGCGACGTATCGCTGCGGGGTCCACTCCAACGAGATCGTGACCGGACCGTCCGATGCCGGGACCTGCCAGCCGTTGGCGAACCCGTCGACGAGTTGCGGCGCGCCGAGGTCACGACCGTTCACGGTGGCGCGCCACCCGGGGTTGAGACTCTGACCGAGCACCAGCCAGTACGGGCTCGTGGCACCGTCGACCCGCAGCCGCATCGACGTGCGATCCTGCGCGAGCACGCGCACGCGAGGCGTCGACGTGGGCGCGTCCGTCGGGGCCGCGAACTCCGAGACGGGCACGGCGCGGCCGTCGGCACTCGACGTGAGCGTCATGCGACCGAACGACAGACCATCGGCGCGTTTGGTGCGGCCCCGCACGAGGTGTGAACCCTCGGAGAGATCGATTCCCGTCCCCGGATCGCACGGGCGCAGCGGCAACGCGCGGCCGCGCACCGCATCCGCGGTGCTCCCGTCCACGCGGACGCCGACGGGCCTGCCGTCGATCAGGAGCTGATCCTCGATGCACTGGTCGGGCATCTGCTCCGCCAGGGCTGGTCGGCGCACGCCGGGAATTCCCATCTCCGCGATGCCGACGGGCAAGGTGATCGGTGCACCGTTCGCACCTCGCACCCGCAACGGCGCAACCGCGTCGAGCGTGACCCGGAACTGGTTGCTCGTGAGCGCCGGGAACGTCACCGGCGCCGAACGCACACCGCCGACCGTCGTGCCCGTGGGGACGTCGACGGTGCGGGTCTCCCCCGCCGGCGTCGTGACGCGCAACCGCGTCGGCATCGAGTGTCTTCCGTCGTCGCGCAGTTGGAGGTCGAACCGGTCCACGGTGATGGGCGCCGGCACCCGCACGGTGATCGCTTCACCGACGAGATCGCGTGCCCGCGAGGTCCACGCGGTGCTCGGATCACCGTCGAAGGCCTGCGAACCCCGTGCGGCGGCACTGCCGTACCGCTCGGTCGACGTGACGGTGATCCCGCCCGCATCCGCGCCGGGGATGCCGAGCACTCCGTCGATCGCGTCGTCGCGGGCGTTGGCGTTGAGGCGCGCCTCGCCCTCCAGCGCGAACGAACGGGTCGTCGGCAGGACGAAGCGGCGGCGGAAGTCGGCGAAGGTCGGGGTCATCACGATCGCGAGCGGGTGCGTGGCCGACGACTCGCCCAGGGTGTGCAGCAGGTCGGTCGGCAAGCGCTCGACCTCGACGGCCCGGACCGGCCGCGCCGCCGCGTCGTCCTGGAGGCCGATCTCGGCGAACCCGACGCCGGTCACGCGCCGTCGCCCCTTCTCACTCGCAACCTTGCCGACCTGATTCGCGACCGTGCCTTCGATCGTGATCCCGACCTTCGAGAACGACCGCTTCGGGAACGAGAGCTCCTGGCCGAGCCCCGACCGGGACGACAGATCCAGATCTCGCGTGACGGTCGGGCCGTCGTCGAAGCGCAGGCCGACTTTCGTGATCCACCGACCGCGAGGACCCTGGTTGGCCTGGAGGAGGGTCAGGTGGTCGCTCGTGACGGGATCGTCGAGGACCACCTCGATACGTTCACGACCGACCGTCGGGATGCCGGCGGCGACCTCCCAGGCCGTCTTCGGGTCGCCGTCGATCGCCTGCGTGGGCCGGCCTTCGGGTGCGAACCCGAACGCCGGAGTTCCGTAGGTGGTCGCCCGCACCGAGCGGAGGCCGCGCAGCTCGACGACGGTCTTGGACCGATCGGTCGAGTCGGGGAACACCTCGAGCCGCTGGTCGAGCAGGTCGGTCCGCAACGACTGCTCCCCGGCCGTCTCGGTGTAGCCGTAGTTGTCCCGCATCCCGGCCCAGCGCATGCCCCGCCGGCGGTTGGAGTCGGTCACGATGAGGGCGGCGCCGGGCGTCGTCACCGATCGCAGCTTGGTGGGGGTCGATTCGAAGCTCGGTGACTGCAGGACCAAACGACGACCGTCGAGCAGACCGGCCGCGGCCGCGTCGACCAGCCCTTCGCCGTCGCCGTCCACGATCAGGGGATCCGCCGCTGATCGCGCTCGCACGATCGGGACCGGATCCTGCACCGGGAAGACCACGACCGGCGCCGGGTCCGATTGCGGCGGCTCCGTCGGATCACCGAGGTCCTTCGCCAGCAAGGAGCCCGGGATCTTCGTGCCGTACGTCGTCGGCTGGTCCAGACCGGCCGGGTTGCCCCACCGCGTGAGGTCGCTCCAGATGCCGCGGGCCGAGACCAGGTTGAACTGGTCCGTGACCAGGTCGTTGCGCAGGAGGACGTCACCGACCCCCATGAGTCGAGCGATCGGCGCGATCGCATTCGGTTCGAGGAGTCGATCCTGCAGCCGACGGTCCACGGCGATGAGGAGGTTCGTCGACGCCTCGCCACCCCACGGCACCAGTTCGCGGGCCACGTACGGACGGTCCATGAGCCCGGGTTCGATCGGGTCGATCGTGTCCCCCCACCGGTATGCGGCGAAGTCGGCTCCGGGGACGGCCAGGACACGCGTCGCGTCGCCGCGGGCATCGAGCGCCTGCAACGCCTCGGTCCAGTATCCGGGCACGGCCTCGTCCCGCTCGAGGTACTTGCTGTAGTACCGACCGTTCCAGAGGCCCGGCGCGTTCACGATGCACAGCGCGCCGACCACCGTCGCGGCGCCGAGCCCCACCCACCCGCGACCCCGCCGATCCAGGATGCCCCAGACCGCGGAGATTCCGACCCCGAGCAGCACCGAGAACCCGAGCGAGATCAGCGGCACCGCGCGAGCCGTGCTGCGCAACGCGAAGCCGGCCGTCGAACTCGTCGCGAACGCCTTGAACAACGACCCCAACACGGTGGGATCGTCGTAGGGCGATGCCGCGACGGCGATGACCATGCCGAGCAGCGTGATCATCACGAAGAACGCCCGATCGCGCCAGCGGATCACCGCCGCGCACGCCAGCGAGATCGCGGGGATCAGGAAGCTGACGAGTATCAGCGCCTCCCGACGACTGAAGTCGAGCACCGCGTCGTTCCACGGTCCGCCGCGATCACCGCCGTAGAAGAACCAGTACCCGAGCCCGCGAAGGATCTCGGTCGCGGTCGAGGTGGCCGAGACGACTTCGACCGATTCGGTGAAGCGCAGGATGCCGAGCCCGTACCGACCCTCGATGAAGAGCCCGCTGATCCACCACAGCGACGTGGCCAGTGTGAGGAGTGCGGTCCGCCACGCGACGGACCAGGCCTGCCGCAGTGTGGTCTCGCGCCGAACCCAGATCACGTACGGGAACCACACTGCCGGTCCGATGAGCGCGTACAACAGGGCCGTCGCATTGACCCCGCCGACGAGTTGCACCGTGAGCGCGAACAGCGCCGGGTACTTCCATCCGCCGACCCGCAGCGCGCGCACCATGAACGCGAGGAGCCAGGGCAGCGCCGCCCACGGCCCGAGCAACACACTGAGTCTGGAGGAGAACTCCAGGGCGTACGGGCTCAGCGCGAACGCGAGCATCGCCACGGGGACACCTGGACCGCGCACGTCGAACGTCCGCAACAGGTACCGCATCCCCAGCCCGGCTCCGAACAACAGGGTGCCGAGCCAGATGCGTTGACTGACCCAGTCCGGCGCGCCCACGACGTGCTCCATGACCCAGTAGAAGGGCCCCAGCGGGAAGAGGTAGCCGATCGACTGGTGGCTCACCGTCCCGAGACCGATGTTCGGATCCCACAGCGTGCCGACCCGGCTGAGCAGCCGACCCGGGTCGAGATAGAGGTAACTCTTCGTGTCGGCCGCCACCTGGCCCGGCTGCATCAGCATCAGCGGGCCGTAGACGAGAAGCGCGAAGCCCAGATAGCCGGCGATCGCCCGGGTTCTCGGACCGATCCGACCCGGTTGTGAAGGATCGCGCGAGATCCCAATGGTCATCTGCATGGAGTCCCATCGCTCCGTCGGGCGCAGGCCGACCTGCGCACGAAGACGAAGAGGCTACCGGCCGGTGGAAGCCCGCCGGACGCGCACATCCGGGGGGACTCCCCGGTCGGGAAGGCTCTCACGAAGCCAGCCGCAGCCGAGGAGCGGCCGGCGATCCTTCGATCACGTAGACCCGGACGTCGTTCGCGCCCGGGTGGAACGAGGTCGGATCCAGCGTGGCCCACCATGGCGCGGCGCCCCCGGAACCCCCTTGGGACTGTCCGAGCCCGGCGACCCGACCATTGACGACCACCGCCAACGGGATCTCCGGCGTGCCGGGAGTCAATGCCCCGCTGACGTGCAGCCATGGTGCCTGCGCCGATTCGGGCTCGACGGCGGCGAACCGTTCGGGGTCGACGAGCGACGCGCGGTGCCGGCTCGGACCCGGGTCGACGAGCCCGGTCACGTCCCGGCCGATCAGATCGCCGAACGGACCGAGGCGATGGAGTGCCAGCGGATCCTCCGGCCGATCGACGACGCGCCGCGTCAGTACGGCACGAAATCCGGCCGGCCCGTCCACCCGGTGGAACCGGCCTGCCGCCGGCGCGACGGCGTCCAACTCCCAGGCCATGACCCGCACCGGCCCATCCCGTCGCGGCGCACCCAGCAGCGACCGACCACTCGGACGGCCCGGGAGTTCGACCCCGATCACCTCGGCAATCGTCGGCCAGATGTCAACGGTGCGGGCCGGTCGATCATCGACACGACCGTCGCGCTGGCCCGGCAGTTTCATGAAGAGTGGTGTCCAGACGAGATCCGGCACGTCCGCGTCGGAGAACCCGCGCGGCGGATCCCCCGGCGCGAACCCCACGCCGTGATCGGCGGTGACGACGACGAGCGAGTCGTCCCAGGCGCCGACGCCACGAAGCTTCGCGATGATCTGACCGAGCAACGTGTCGGTCGCCTGGAGTTGGAGGAGGTGCCGCTGCCGGCCGGAGATCGCGGACCACGGGGTGGACCATCGGTCGTTGGCGAGGCCGGGCGGGTTGGCTCGGTCGGTGGTGTCCTGTGCGCTCGTCCCCGAGTACCGCCACGGCCAGTGGGGCAGGAACACATGGAGGAAATCGAGCCGAGGACGGTCGGTCGCGGCGAGCGAATCGACAAAGGTCTGGCCTGTCTGCCAGGGCTCGGGATCGATGGCGAAGAGTCCTCGTGCGATGTCGAGACCCTGCGGTGGGCGCCGTGGGCCCACGAACTTCCACCACAGGTCGAGGCTGTCGCGCACGAGTCCCGGCGCACCGTCGCGGTGGGTGATGACGTGTCGGGCATCGGTGCAGATGCTCGTCGGGCAGAGCGCGGTCAGAGACTCGACGGCGTTGACGTCATAGGTACCACCGAGCACCCGGAAGACGTTGTCCGGATAATTCGAGGTCGTCGCCGCCGCGTGACTGTCCTTCGGATAGCTCGAGGTCAGCATGCCCGGGACCGCCGCGAGGGTGAACGGTGCGATCGTGGTCGAGTTCCGATACCACGTCGACGTCGAGGCGAGCGTGGCGAAGTTCGGGAACAGCCCGGATTCCACCGCACCCGTCCCGTCGAGCAGCGACGACTCCGGCAGCTCGTCGAAGACGATCCAGACGATCCGGTGCGGCCGCGCGACCGCCACGTCGAGGGCGCCACGCTCGGATCCGAACACGACTCCGGTGACTGGCGACGCCGCCAAGAAGAGGACGAAGAACACGATCGGAGCGAGGGCGAGCACGCGCAGCCAGCTCCGGGCAAGCGCGAACCGATACACCAGAATCAGGAACGCGCCTGCAACGGCCACGGCCGCGGCGAGGAGGGGCGCGGGTCCGAGACCGGTCACCTGTTTCAGCGTCGCCACCGTCACGAGCCCTACTCCGGTGGCGAGTGCTGTCCCGTGCACGACCGTGCGGGCCCGCGCCGAGCGGAGTCCGACGAGTGCCTCGACCGCGATCACGAGGACCGGCGGACCGAGCACGACCGCGGTCGCGAACGCGACGAGGTGCCATCCGGAGATGCGCCGCCCGACGAAGAGGTCGGTGTTCTTGCCCACGAGGTCGAAGACCGGCTGGGCGAACGCCAGGCCACTGACCGCGAGCAGTTCGAGGAACGGGCCGCGCAACCGCGCGCTCTCCAATCTGTTCGTCACTGGTCCTGCAACCGATCGAGATGGAAGAACTCCTCGATCCATCGCGCACCACCGGTGGCGGGCGGGCTCACCGGGAACGAGTGCTCACCGCCGGCGAGGACGACGAGACGGAGTCGGCTGCTCCGGCAGCGGGAGGTCTCGGTGCGGACACCGTCGACGACTCGGCGACGCGGGCGATGACATCCGGCGCCGGCACGATATCGAGCGAGGCTGTCGCGGACGGAAGGCAACGGCACCGGATCTCCGGGAATCGTTGCCCGCTCGGTTCCCGCGTAGGGAACGACATCGTCGCCCTGCTGATGGATGACGAGGAGGTCCGTCGGACGGCGTGGCGAGCACTCTGGAACGAGCAGCCCGCCTTCCACGACCGCGACGCCGGCGAACCACTCGGGGTGTTCGCACGCGGCTCGGTACGCGAGAAACCCGCCGTTCGAGAACCCCACCAGATAGATCCGCCTCGGATCGACCCCCCCGCGGCTGACGGCGTCATCGATCACCGCCCCGAGGAATCCGACACTGTCGAACTGCTGACGCGCTTCGGTCCCGCAACACGTTCCGCCGTTGAACGAGAAGTCGACGCCCGCCGGCGTCGCCACCGAAAACCCGCGTTCTTGCGCCAGTTGAATCAGCGAGCTCGCATCGCCGGCACCTCGTTCGTCCTGCACGCCCGGCGCCAGGACGAACAGGTGCGCAAGGACGAGCAGCGGTGCCCGCGCCGGACGGGCCGTCGGCGCGAAGTACCCGTACATGCGGTCCAAACCGCCGAAGCGGATGGTCCTGGATTCGAGCGTCGGGAGGTTGCCGGGACGGGCACCCGATCGCCCTCCGGTGGAGCCGGAGCACGCGCCAAGGATGAGGACGGTCAGCAAAACGCCGGTCATGCCGGCTCGTATTCGTCGTTCTCGCACCCGTCCCCCTGGACCGCGGACCGAGAGCGTAACGGGCCGGACGATCGTCGCCGGCGCGGGACGCGTCCTGTCGGCCCTCTCAGACCTGCGATCATGTGCGCTTCATGGTTGGGGATCGGGTGTCGTTGCCGCATGTCGGGGCGTTGGATGGGTTGCGGGGTGCGGCCGTGGCCGGCGTCGTGCTCTACCACGGTGATCACCTCACGGGCGGCTATCTCGGCGTCGACCTGTTCTTCGTCCTCTCCGGCTACCTGATCACCTCGCTCCTGCTCGCCGAGTGGCGCTCCCGAGGCCGGATCTCGCTCAGCCAGTTCTGGGCCCGACGCGCTCGACGACTCCTCCCCGCCCTCGCACTCGTCCTCGCCGGCATCGCCGTCTACGCCGTCGTCTTCGCCGACCCCACCGAACTCGCCCGCATCCGCGGCGACGCGCTCGCCACCATCGGCTACGTCGCGAACTGGCGATCCATCACCGCCCACCAGAGCTACTTCGACCTCTTCAGCGCACCCTCACCCCTCCAACACACCTGGAGCCTCGCGATCGAGGAACAGTTCTACGTCCTCTGGCCCCTCCTCTTCGTCGGCATCGCCACCTGGTGGAAACGCCACGCCCCCCACGCCATCCTCGTCACCGCCCTCACCCTCGGCGCCGCCTCCACCCTCCTCACCCAAGCCCTCTACGACCCCACCAACCCCAACCGCGTCTACTTCGGCACCGACACCCGCGCCTTCGCGCTCTTCGCCGGCATCGCCATCGCCGCCGCCGTCGCCATCTGGGGACACCCCACCCACCGCCACTCCCGCGCCCTCCTCGAACTCGCCGCACTCATCAGCCTCGCCCTCCTCACCCTCATGTGGACCACCCTCGACGGCCAAGCCCCCCGCCTCTACCGCGGCGGCCTCACCCTCGCCGGCATCGCCGCCGCCCTCCTCATCGCCAGCGCCGCCAACCCCCACCGCGGCCCCATCGCCTGGGCCCTCTCCTTCCCACCCCTGCGCTGGCTCGGCCTCATCAGCTACGGCCTCTACCTCTGGCACTGGCCCATCGACGTCGTCCTCACCCCCACCCGCACCGGCATCACCGGCTGGCCCCTCTTCACCCTCCGCACCACCCTCGCCCTCCTCATCGCCACCGCCAGCTACCACCTCATCGAAATGCCCATCCGCCGCGGCGCCCTCCGCCCCACCCAATGGCGCATCGCCATCCCCGCCCTCACCACCCTCCTCATCGCCGCCCTCATCACCACCACCGCCGGCGCCACCACCCCACTCTCGAACGACGGCAAGCAGTACCTGCCGCATCCCGACGACCAACAACTCCTGCTCGGCGACTCGCTTGCTCACAGCCTCGCTCCCGGCCTGGACGACGCGGGCCTCGCCTTCGGTCTCGCCTGGTCTCCGGGGTGCCGCTTGATCCACGGGGAACTCACCTTCCAGAACCAGTTCAGTAACAACTGCCCCTGGGAGGAAGCCTGGAACGAAGCACTCAAGACGAGCCGGCCCGACAACGTGATCCTTCTCGCCGGGATCTGGGACCTCTTCGACGTGCGGCCGGCCGGCGCGGCCCAGTTCTTCGCCCCGGGATCGAGCGGCTGGGATCGGGCCTTCGCAGCCCAACTCGACAGCTTGCTCCGCCTGGTCTCGTTCCATCGCGCCCATCTGACCCTGTTGACGCTCCCCTGCACCGGGATGCTCACCGGCGCGCCGCCGGTGTTCAGGAACGGCAGTTCCGACATCGAGCGCGTCGTCGCCGCGAATCGCGTCATTCGGTCTTTCGGCGAAGCCCATCCGCAGACGGTCACCGTGATCGACTTGTTCGACTTCCTCTGCCCCCGCGGCATCTTCGAGGCCACGGTCGATGGCGTTGCCACCCGCTCGGACGGCGTGCACCTCTCGAGGGCGGGTGCAGACCTTGTCGCGCAGTGGCTGGCCCCCCAACTCGGCGCCGTTTCTCCGACATCGACCACGACGGCGCGATCCCGCCCGTGACCGGTCGCCGCGGTGACTGACCGCGACGCCATCGACCTCATGGTTGGGGATCGGGTGTCGTTGCCGCATGTCGGGGCGTTGGATGGGTTGCGGGGTGCGGCCGTGGCCGGCGTCGTGCTCTACCACGGTGATCACCTCACGGGCGGCTATCTCGGCGTCGACCTGTTCTTCGTCCTCTCCGGCTACCTGATCACCTCGCTCCTGCTCGCCGAGTGGCGCTCCCGAGGCCGGATCTCGCTCAGCCAGTTCTGGGCCCGACGCGCTCGACGACTCCTCCCCGCCCTCGCACTCGTCCTCGCCGGCATCGCCGTCTACGCCGTCGTCTTCGCCGACCCCACCGAACTCGCCCGCATCCGCGGCGACGCGCTCGCCACCATCGGCTACGTCGCGAACTGGCGATCCATCACCGCCCACCAGAGCTACTTCGACCTCTTCAGCGCACCCTCACCCCTCCAACACACCTGGAGCCTCGCGATCGAGGAACAGTTCTACGTCCTCTGGCCCCTCCTCTTCGTCGGCATCGCCACCTGGTGGAAACGCCACGCCCCCCACGCCATCCTCGTCACCGCCCTCACCCTCGGCGCCGCCTCCACCCTCCTCACCCAAGCCCTCTACGACCCCACCAACCCCAACCGCGTCTACTTCGGCACCGACACCCGCGCCTTCGCGCTCTTCGCCGGCATCGCCATCGCCGCCGCCGTCGCCATCTGGGGACACCCCACCCACCGCCACTCCCGCGCCCTCCTCGAACTCGCCGCACTCATCAGCCTCGCCCTCCTCACCCTCATGTGGACCACCCTCGACGGCCAAGCCCCCCGCCTCTACCGCGGCGGCCTCACCCTCGCCGGCATCGCCGCCGCCCTCCTCATCGCCAGCGCCGCCAACCCCCACCGCGGCCCCATCGCCTGGGCCCTCTCCTTCCCACCCCTGCGCTGGCTCGGCCTCATCAGCTACGGCCTCTACCTCTGGCACTGGCCCATCGACGTCGTCCTCACCCCCACCCGCACCGGCATCACCGGCTGGCCCCTCTTCACCCTCCGCACCACCCTCGCCCTCCTCATCGCCACCGCCAGCTACCACCTCATCGAAATGCCCATCCGCCGCGGCGCCCTCCGCCCCACCCAATGGCGCATCGCCATCCCCGCCCTCACCACCCTCCTCATCGCCGCCCTCATCACCACCACCGCCGGCGCCACCCAAGCCGCCGGGCCGGGTGGTGCCGCCGTGACTGCAGCGACGACGACGGAGCTCCAAGCGCAGGCGCTCGCGCTCAATCAGGCGTTCGACCAGGAAGTGCCCCGCGTCCTGCTGGCAGGCGACTCGATCGCGTTGAGTCTCGGCGGCGGGGCCACCGAACCCCACGAGCCGCCGGTCGCAATCGCGAACATCGGCATCGTCGGTTGCGGGATCGCATCCGGCACGCCCGACGTGGCATCCGCATCGCCCGAGCGCGTGTGTCGCGACTGGGCCGGGATCTGGGACCGTGCGATCAGGGTGTTCCGGCCGATCGCGATCGTGCTGGTCGCCAGTGCCTGGGACATCTGGCCACGGATCGCGTCCGGTCGCCGCGTGCCGATGTACTCCGAACAGCTCGCTTCCGACCTGCGCACCAACCTCGACCGCGCGGCGTCGATCGCCTCATCCGCGGGCGTCCCGCTCGTGCTGGCGACCCTGCCCTGCCTCGCACCGAGCGCGCGAACGCGAACTGCCATCGGCCCGGGACTCGCGGAGCCGGCGCGCCGGGATTGGATCAACCGGATCTACCGTGAGACCGCTCGTGAGCGGCCCGACGTCTTTCTGGCCGATCTGGAACAGAGAACCTGTGGCCAGCGGAACCTCACCGAGGACGGCGTGCACTTCACCCCCGACGGCGCGCAGCGCATCTGGGGCTGGTTGACCCCGAAGATCGAGGCCGCGGCCGCAGCGACCGACTCGTGACCGCGGCGGTCACTCCCCCGGCCCGCGGAACACCGGGACCTCACGGAGTTCGGGTGCGCTCGGCGGGCCGTCCAATGCGTACAGCGCCAGCGTGTTCTGACCAGCGGTCACCAGCTGGGGCGCCAGGACCGCAGTGAGGACGCCGGTCGTCTTCCCGTCCAACGGAAGTCCCTGCCCGACGCCCACGATCTTGCCGTTGAGTGCGATCGCGATCCACGTGTCGTCCGAGAGGTTGTCGACGAGTCCTTCGAAATACACCCAGGGCACCAGATCCGCGCGGGGGTCGAGGACGTCGTACCTCGGGGCCGGCCCGCCCCGGAAGCTCTCGATCAGCGGTCCACCGATGTGGGCCAGCGAGGGCTGCGACGGTGGCGCGATGGGAAAGTCGGACGCCATCCGGCCGAGCAGCTCCCCGTACGGACCGACGCGGTACACACGCAAACCCGGATCGCCGGTTTCGGGCACCGCCCGGTGCTTGATGACGTTCTGGAAACCGGCCGGATCGAGTTCCAGATACCGCTGACCCTTCTCGGGCCCGAGCGCATCCGGCGGGGCGAAGCTGTTGCCCTTGGTCTGGTCGAACTTGCGGGGGAAGTCCGGCCGGGGCGCACCGAGCAGCGATTCACCATCGATCTTCCACGGGATCTTTGCCTGGATGACCTCGGCGATCGTCGGGAGCACGTCGATCGACTGCGCCGGCCGGTCGTCGACCACGCCCGCGGTCTGCCCCGGATACTTGAAGAAGAGCGGGGTCCAGAGAATGTCCTCGTAGTTGTTCCGGGTCACACTCCGGATCCCCTCGCCCGGCCGGAACGACACGCCGTGGTCGGCAGTGACCACGACGAGCGAGTCGTCCCACGCGCCGACCCGCTTGAGGCGATCCATGATCCGACCCAACACGGTGTCGGTCGCCTGCACCTGCAGCAGATGCTGACGGCGGGCGGTCTCGGCCGGCCACTCGTCCGCCTGCCACGTGAGCTTGCTGGCCCCCTGCTGCGGCGCCAGGTGTTCGGTGTCCTGCAAACTCGGGAGGAGATGCCACGGTTCGTGGGGCAACTCGATGTGGACGAAATCCAGCTGTGGACCGGTACCCGCCTGGAGCGAGTCCACGAACTGCATCATCTGCGGCAGTCCGTACTGGACGACCGAATCCTCCGAGAAGTTGATCGCCTCGGGTTTCGGTGAGGCAAAGGCCCGCCACAACTTCACCGCGTCCCCGGCGAGGAGCCGCGTCGCTTCGAGGCCCGTCGCATCGGTGGCCCGAGCCGCGCACAGCGAACTCGGACACAGGCGCGTCACTGCCTCGTGCACGTTCATCGGGTACACGCCGCTCAGGAAGGTGAACAGGTTCTGGGGGTAGTCCGCGTACGACGGCACGACGTTGCCCTGGGGTGGCAGTCGGCCGGTCAGGATCGCCGGCACCGCGCGCTCGGTGTACGGCGCGACCGTCGTCTCGTTGCGATACCACGTCGACGCCGCGGCCAACTCGGCGAAGTTGGGGAAGAGTTCCGCGTCGATGTTCCCCAAACCGTCGAGCAACGACTGCTCCGGGAACTCGTCGAACATCACCATCACGACGCGCTTCGGGTTCTTGGCGACGACGCCGTTGGCGCCGTCCGGCTTCCCGCTGAAGACCACCGACGACGCGGGTGACGCGACGAGGAACAACACGGCGAACAGCGCAGGGGCAATCGCGAGCACCCGCAACCACTGCCGCACCCAGTCGACCCGCATGACCGCCAACGCGCCGAGCAGACCGCTCAGCACGCCGAGATGGACCAGCCGTTGGGGCGCGAGGTCGGTCGTCCGCTTCAGGATCTCCTCGACGAAGATCCCGAACGGGATTCCGCAGAGCAGGGCATGGGCGTAGCGCCGAACCTTCGGCACTGCCAGCCCGACGCCGACCTCCACCAGGTAGAGCGCCAGGGCCGGCAGGACGAGGATCGCGATCGACAGGACGATCAGGTCGAAGGCCCCGGACCCGCGCGTCGCGAAGATGCCGGTGTTCTTGCCGAGCAGGTCGAAGGTCGGCTGGGCGAAGGCGATGCCGCAGAGTGCGAACAGTTCGAGCGCAGCTCGGAGTTCACGCGTACGCGGCCCGAACCGACGCGGCGCGGCCCCGACCGAAACGGAGGATCCGGTGCTCACGTGCCGGCCTCAACGGGCGCGGCGGTCGGCGGGGTCGCTGCGGGCTTCGCGCTGCCGGGCCACATTCGGTGCGAGAACCGGATCGCCGGCCGCTCGACCCAGAAGTAGCTCGCGGTCGCGGTCACGAGCGTCAGCCCGAGCACGATCGCGAACCACACCCACAGGTTGGCGCCGATGGTGCCGTTGCGCACCCACACCTTGAGCTGTTGCACCCAGATGATGTGCCAGAGATAGATGCCGTAGGACACCAGTCCCAGCGACGTGAACACCCGGGTCTGGAGGCTGCGCCGGATCCGACCCTGGGACTGGTCCCCGAACACCGCTGGGAAGATGAGGAAGAACGCGACCAGGCCGTAGAGGAACGCGATGCCGAAGTCCTGGACTCGGGTGACCTTGGCGTAGATGCTCTCCGGGGTGTTGAGTTGGAGCGCCACCCAGAAACACGTCAGCGACAGCAGCCAGGACGCTGCCGGATAGCGGGCGAGCGCCCGCCCGAGCATCGGGATCCGGCCACCCTGGGCGATCCAGGCACTCCCGACCGCGAGCAGCATCCCCAGTGCGAACCAGTCGAGGTAACCGGGGAGCCATTGACCGATCTGTTCGATCGGGAACCAACCCCCGCCCACCGGTGCCGGGTCGCTGCCCAGGCTCCAGAGTCGCCACCCGCGGATGGCGATGGCCGACAGATACAGGAACGCGAGCCCGACCAGCTGCACGTTGAGTTTGGACCGGAGATTGGCATCCGGACGGGTGAGTGCCCGCAACACCCACGCGATCCCGGGCAACGCCAGATAGAAACTGACCTCGATGACGAGCGTCCACTCGACGCCCAGACCGTTCAATGTCAGGCGCGACCGGTAGTTCTGCAGAAGCAGGAAGTAGGTCCAGAACAGTTCGAAGCTCTGGATCTTCGTGAGGGCGATCCCGTACACGGCGACGGTCAACGCGACCCAGTAGCCCGGATAGATGCGGAATGCCCGTCGACCCCAGAACGGGATCAACCGTGGGCCCGGTCTCCCGGCGAAGTGCGAGGCGACGTACGGCCGGTACAACAGGAAGCCCGAGATCAGGAAGAACGTCGACACTCCGAAGTTGCCGAGCCGCTGCGTCCACTGCCACGTGTCGTAGTGCAACGTCTCGATGTTGTAACTGGTCGTGACGTGGTAGACGACGACGGCGAGTGCGGCGATGGCGCGAAGCCCGTCGAAACACGGGAACCGGTCGTGCGGAACCGGCGCGACGCTCCCGAGCAGTTCGGATTCGACGTCGAGCGAGGTGGAGGTCATGGCGGTCCCGCCGCGTCGAGCGGTCCGGCCGCGAACCCGGCGACCCGCAGGCCCGTGCCCTTGACCGAGGACACCACGAGTCCGGCTCGGCGGGCGTTGCGCAGTTCCGGATCCCGCATGGTGACGCCGGTGTCCCGTCCGTCGACGTAGAAGGTGAAGCGGTCACCTTCCAACCGGATGCCGATGGTCACGTTGGTCTTGTCGTAGGTGACGACGCCGATACCGCTCGCCGTCACCTTGGTCTCGCGACCGTTGACGACCTTGAACACGTTGAACGTCGCGTAGTCCGGGACCGCCACGATCCGCCAGTAGTTCCTCGGATCGCGATAGCGGAACACCACGCCGAATCCCTGCGGTGCGGTCGTCGCGGTGGCCTGCACCCAACCCTCGGATCGGCCGACGTCGATGGTCGCGACACTCGGCGTGTCCGACGGCGTGGACCGCAACACCGCTTCGCGGTCCGTGATCCCCCACTGACCCGACGCCACGGTCCACCGCTGGCCCGTCGAGCTCCGCCCGAGGGTGTCACTCGCCGGTCGGTCGAAGTCGTCGTGCACCGCGGCGTCCGGTCCGAGGATGTTCCATTGGGTCGCGGAGAACTCGGTGAACCGACCGTCGGTCGCACCCGCTTCGGGGTTCACCACCAGCCCCGCCCGGGGCGCGTCGTTGATGCTGTCGGGACCGGGATCGTCGACCCGCCGCAGGGAAACGTCGTTGACGAACACCTCGAATCCCTGGGCGTCCATGTCGACCCGCACACGAGTGCCCGACGCGATCGGCGCCTGGCCGACGTTGCCCATGTCCGCCGGCACCGCGGACTTGACCTTGGTGAGGTTCCAGGTGCCGAACTCGGGGACGGCGGTCAGGGTCCAGCAATCGAGGAGGTCACGACACCGGAACGCCAGGCCCATCCCCTTCGTGATCGTCTGGGCCGTCACCGAGACGCTGCCCGCGCCGCGTCCGACCCGCACGAGCGCCACATTCGATCCGAGCGGTGCCGGGACCGCGACGCGCGCGCTGCCGTCGGCCATCACCCATTCACCACGGACTGCGGCCCAGCGTTGGCCGGTGGGCGTACGACCCAGGCCGGGTCCGGGGCGGGTGGCGAAATCGTCGGTCACAGTGCGCGGGAAGGGTACGGCGGGCGGAGCGACCGCGGGGGTCGCGACGGCGTTGGTCGTGACCCGATCGAGCACCGCGCCCAGGCCGAGCAGGACGACGAGTACGACGATCAGCGCGACCAGCGCGAGACGGCGGTCATGCGCGGTGAGGTCGGACCCAGAGGAACCTTCGACTTCCACCGCGGGTCCGGACAGGGATCAGCCTTCGTCGGCAGCGGCGGCGACGTCGGTCGCGGTCTCCGCGGCGACCGTCTCGTCGCTCGTGTTCGCACCGGACGCGTCGTCGAGTTCCTCGAGCTTGTCGCCCTTGCGGAAGACACCGGTGACCCGGCGCCAACCGACCTTGCCCGCGACGACGACGCCCGCAGCGCCGGCCGCGACGGCACCGACGATCATGCTTCCGGACCCGGCATCGAGGTAGCCGAAGACTGTCATGGTTCCCCCAGATCGCTCCCTGCCGACACCCGTCGGCAGAACGCTCAATGGTAGCAGTGCCACGCGGAGCGATCTACCGCCCCCGAACGTTCACGACCCGTGGTCGGACCGCCGCTTCAGCGGCCTTTCAGGCTTCACGGCGGGTCGCCACGATGAAGCGGCGGTCCTGGTCGAGGAACGTGCCGTACCGGTGGACCTCGGACCGTTCGATCACGAACCGGGCCTCGATGATGCCGACGGTCTTGGCGAAGTCCCGACCTTCCAGCGCCGGCGGGTGCGATTCGAAGATGAGCCGTCCGCCCGGGCGGAGGAAGTGGTGACACCGGTCGAAGTATTCCTCGAGCCCTTGATGCGTGTTGCCGTCGTAGGTGTGGTGGTTGGCGAAGGACAGCACGTCGTCGAAGCGTTCGCCGGTGTCGGGGAACTCCTCGAAGGAGGACACCGAGAACTCGACGTTCTGGATGCCGAGGTACGCGGCACCGATCTCGCCGGCGCGCACCAGGTAGGGGTTGATCTCGAACGCGACGACCCGTGCCGCGGCGGGTGCGATCGCCAACGACAGGAAGCCGCTGTTCGAACCGATCTCGAGGACCGCTCGATTGCGTACGAGGTCGGTCAGCCCGAACGCCTCGACGCGTGCGGTGGTATCGCGCAGCCCGGTGATCCCCAGCTCGTCGGAGGACTGGTACCAGTACGCCTCGCCGTAGTCGTAGGTCGCCCATTCGCGACTCTGGAGCACCAACTGTTCGTGCAGGTCGCGGTGGAGCGCGAGGCGAGCGGGGTCCGTGCCGAGCGCGCCGTAGTCGCGTTGGCGGTTGCGGATTCCCCGCGCCCGGAGGGACTGTTTGGTCCGCACCGCGTCGGCCGCGAATCGCAGCGGCGCGACCGGCGACGCCTTCTCGTAGTACTTGCGGTACCCCTCGAGGAGGGCGGTGGCCGGGGCCATCGCCGGCGCCTCGGACCGCGGCGACACGAACAGTTGGGCCAACGCCCGCGCTCGCACCACCGGATGCATGAAGTGGAACGTGATGCCGGCGCCCAGGTCCTGCGGGGTCGCCACCAGTCGCCGCGGATCCGCCGCGGGGCCCAGCACGTCACGCACGAGGAGCTCGGCCCGCAGGATCGGATCCATGAACGAGAACACGGCCCGGTACAGCGTGTCGTCGTCGGGTCGCGTCATCGCCGAGAGATCCACCGCGATCGGTTCCGGCTCCCAGGTCGCCAACACGTCGCCGTCGTCCAGCCCGGGCGTCATCACGAACGCCGAGACCCCCGGCCGACCGCGCACCAGCTGCGACCAGAGCAACACGTCGGCACCCCGCACGAACGGCAACAAGCCCGTGTGGACGTGCACGATCGTGAGCCCGTCGATGTCGAACACCGCGCGCGGCACGATCCCGCCGCCGGTGAACACGACCGTCGCCGGCGCGATGTCCCGCAGGACCGACTGCAGTCGCGGGTCGGCGTAGGAACTCGCACCGACTCGTACGACCTCGTCGGAGAAATCCTCGTAGCGGAACCCGTCGAACATGGTCCGATAGAGCTGCTCGGGCTCGTCGATCAACGGGGCGATCCCGCGGGCGATGGCCGCGACCAACTCCGGGGTGCGCTTGCGGATACGAATCGGGTGGTAGTTGTGCGCGCGGTCCTGGGCGCGGGCGGCCAGGCGCAGCCCGAGCTCGGAATCGGCACCGGGCAGACCGCGGAGCTTGCCGTCCAGCGGGTCGCGCACCATGAGGACGATGCGCTCCGGTCGCAGACCCTCCCGGGCGAGGCGAGCCAGGTAGGCGCGGGCCTGAGGCCCCTCCCACGCGAGGACCGTCACCGGGAGGAGCCGGCCGTTCACGATTCGCTCCCGGTGCGGTCGTCGACGACCGACATCGCCCACGCTCGTAGTGCGGGCGCCTCGGGGAGGTCGTCGAACCGGTCCAGCGCCTTGAGCGCGGAGTTGGCGCACTTGAGGCCCCAGCCACCGTCGTCCGGCGCCTGCCCTCCCAACGGTCCCGCGTTGGCCAACAGGACCGCGACGAGTCCGGCGACAATCTCGGCAGGCGCCGATTCCTCGTCATCCAGGCGCCGCCACCCGGCCGCGTACCCCCGTGACACCCGGCGCCGCACGTCGATCTGACGGCAGAGCGCATCCAGGTCTTCCCGATCCGCGCCGGACGCGACCACCGGTCCGGCGGCGAGCCAACGCGCGACCCGCTCACCGACGGTGATGTCGGCCGTCGGCGCGACGTCGCCGATGCGGGCGGACAAGGATCGAAACAGCGATTCGGCGCTCACCGGGACGACTGCGCCTTCACGAAGGCGTCGGCCTTGGCGGCGATCAGCGCCGCGGCGACGGCTCCGCTCCGACCGACGTTGAAGATGGCGGCTTCCCGCTCGGCCCGGAGTCGCGCCTGCCACTCCCCCGCCTCGCTCACGATCCGGTGGACCGCACCCACCGCGGCCGCCGGGTCGTCGGCCGGGATGACGGCGCCGATTCGCTCGCGCACGGCGGCCTCGAACGGCTCGATGCCCAGTTCCTCGTAGTCCGGGTTGTTGACCTTGCGGGCGACGTCGACGAACACGACAGGACGCTCCCGGCCGAACGCGTACTCGAGCGCGGCACCCGACCAGTCGCTGATCATGACGTCGGACGCCTCGAGCGAGGCGGTGGCGGCGATGTCGCGATCGAGGACGAACTCCGGGTGGTCGGCGAACTCGCGCTCGATGGCGGGGATGGCTTCGGGGGTCCGTTTGGCGGTCATGGGGTGCGGCCGGGCGATCACCCGGCACCCACTGTCGAGCAGCGCGCGGATGAGCTCGAGCCCGATCGTCTCGAAGATGCAGGTCGGTCCCCACGACGGTGCCACGAGCACCGTCGGCGCCTCATCCGCCGCACGGGCGCGCGGCGTCGGGTCGGTCGTGGCGATGATGGTGTCCAGCCGGCCGTAGCCATGCTCGACGAGCTCCTTCGGGGCGAGACCGTGTCGGGCCTCCCGGGCGCGGATCTCCTCGACCATGTAGGGGCCGACACAGCACACGGTGTCGAAGTGGTCGAACCCGTCGGGCTCGTAGATCATGTGCGTGCTGGCCATGCTGTGGAACACGTACACGTACTGCGTGCCGAGCTTCACCGCGAACCGGGACCGGGGCAGCACCGGGATGCCGAGCTGGGGCACCGTCGCCACCAGGACCCCGACCTCCATCATCTGGAACGCCATCGCCCGACCGACGCCCTCACCGATGAAGAACGGGCGGATGCCCGGCCGGTCGTCGGTGAGTATCGGATCGTCGGCGCTCGAGGTCAGGTAGCAGACCGAGCGGCCGTGGGACGCGACGAGGTCCGCGATGATCGGGGCGAAGTGCGGCCACGATCCGCCGTCCTCGGCGTAGAAGGTGATGATCCGGTCGCGCAGTGGCAGTTTCTCGAACGCCTTCCGGCCGTTCGCCACCTTCGGAGACTTCTCCGCGTTCGACGGACGATCGCCCTTCTTCCCGAACAACTTCATCGGTCCGCGCGCCTCCCGATGCGGACGTGGGCGTCCAGTGCGCCCGACGCGTGCAGGTCCCGGTACATCTCGAGATCTTCGCACGTGTCGACCTCGAGCCAACCGCCGTCGACCATGACCGCGTCGACCGGGACGTCGGCGTCGATCAGGATCTGGATGAACGCGGTCATGAACATGTGGTCGCGGTCCCGCCCCTCGTAGGGTCCCGCCGGATCCAGCGCGTCGAATCGTTGCGGCCACGTCGGTGCCGCGTCGGCCGCGACCCGAATGAGCCCGACGTACTGCCCCTCGATGTCGGCGTAGGACGACGGCACCCGCCCGAGTTCGCGCAGCCGACCGCGATCGTCGACGCGCAGCGTCTCGGCGTCGCTCAGCGGATCGTCCATGCGCAGTTCCCACAGCGAGCGCCACGCCCGGTCCACCAACACGCCGACTCGGGCGTCACTCTCGACGAGCGCCGTCACGAGTCGGGGTTCGTAGACGATGTCGCCGTAGGCGACCAGCACGTCGTCGGTGCCGTCGAACGCGGCTCGCGCACACATGAGGCTGGCCACCATGTTCGTGTCGTCGTAGCGGTCGTTGTGGACCCGCCGCGTGCCGACCGTGATCTGATCGGCGCGGTACCCGGTCACGATCGTCACGTCGGTGACCCCTGCTGCGTGCAGCGCGTCGAGTTGCCAGGCCAGGAGCGGCCGACCCGCCAGTTCCACGAGGCACTTGGGGCGGTCGTTCGTGTGCGGCCGGAGGCGGGTTCCCTCACCGGCCGCGAGGATCACGGCCCGCATCAGTCGGCCGCCGCGATCAGCGCGCGGAGCAGTTCCCGGTCCATCGGGTCGGCCTCCGCCCGTTCGGGATGCCACATGATCCCGACCTGCGGCAGCGTTCGGTGCGCCACCGCTTCGACCGTACCGTCGGGCGCGGTCGCCAGAATGTCGAGGATGGCGCCCACCCCGTCGGCGTCGACCCCCCAGTCGTGGTACGAGTTCACCGTCCCGGAGCGCAGCGGCCACGGCGAGACCCGCTTCTCCAGCGGATGAGGCGCGGCCACATGACCGACGACGGGAACCAGTGATCCTCCGGTGTGCGCGACCAACATCTGCATGCCGCGGCACACCGCCAGTACGGGCCGTCCATTCCTGGTCGCGTATTCGAGGAGTATCGCTTCGGTGGCGTCGCGCTCGGGCGCGGGATTCGCGGCGGCCGGAAGGTAGGCGAGATCGTTGCCCCCGGTGAGCACGAATGCGTCGATGCCCAAGGCGACGATGAACGCCTCCACGTCGGTCAACGTGTTCGGGATCGGGATCGCGATGTCTCCCTCGGCTTCGATCCACGGCACCCACGCCTGGTCCAGGGCGTCGCGTCGCTCGCCGCGATCGGGGAGGTCCTCGACTCGCTGGGTGACCCCGATCCGTGCGCCGCTCATCGCACGACCGTGATCGAACGGGCGCCACAATCGAGACGGATGACTCGCGCCCGGGCCAGCGCGTCGTAGCGCGCCTCACCCACACCGATCGCCGCGGGCAGGCCACACTCGGCCGCACGCACGGCCATGTGTGAGTTCGCGCCACCGAACATCGTGATGAGCCCGGCGATGCCGCGGGCCAGCAGCCAGTCGTAGCCCGGGTCGGCACTGGGGATGAGGACGATCGCCCCCGCCACCTCCGCATCGGCGATGCCCGCGCCGGGCACGGCGGCCGCCTCGACCGCGTGCGCCGTGACGAAGTTCGGTTCGGCGGCGACCTGTTCGAACCACACCAGATCCGCGGGTCCGGCAATCTGACCCGGGAGGGCGACCCCCCGGGTCACGAGGTGTCGGTCGGCGCCTTCGGCGGCCCGCCGCCGAAGGTCGGGCACGGCGTCCGGGGGCGCATCCCGGGCGGCGAGGAGATCGCCGATCCGGACGTTGGCCAGATCCGTCCGCTCCAGTCCGATCGTCGCCCCGAACTCCGCGATCGCCTCGAGCGCGGCCGAGAGCGGGCGGGTGAACACGAACTTGCCGGCTTCTCGACCCGCGATCGCACCGCGAATGAACCGATCGAGCACCGCAACGTCCGACGGGAGTCCGAGATCGGTGAGCGCCGTGGCGATGGCCGCCGACTCCTCGTGCGTCCAGGCAAAGGGTGCCGCGGGACCGGGCTCGGGGTCGAGTGCGACCAGCGGCCGCAGGTACTCCTCGGCCGCCGCCCGATACCACGGCGACGTGATGTCGTACGTCCCGGGGCGCAGGTGTCCGTACTCGGCGACGAACGCGTCCCAGTCGAGCGATCCGGCCCGGACCCGGGCGGCGTCCGCCCGCAGCCGGCCGAACACGGTTTCGGTGGTCGCGAGGAACTCGTCGACCCGGGCGGCGCTCACGGCCCCCACCGCGACGAGACCCCGGACGATGCTCGTGGCGACGAACGCGGCGCGCGCCAGGTGGGCGAACAGCACGGTCGCGTCGGACCGGACCTGATCGAGGAGGAATCCGGCCCGGGTCAGCGGCGCCAGCTCGGGAGACACTTCGGCGGCGAAGCGGACCCGCAGTGCCTCGAGTCGGTCCAGGTCATCCGGGAGCCGTGCGAACGCCGCGGTCGTGATGCCGCGCAAGCCCTCGCGGAGCGCATTGACGTCAGCCGACGAGAATCCCGCGGCACGCAACCGGTCCTCGTAGTGATCGAACCCGGGTGCCAGACAGGTGGCGAGCACGTCGAACTCCACCTTGTCGTGGAGCTGGGGCCGGGCCGCCAGTTCGTCGAGCTGGAACTCGACGAGCCGCGTCGCGAGGTCGTCGGACAGCGTCGCGGGCACGAACGAGTTGAAACACGCGCGCACGTCCACGTACGGGTGGCCGGCGATGTCCACCAGCAACGGGCACGGTCGCACGTCGCGGTAGCCGTACTCCGCCCGTTGACGCGCCCAGACGTCGTCGGTGATCAGATACCGGTACAGCGAGACGGCCAACGCCCGCGGCGTCGTCCCGATGATCTCGGCCGGGTTCCAGTCGGCCATCACGCTGTAACGCGTCGAGCGACCGACCAGGGACGGAATCGGTGGTACCCGCTCGCGCACGAACCGTTGGGCGGCGGTGACGGCGTCGAGCACCCGGGCGTCGTCCATCGGCTCGGTCACGTCCGCCATCGCGATCGGACGGACCTGGAGGATGTGCACCGCGGTGTCACCGGTGACTGCGAACTCGATGTCGAGTGAGTCGTGCCCGACCAACTGTTCGATCTTCTGCACCGCGCTGAGCACCGGCGCGATCCCGGCGGGCAGCCCACCGATCTCGGACGCGTCGCGCAGGCACACGATCGTGCGGGCGTCGCCGCCGCTGGTCACGACATCGGTGCGGTGGGTCGCGTCATCGAAGTTGACGACGTAATACGGCGCGCCGAGCGCATGCGTGCGGGTCATGACGACCCCACTCATCGCCACGTCGCCGAGCATCTCCTGCACGAGCACCTGGTCGCCGTCGGTGCCCGGCCCGTACGACGCGAACACCGCGTCGACCGCCGTGGCCAGGGCGACCGGGTCGGCCGGCACGTCGGCAATGCTGTCGTGGCGACCGGCGCCGGAGGAGGACCAGCCGTCCTCGCTCAGCGCACTGCTGCGGACGATCAGCGTGGGAAACGGCAGGTCACGAAGTATCTCCTCCAGTACCGCGGTCCGATCCGCGACCCAGCGCGCCCGGGTGAAGGACACCGCCGCCCCGATCGTGGCGCCGTGGTCCATGGGCCGGAGCCGTTCGAGTGACTCCGCCTTGGTCCCGAGCACGAACCGCGCCAGGTCCTGAGGTGCGTCGAGTTCGGCCCAGTCGCCGTGCAGGTCGACGCCATGGAGTTCGATGCCCGCCCGGCCGACCGCATCGACCAACGCCGGCAGTCCGGCGGTCGGACCGATCGCACCGCTCTCGATCACCCGGGTCGCGGCCACCATCGCCGACGGAGAGAACCGCAACAGGCCCGAGAACTCGGCGTCGGCGTCGTCCACATCGACACTCGCTCCGATCGCGACGACGCGGCCGTCCTCGACTCGAGCCTTCTCGGCGCGCGCCAGATCGGCCGGACCCCGGGCGTCGTAGCGGCTCCGCCACGTCGAGTCGACCGCGAGCGCCACGCCCGGTCCGGCCGCGGCCACGGCCTCGACGGCGGCGCGCCGGAACACGACGTCCGCGTAACAGACATACGTCGGCCGGAGCGGGTCGATCGGCGCCAGGCGCAGCGATTCGACCGGCCCGGTCTCGGCCCAGGCCCGGTTGAACACGACCGTGAGCTGGGGATAGCGCTCGACGACGTCCTCGGCCTTGAAGCCCCCGACGAAGAACACCTGGGGATCGCCGAGTACGGCGAAGGCGTCGAGGAGCCAGTCCATGACCCGACCGCGCTCGTCGATGTCGACCATCGCCGAAGCCATTCCGCCTCGGACCGAACGACCGGCTCCGAGGATCACGACCTGAGCGGATCCGGGCTGCATGAAGCGGGAAATGCTACCGGAGTGTGGTCGGCCGCCGTTCCGGCGACCGACGGCGCTCACCCCAGCGCGGCGAGCCGTTCCGCGACATCGGCGAAGGACGCGTCGTGCCGCCGAATGCGGTCGAACAACGTGCGTGCCCCGGGCAGGTTGCCCGCCCGCTCCTCGAGATCGGCGAGCGCGTACCAGAGGCGGAGATGATGGGGCTGGATCCGCTTCACCGTGCCGGACGCCCGACGGCGCAGCATGGCGACGGCCTCGCCCACCCGGTCGCGATCGGCGAGGGAGCCGGCCAACACGATGCGGCCTTCGGTGACCAGCTCGGACGACGGGGACACCTCGGCCAGCTCGGCCCAGAGTTCGGTGACACGATCGTGGTCGCCGAGCGCGCGGGCGCAGTCCATCAGCACCGGATGCTGATTGACCTCGTTGGTGAGCTGGGCGTAGACCTCGAGTTCCTCGGCCGCCGCCTTGTACTGACCCGAGCGATACAGCGAGAGGCCCAACAATTCCCGGACCGAGGGCGCACCCGGCAGTGCCTTCTGGACGGGGCGCAGGATGCGGATGGCATCGCGCTCACGATCGTCCGCGAAGGCTTCCGACGCCTGAGCCACGGCCTGGAACCACCGTTCCCCGCGGGCGCCGCCGTGCCGCAGGATCTCGTCTCGCACCGACACCGGCCCACGCGGCCGCCGCCGACCCCCGGAGCTCGGCTTGGGCTTGCCTCCGGACTTGGCGGCACCGCGCGTCGACTTCGGGGCCGGCTTGCCCTTGCCGCGCACGACCCGCAGCGGTGCCGGCTCGCCCCGCGCCGGCGTGCGGGACTTGGACCCGGTGTCACGGAACTCGGGGGCCTCGGGGACCGGCTTGCGTCGCCGCGAGGTGCCGATCGTCCCACCGCGGGGTGCGTCGTCACGGCTGCGACCGCGGCCACCGGCCTGGTCGCGCCCCGCCTGGTCCCGACCCGTCGGCGCGCCAGAGCGGCCGCGGTCTCCGGCCCGACCGCGCGACTCGCCTGCGCCGCGTGCCCCGGGCCGACCGCGCGACTCGGAACCACCTCGACCGGCGCCGCCTTCGCGACTCGGCCGACCGGTTCCCTGATCTGCACTGCGAGCACTTCGCGGTCCGTCCGAGGAATCCCCTCGACGCGACCCGGCCGACCGGTCCGAACGACCGTCACCGCCGGATCGACCTTGGGACCCACCCCGACCCGATCCACCCGGTGCGCCCGAGCGACCTGAACTGCCGCCCGGTCGTCCCGAGCCCGGCTTGCCGCGACCGGTGCCACCGGCGGGTTTCCCCGATGACCCGCTCGACCGACCC
>CAZJBJ010000028.1:0-31762 GCA_964544295.1 uncultured Bifidobacteriaceae bacterium
CTCGTCGAGTTCGGGTTCGGACTCGAAGTCGTCCGACTCCAAGTCGTCCGACTCCAAGAGCTCGGACGCCAAGACTTCGGACTCGGGGAGTTCCGGGTCGTCGGGCGCCTCGAAGTCGGACTCGGGCGCCAAGAAGTCCGACGCGAAGAAACCCGCCAAGAAGTCGGCGTAGAATCTCCGGCGCGGGTGACGACCCGCACGGACCTGCACCACCTCGGCACCACCCCGTGAGGCGTGACCGCCTCCCCCTTCCCCGGCAGCGCTCCTTCTCCTGTTCCGGGGGTTCCCATGTTCCGACGTTCTCCGCGCGCGGCGATGCTGTGGGCCGCGGCCGCTCTCGTCGCCGTCGTCACCGCCACCACCGTCATCAGCACCCTCTCGTCGCTGCGCCATCAGGACCAGGCGTACGGCGCGCTGAGCACCGTCGTCGTCGCCCGCCGCGACCTGCCGCTCGGCACCCGGCTCTCCGCCCGCGACCTCGCCGTCCGCCATCTCCGCGGCGAGGCACCGGATTCGGATGCGGTGCCCGCTGCGAGCGCGGCCGCCGGCCGCACGCTCACGACGCCGCTGCTCCGCGGTGGGGTGCTGACCCGCCGCCACCTGGCCGCGCCCGACCGGGCCGGGATCGGTGCTGTCGTCCCGCCCGATCGCCGGGCGGTGCGGTTGGTCGTCGAACACGGACTCGAACCCGCGGTCGGTGACCTGGTCGACGTGATGGCCACCTTCGATCCCGCCACACTCGGCGACGGTGGCGACCCGACCGTCGTCGTGGCCGCGGCCGTGCCCGTGATCGCCGTCGAAGCCGGCACCGACGCCGGCGACACCGTGGCGGTCACCGTGCTCGTTCCACCCCGTACCGCGAGTCGGTTGGCGTTCTCGGCCGCGACCGGCACGATCAGCCTCGCCCTCGCGCCGCCCGAGGCGGCCACCGGTCGCGGCTGAACTCAGCCGCCCGCCATCGTCATGTCGTCGATCAGGATCGTGAGCCCGGCGGTCCCCGCCGGCAACCACGTGAGGTCCGAGCCGACCGCGGTCACGTCCAACAACATCCGCTGCAACGTCGAAGCGATCGTGATCTCGCGCACGGGCTCGGCGAACTGACCGTCGCGCACCATCAGCCCTTCGGCACCGACGGAGAAGTCGCCGCTCGCCGTGTTGGTGCCCGAGTGCAGGCCGGACACCGACTGCACGTAGAGCGCTTCGGGCACCGAGGCCATGATCTGCGCGGCGGTCGCCGATCCCGGCACGAAATACAACGCCCGGGCACCGACCCCCGGGGTGGACGCGTAGCCCCGCACCGCGGATGCCGTCGTGTGCGTGTCCGTGCGCCGGGCGGTGTACAGGTTGTGCAGGAAGCTCTCGAGCCGGCCGTCACGCACCAGCGTCGTCGAACGGGTCGGGATGCCCTCGCCGTCGACCGGGCTCGCGCCGAACGCCGCCGGATTGGTCGGGTCGTCCACGATGGTGACGAGCGGGGCGCCGACGATCTCGCCCATGCGATCCGCGAACATCGACCGCCCCTTCAGCACGGCTTCCCCATTGAGGGCCCCGCCGAGCAGACCCAGGAACGACGACGTGACGAGCGGGTCGAGGATCACCGGGATGCGACGGGTCGGCGGCTGGGTCGCCCCCAGGAGTCGGGTCGCCCGCTCGGCCGCCATCGTGGCCGCGTGATCGATGTCGAGGTCCGCGAACCCGCGACCGGCATCGAATCCGTAGCCCGTCTGGGTCGCGTCCCGGTCGCCCGCGAGCGCGGCCGTCCCCACGGAGGTCATCGTGCGTGCCAACGACGCGCGCACGCCGGTCGACGCGACCATCGCCATCTCCAGCGCAGCGTCGCCGTAGTCGGTCGACTCGACGCCGCGCACGCGAGCGTCGGCCGCGAGGACCGCTCGATCCAACGCGATCGCGAGATCCACCTTGGCCGCGGTCGGTGTCGCGCCGACGTCGTCGCGCCAGAGGTCGAGTTCGACCGGAGTTCGATCACCGACGTCAGCCGGCTGGGCGAGCCCGTACCCGGGATCGGGCGACCCGTACTCGGCGTTGTCGCGGGCGTCGGCGAGCGTGGCAGCGATGACGTCGGGGTCGAGCGATCCGGCGTAGGCGATCGCCTGGCGGCCGTCGGCGATCACGCGCACACCGATGCCGGCCACCTCCGCGACCGCGAGCGACTCCACCGTTCCGTTGAAGACCTTGATCTCGGTCTCGCGCGACCGCACGACGTAGGCCTCGAGCTGTTCGCCGGGACGGACCCCGGCGACGACGTCGGCGGCGATCGTCTGCAGATCGGCGGTGCTCACGCGGCCGTACCGCCGACGGTGAGTTCGGCCACCCGCAACGTGGGCTGTCCCGAGGACACCGGCACGCTCTGTCCGTCCTTGCCACACATCCCGGTCCAGGTCTCGAAGTCGTTCCCGACCACGTCCACCGCCCGCAACGCCTCCGGTCCGTTGCCGATCAGCTGCGCGGCGCGCACCGGGTAGGTGATCTCGCCGTTCTCGATCATGTACGCCTCGGTGATGCCGAACACGAAGTCGCCGGTAGCCGTGTTGACCTGCCCGCCACCGAGCGCCACGCAGTAGAGCCCGTACGGGGTCTGGCGGATGATCTCGTCGGGATCCTCGGTACCCGGCGTGATGTACGTGTTGGTCATCCGCACCATCGGGAGGTGCTGGTAGGTCTCCCGGCGGCCGTTCCCCGAACTCGCCCGTCCGCCGCGCCGGGCGCGCACGAGGTCCCACATGTAGTCCGTGAGGATGCCGTCGTCGATCAAGACGTTGCGTTGCGCGGGCGCGCCCTCGTCGTCGATGGCGCAGGCACCCCAGTCGTGGGCCAGGCCGCCGTCGTCGACCAGCGTCACGCCGCGGCCCGCCACGCGATCACCGACCCGACCCGCGAACACCGACGCGTCGCGTGCAACGAGATCCGCTTCGAGGCCGTGACCGCACGCCTCGTGGAACAACACTCCACCGGCGCCTCGCCGCAACACCACCGGCAGCTTGCCGCTCGGCGCGGGTCGTGCGTCGAGCTTCGACACGGCGCGCGCCGCGGCGACCCGGGCGATCTCCTCGGGTGGATGTTCGTCGAAGAACTCGAATCCGACGGTGCGGCCGGGCGCTTCGCTGCCGGTCTGCAGCCCGGTGTCGGCCGATGCGACGCAACTCACGACGAAGCGCGTGCGCACCTGGTCGTCGGACGCGAGCACGCCGTCGGAGTTGGCGACCAGGAAACGACGGCGACCGTCGGCGTAACTGGCGGTGACCTGCGTGATGGCGTCCGAATGGGATCGGGCGGCATCGTCGGCCCGCGCCAACATCTCGACCTTCGCCTGCTTCGACACCGTCTCCGGCAGCGTCGTGACGGACTGGGGAGTGACGGACTGAGAACTCAGCGCCGCCACTCGCGTCCCCGGGCCGCCCGCGCTCGCCGCCGCCGACGCGGCCTGCGCCGCCGCGGCCAAGCCGGCTGCGGAAAGATCCGACGTGTGGGCGAACCCCGTCGTCTCCCCCTTCACGACGCGGATGCCGGCACCCCGGCTTCGACCGGAGCGCATCTCCTCGACTTTGCCGTCGTCGAAGGTCGCCGAGGTCGATGCCCGATCCTCGACGAAGACGTCGGCGAAATCGCCGCCACCGGCCATCGCCTGTTCGAGCGTGGCTTCCACGATCCGGGTTTCGATCAACCCGTCCACCTCCGATGTCCTCTGGTCGTCCAAGGGTTGCGTATGGTACGTCCGTGCCGCTCGACGCCGGTCTCGCCGGATCCGTAGATCATCTCGTCACCGAGTCCGACACCGCGCTCGCGCAAGGCACCGGATCCGTGCCGGTGATCTCCACGCCCGAGATCGTCAGGCTCGCGGAGCAGGCTGCGGTCACGGCGGTCGAGGGCCACGTCCCCAACGGCCACACGACCGTCGGCTACCGGGTGCAACTCGACCACCTCGCGCCCGTGCCGGTGGGCGAGTCACTGACGGCGGAGGCCGTGTTGGAAACGATCGAGGGTCGTCGGCTCACCTTCCGGGTGTCGGTGAAGTACCGCGCCGGGCTCGTGGCCGCCGGCCGCATCACCCGCGTCGCCGTCGAGGAAGCTCGGTTCCTCGCCCGCGCCAACGGCAACCCGTAGGACACGTCAGGCGGCGGTGGACTCCGCTCCGATCGACACCAGGAACCGGTGCAGTTCCGCGAACCACAGCTCGCCGTTCTCGAACTGCGGTGAGTGACCGGCGTCAGCGATCACGACGAGTTCGGATCCCGGAATCGTCGCGGCCATCGCGTGCGACCCCGGGAGGAACGGGGCGTCCTGCTCGCCGACGAGGATCAACGTCGGGCACGGGATCGCCGCCATCAGATCGAGTTGCTCGGGCTGGTCCCGCACCTCGATGAGCATCTTGGTGTACATCGCCTGACGGAGCTTCGCCCACTTGCGGTCGCCGAACTCCCGGTAGTCCGGACGCTCGCGGAGGCACCGTTCGTAGGCAGGCGTGCCCAACGGCGAGAAAGCGTCCATCACCCGCTTGAGTTCGTCCATCCCCTGCTCCTTCGCGATCTGCACCCCGAGGTCGATGATCTCGGCGTCCATGGTCGGAACCGGGCCGGGCGACGTGTCCATCAGCACGAGCGCCTCGAACCGCGTGGGATCGCGCAGGACCAGACGCCGGACGATCATCCCGCCCATCGAATGGCCGAGCATCCGGACGTTCGCGAGCTCCAGCTGATCGACGACGCACTCGAGATCGGACGCGAAGCGGTCGAGCGAATAGGCGGCCTCGTCCTCGGGGCCGCCACTCTCGCCGTGCCCCCGGAGGTCGACGGCCACGACCCGGTGATCGCGGGCCAGCGCGTCCACGTGGTCGGCGAAATCTTCCTTGGCGCCGCCGAATCCGTGCACGAGGACCAGCGCCGGTCCGGTGCCGCGATCGATCACGGCGAGTTCGACGCCATCGTCGGTGATCACCTGCACCTTGCATCCTCCTCGGCCTCCGCGGTCGCCACGGGAGGCGCCGGAGAACCTCATAGGCTAGGCCGTCATGGAGGACCACGACGCCGGAGCCGACGCCGCCCCGGCCCGGCGGGGCTGGATCGGCCTCACGGCCCGGATCGTCATCAGCGCCGCGCTCCTGGCGCTGCTGATCTCCAAGATCGACTTCGACGCCGCCGTCCCCCGCCAACGGCACTTCTCCACCATCGCCTGGTTCGCGCTCGCGCTCGCCACGGCGGGTCTCGGCATCGTGCTCTCGGCCTGGCGGTGGCAGCGAGTCATCCGAGCGTTCGGCGTCCACGTACCGCTCCGGGCCCTCACCAACCACTATTTCGCCGGTCAGTTCGTGGGCAACGTTCTGCCGTCGACCATCGGCGGCGACGTGCTGCGGGTGACCCGCAGCGCCAAGAACATCGGCTCCCGGGAAACCGCCTTCGCCGCCGTGGCCCTCGAACGGCTCACCGGCTTCGTCGCGCTCCCGCTCATCAGAGCGTTGGGTTTCGCGATCGATCCGAGCCTGCTGTCCTCGGACAAGGCGTGGGTCGCGCTCCTGATCTCGGGCATCACCCTCGCTGCGCTCAGCGTGATCCTGGTGCTCGCCGGACACCCGAACGCGGCCGGTCGGTTCCAGGACCACGAGAACTGGATGCGATTCCTCGGTGCGGTCCACGTGGGCATCGGCCACCTCCGGCGCGATCGCCGCCAGGTGATCGGCGTCATCGGCACCGCGCTCGTGTACCAGGCGTCGGTCGTCCTGACGGTCGGGTTCCTGGTGCTCACCTTCGACGCCGGCGTCCCGGCCGCAGCCGTCATCGCGTTCGTCCCCATCGTGGCCATGGCCCAGGTGGTCCCGATCTCGCTCTCCGGACTCGGCGTCCGCGAGGGCATGCTGGTGTTGCTGCTCCACCCGCTCGGGGTTTCCACCGGCCACGCAGTCGGGATCGGTCTCGCCTGGTACGCCACGATGCTGATCGTCAGCCTGCTCGGTGCGCCCGCATTCGCCGTCGGCCACCGGACCGCGACCAAGTCGGCCGCGCCCGGAACGAGCCCGACCGGTTCCACCTCCACCGGCACGACGTCGACGAGCACATGAGCGACGTCGCCATCGACCAGCCCCGATCGCGCCTGCGTCGGCTGCCGGGTGCACGGGTGCTCTCCGGAGGACACGTCATCTACTGGTGGGTCGAGATCATCGCGGTGCTCACCTACTACTTCGTGTACAGCGCGGTCCGAAACGCCGACGCGGCCCACCCCGAGCGCGCGTTCAACCACGCCCGGCAGCTGATCCGACTGCAACGAGACCTCGGCATCTACCACGAACTCGCGATCCATCGGTGGGCCCGCAACATCGAACCGCTGATCGTGACGGCCAACTACTTCTACGGTTCGTTGCACTTCGTGGTCACCATCGGCGCGGCGGTCTTCCTGTTCCGGAAGTTCCCCGACGACTACCCCCGGTGGCGCAACACGCTCGCGATCGCGACGGCGCTCGCGCTCATCGGGTTCCGCTTCTGGCCGCTCATGCCGCCACGACTGCTGCCCCATCACTACGGATTCGTCGACACCCTCGACCAGTACCCGACGTTCTGGAGTTTCAACTCCGGCGCGATGAAGAAGATCTCGAACCAGTTCGCCGCCATGCCGAGTGTGCACTGCTGCTGGGCCTTGTGGTGCGCGTGTGTGCTCGTTCCGCGGGTGAAGTCCACGGGGGCGAAGGTGCTGGCGGCGCTGTACCCCGCCATGACGGTGAGTGTCATCGTGGTGACGGCGAATCACTATTTCCTCGACGCGGTCGGCGGATTCGCCATCCTCGGCATCGGCTACGTGGTGGCCCACTTGATCACCCGCGCCGGCCGACCACAAGCACGCGGCGAGGCCCGGCCTGCTCCGACATGAGAGTCCGGACCTACCTTCGCGACGCGGCGCGCTTCGTTGCCTACGGCACGGGGCTTCGCACCGCCGACGACGTGTACCGGTGGCCGAACGACACGTGGGACACGGATTGGCAGTCCGGCGTCTGGGACTACATGGCCGATCCGGCCGAGGTGCCCCGATACGCGATCATCGCCGGCCTGGTCCTGGCCGAGGAGCCCGGTTCGGTGCTCGATGTCGGCTGTGGGATCGGGAACCTCCGTCGGCATCTCCCGACCGACGGGTTCACCACCTACCACGGCGTCGACGTCGCCCCCCACGCGATCGCCCGGGCAACGCGCGCGTCGTACCCCGACAGCACCTTCGCCTGTGCCGATGCCGAGACGGATGCCATCGAGCCCGCCGACACCGTCGTCCTGAACGAAGTCGCGTACCTCGTCGCCGACCCTGCCCGGTTCGTCGCCGAGGTGCCGCGTCTCGTCCGACCGGGTGGCCGGGTGATCGCGTCGATCTACCGCCACCCCGGCGACGTCGTCCATTGGCGCGCGCTCGGTCGTCTGGGCCCCGAGACGGAAAGAGTCTGGGTGCGGAACCGCAACCCCAGCGCTCCCTACGGAACTCGCATTTCGGTGTACCGGCTTCCCTGACCCACTCGTGCCCGCGCCGGCGCGAGCACAGGCTCGCTCCGTCAGGTGCGGCGCGTGAATCCGACGATGCTCAGGACTGCGTCGCGCACCGCCAGGTCGGCCAACGACATCGGCGTGCCCTTGAGCGTCGCGAGCCCGAGCTGACGGCGCGGCAGCCCGACGATTTCGAACGTCTGCATGCCCTCGAGGGTCGGTGGCACCGCCGTTTCCGGCAGGACCGCGATGCCGGCACCCGCCGCGACGAGGTCCGCGATCAACCGGATGCCCTCCACCTCGACCGGCACTTCGAGGTGGACACCGAGGGCCGCCGCCGCATCCTCGATCTCGGCGCGCAACGGGTTCACCTCCGGAGGAAGCACGAGCCGCATACGCGCCAGATCCTTGACCTTGAGGGGACCCGGCGGCAGCTCGGCATCGGCCGGCGCCAGCCCGACCATCGGCTCGTCGGCCAGCGGTTCGAACACGATGCGCGGATCGTGCACCGGCGCGGTGACCAGGGCCAGCGCGAGGTCCTGCGACACCACCTCACCGAGCAGCCGTTCGGACGCACCCTCGTGGACGAGCAGGCGAACGCCGGGCGCTTCGTCGCGGAGGTGCGCGACGAGCTGCGGAACCAACCACCGGCTGGCCGTCCCGACGACCCCGAAGGATGCATTCCCGACGCGCAGGCCTCGCAACGCGGCCAACTCCTCGTCGAGGAGTTCGATCTCGCGTCGGATGCGCCGCGCGTGGTCGAGCACCACCCGGCCCGACTCGGTGGGCCGCGCCCCACCACGGCCGCGAGCGAGCAACGTGGTACCGAGTTCACGCTCGAGTTGGCGGACCTGTTCGGAGACGTTCGATTGCACCGTGCGCAGCGCGTCGGCGGCCGCGGTGAACGTGCCGGTCTCGTCGATCGCGATCAGCGTGTCGAGGTGGCGAAGTTCCATCGGGTACCTCCGAGGTGCGTGTGCTTGGTCACATCGCCCACCGCCCGGCGTCGGGCAGTGCGCCAGCACTGAACAATCTGTTCAACAGATACTACCTATCAAAACTACCTGTTGGACAGATCACTACCAGAGGGTGTTACCTACGCACGTACTGAAGTCAGGGAGCCGGGACCCCCCGCCGGCTCCCTCGCTTCATCCCCCGCACCGGTCCGGACGGACCGCACGAACTCGAGGACATCCATGGCTGCCGAAAGCCTCTCCACCCTGATCTTCACCGGCCCCCTCTCCTGGACCGCCGACGCGGCCTGCGAAGGGCGCACCGAACTCTTCTTCGCTCCGGCCGGTGAGCGTCCCGAAGCCCGCTCCGTCCGTGAGACCAAGGCCCGCGGCGTCTGCGCCGAGTGCGACGCGCTGCTGGCGTGCCGGGACTGGGCCCGCGAGCACCGCGAGTACGGGTTCTGGGGCGGCGAGTCCGAGGAAGACCGCGCCGCCGCCGGGTTCCGGGTCGACATGCCCGTCGGGCGCGTCGCGCGGTACCCGAAGGGCAACGGCACTCCCGTCGCACCCCGCACCCCGAAGGTCGCCTGACTAACCTCCGCGGCTCTATGGGAGCACGCGGATGACTCAGACCCCCGACGGCGTCGACCTGGCTCGACTCCAACCCTTCTTCGCAGCCAACGTCCCCGGCGCGACCGGCGCGGACCTGTCCGCCACCCTGATCGCAGGCGGCCGCTCGAATCTCACGTACTCCGTCACCGACGGTGCGACCACGTGGGTGCTGCGACGGCCGCCCCTCGGCCACGTGTTGCCGACCGCGCACGACATGGTGCGCGAGTACCGCGTGATGTCGGCGCTCGCCGGCACCGACGTTCCCGTCCCTCACACCCTCGCGATGTGCGAGGACCTGGCCGTCAACGACGCGCCGTTCTACGTGATGGAGCTGGTCGAGGGCACGATCTACCGCGACGGTGCCGCCCTGGCAGCGCTCGACGCGACCGGCGCCCGACGCGCCTCCGAGGCGCTCGTCGACGTTCTGGCCGCGATCCACGCGGTCGACTACCGGGCGGTCGGCCTCGAGGACTTCGGCCGACCCGACGGGTTCCTCGAACGGCAGGTCCGGCGCTGGGGTGAACAGTGGGAGCGCTCCAAGACGCGTGAACTGCCCGCCGTCGACGAACTCGCTCGTCGCCTCCGGAACGCGCTGCCCGAATCCGGGCCACCGACGATCGTGCACGGTGACTACCGGCTCGACAACACCATGATGGCGAACGACGACCCGGGGACGATCGTCGCCGTGTTGGACTGGGAGATGTCGACCCTCGGTGATCCGCTCACCGACCTCGGACTCTTTCTCCTGTACTGGGGTCAGGCCGATGCACAGATCATCGCCACGGGCGCGGCGATCGACAACCAGGACGGGTTCCTCAGCCGCGACGAGATCGTGGCGCGCTACGCGTCGGTCAGCGGTCGGGCGGTCGACCAACTCGACTGGTACCAGATCCTCGCGTCGTACAAGTTGGCCATCATCGTCGAGGGCATCAATGCCCGCTACCAGATGGGCAAGACGCTCGGCGAAGGATTCGAGACCATGGGTGCGATGGTCTCGGGGCTGATCGAGAACGCACTCGAACAGGCCAACCGATCCGAGATCGCCGCGCTGCGCGGATGATCTCGCCGCGCACCGTCGGCCTCGTGGCCATCGGTGGCGCGATCGGGACGCTGCTCCGCGACGGACTCGGACGCGCCGCGCCGGTCACGCCCGGCACCTTCCCGACGACGATTCTGGTCATCAACCTGGCCGGGAGCTGGCTGCTCGGCCTCCTGCTCGGCACGCTGACCCGCCGACGACCTGACGATGACGTGTGGCAGCCGTTCCTCGGCACCGGCGTCCTCGGCGGGTTCACCACCTTCTCCACGTTCGCGGTCGCGACCGCGCAACTGATCCGGGTCGACCACTATCTGACCGCGCTGGCCTACGTCGCGGCATCGGTCGTCGGCGGGCTCGCCGCTGCGACGTTCGGCGCGCGCGGCGCCGGGATCGCGCCGCGCTTCGTCATCGAGGACGAACAGTGATCACCCTGGCCGTCGCGCTCGCAGGCGCGTTGGGGGCCCCGAGCCGCTACGTGCTCGAGCGTTCGATCGCGGCACGATTCGGGTCGGAATTCCCATGGGGAACGCTCATCGTGAACCTGCTCGGCGCCGCCGCGCTGGGCCTCGTGGCCGGGAGCGTCGAGATGCATCACATGAATACCGACCTCGCCCGCGTCGCCGGCGTGGGTTTCCTCGGCGCGTTCACCACCTTCTCGACCCTCACGGTCGAAGCGAGTCGCCTCCGACCGGGGGCGCGATTCGCGTATCTCGGGGCGAGTGTCGGCGGCGGCCTGGTCCTGGCAGGCGCCGGTCTGGCACTCACGGTGGGTTGATCCGTACCCTCGCGATTCCCCGCTCGGGTCCGAGCGACCACCGGCCAACGAGGTCCGATCATGAGTGAGTTCACCCGACTGGCCCGCAGGCTGCGTTCCGTCATCGAGCCGATCGCCGCGGGCGTGT
Organism: uncultured Bifidobacteriaceae bacterium; assembly: GCA_964544295.1. Classification (GTDB taxonomy): domain Bacteria; phylum Actinomycetota; class Acidimicrobiia; order IMCC26256; family JAENVU01; genus JAENVU01. The sequence continues at coordinate 10,976 of CAZJBJ010000028.1, forward strand.
ACTTCGCGCCGGAGGCCCAGGCCGAGTACGGCGCCCTCCACCCGGATCTCAACTACTTCGAGTCCTACTTCTGCTCGCGCGGTGCCTGCCTCGGGCAAGCGCCATGGACGGTCGTGACGGCCGCGTTCGCCGCGTTCAAACCGGCCGCGGTCGAGTCGGCCATCACGCGCGGCTGGACCAAGACCTCACCCGCGGCGATCCTCGGGGCCCGCGAGCGCGGCGCGACCGCACAACTCGAGCGCATCCTCGGACCGGTCGCCACCGCGGCCGACCTCGAGCGAGCGACGCAGCTGCTCGTCGCGAGCACCGAGGGCGTGGACTGCTCCGGCCGGATGCTGTTTGCCGGGCTCTCGGCGCTCGACCGACCGACGACTCCATGGGGCGCGCTCTGGCGCGCGGCCGATCTCGTCCGTGAACATCGCGGGGACGGTCACATCGCGGCGTGGATCCCGTACCTCGATTCGACCGAGATCACCGTGCTCACCGAACTCGCCTGGGAGATCCCGCCGCGGAGCTACGTCTACACGCGCGGCTGGGACGAAGCGGAGGTCGACGCCGCGTACGCTCGGCTCGAAGCGCGCGGGCTCGTCGCCGACGGTGCGATGACACCGGCGGGCGTGAGCCTGCGGGACGACATCGAACAAACGACCGACGAGGCCACGAGGCCGGTGCTGGACCGCCTGGGCGATCGCGCCGCGGAACTGTTCGAGATCCTGGGCCCGTGGTCCGAGGCGGTCGTCGCGGCCGGCGGATACCCCGCCAGCCCCAAGAACCTCCGCGTGAACGGCTGAGAGGTCCACCCCCTACCATCGCGGGATGAGCTCGTTGCAGTGGGACCACGAACCGGTCCTGCACGATCCCGTGGTCCTGGCCGCCTTCACCGGTTGGAACGACGCCGCGGACGCCGCGAGCGATGCCGTCGACTGGGTCGCCGCCCGGTACGGCGCGATCGAGTTCGCGACCATCGACTCCCAGGTCCACATCGACTTCCAGGCTCAGCGGCCGGTCGTCACCCTCATCGACGGCGTGACCCGCGACCTGTCGTGGCCGCGGTACTCGGTCAGGGCCGCGGCCACCCCGGACGGGCAGCCCGATCTGGTGGTGGTGTCGGGTCCGGAGCCGAACTACGACTGGCGAGGCTTCTGCTCGGCCATCATGGAGGTCGGCCGCACCGTCGGTGCCGATACCGTCGTCACGTTCGGATCGTTGCTCGCCGACAGCCCGCACACCCACGCACCGCGGATCACCGGGAGCGCCACCGACCCCGAGATCATGGATCGCATCGGGCTCACCCGCTCTCGCTACGAGGGACCGACCGGCATCGTCGGCGTGTTGCACGACACCTGTCGCCAGGCCGGGTTCGTCTCCGCGTCGTTGTGGGTGCCGGTCCCGCACTACGTGGCCGCACCGCCGAATCCGCCGGCGATCGCCGCGCTCCTCGAAGGGTTCGCCCGGACCGTGGGACTCGAACTGGACCTGCGCGAACTCCAGGTCGCGTCGGACGCGTGGCGGACCCGGGTCGATGCTGCCCTCGCCGCCGACGACGACCTCCGGGAGTACGTCGACAACCTCGAAGCCCAGCAGATCGACGACGCGGTGGACCCCGACGAACTCCCCGACGGCGAATCGATCGCCGAGGCCTTCGAGGAGTACCTCCGCGACCAGGGCAGCTGATTCAGTCCAGCAGGTCGTGGGCCAGTGCGAGCCAGAGCTGGGTCGAGAGGTCCAGGCTCTCCTGATCGACCCGCTCGTCGTGGCCGTGGAACATGCGGGCGTAGTCCTCGAAGCCGATCCGCCGGCTGAACAGACCGAAGCCGTATCCGACCGAACCGGCCCGCCGGAAGAACCGGTTGTCGGTGCCGCCGGTCATGATCGTCGGCACCAGCGCCGATCCCTCGCACAGCCGACCGGTGACCCGACCGAGGGCGTCCCAGAGTGGCGTGTCGATCGGCGACGAGGTCGCGGGATCGTCGTTCGAGGAGATCTCCACCCGGTCGGCGAGGTCGCCGATCGCCTCCATGAGCAGGGCTTCGGCCGCCGCGCCGGACTGGCCCGGCATCGTGCGCACGTCGACCTGGAGTTCGACCAGATCGGGAATGATGTTCGTCTTGGTGCCCCCGTGGACCACCGTCGGCGCCATCGTCGTGTGCGTGCACGAGTGGGCGAGCCGGCCGACCGGGACGGGGAGTTCCGCGATCACCGCGTCGATCTGCTCCGGGTCGGTGAGCCCCGCCGGAAAGCCCAGGCCCTCGACGTAGCGCCGCCACGTGTCGCCGATCTGCACCTCGGGCCGGAACTCGGCGATGCGTCGGACGATCTCGGCGGCGGTGACGAGTGCGTTGTCGGTCTTGTAGGCCTGCGACGCGTGGCTCGGCGTCCCGTGGACCGTGATCTTGGACCAGAACGTGCCCTTCTCCTCGACCATCACCGGCAGCCGCGTCCCTCCGGGCGTCGGCACCTGGAACCCGCCGGTCTCGGTGATCACGTAATCGGACCGCATGGCATCGAGTTCATGGTCGAGCAGGTACTTGGCACCCCACGTGCCGAGCGCCTCCTCGTCGGCGACGCCGAGGAACATCAGGGTTCCTCGCGGTGCGAACCCCGAGCGGGCCAGGTGCTTGAACGCCACCGCCATCGTGGAGGTGAGGTTCAGCATGTCGACTGCGCCGCGGCCCCAGATCATCCCGTCGTCGAACTCGGCGCCGAAGGGATCGCGGCTCCACCCGTCCGGGTTCACGGGCACGACGTCGGTGTGTCCCATCAGCATCAGGGTCGGCGCGGTCGGGTCCGACCCCTGGATCCGGGCCAGCACACTGCGGCGACCCGGCTGGGGCTCGTAGTGCTCGATCTCGGCACCGCAGCCCTCGAGGTAGCCGGTCAGCAGATCGGAGCTGCGGATCTCGTGGCCCGATTCGATCGCACCGTCGTTGACGCACTCGTTGCGAATCAGGTCCTGGAGGAGCGCCGTGGCTTCGTTGGTGAGATCGTCGACCATCGCACGACCGTAGCCCGCGCCGTCCGGTTCAGCTCGCGGCGGCGACCCGGTACACGAACGCGCCGTCCTCGTCCCACCGCTCGGCCTGGCCCGACTGCCGGAGATGCTCGAGGTGCGCGAACGTCTCACTCTCGGCCATGACTCCCCAGTGACGTTCGGGGAAGAGTTCGTGTGAGAGTCCGACCACCGTCGCGGGACCGAGCGCGAGCGAGGCGGCCCGCAGCTTCTCCATCCGTTCGAAGTGATGGTCCTTGATCGCCTCGACGCGGCCGGGCACGTCGACGAACGGGTGCCCGTGCGCGGGCAGCCCGAGCCGGACGTTCTCGAGCGAGCCGACCAGGTCGAGCGTCGCCAGGTACGAGTTGAGCGCATCGCCCTGACCGGAGCCCGCAACGTGCGGCGTGATCGTCGGCAACACATGGTCGCCCGAGAGCAACACGCCGTCGTTCGGATCGAACAGACACAGGTGATCGAGGGTGTGGCCCGGCGTGTGCACCGCGAGCCAGTCCCGACCCGCCAGCCGAATCGGAGAGCCGTGGCGCACGCGCCGGGTCGGGTCCGGCGGCGCGAACAGCAGGCGCATCGCTCGGATCATCATGCGCCGCGAGAGCGGTGGGTTCGGGTGCGTACTCCCGCCCCACGGCGTCGTGCCACCCCACGGCACCGACATGCGCTGGGTCTCGGTGGTGATGTCGTCGAGCGCGGCGTGATCGTCGTCGGCCATCGGCGGGAGCTCGTCGAGCGACGGCCCGTGATAGTGGACCGCCTCGTCGATCGCCTCCTGCTCCATCCGTTCCGCGTCGGCCTCGCTGAGGGTCACGCCCCGGCGTTGGAGCGACCACGTGGTGAACGCCTTGTGGGCGATCAACTGCGCGCCCGCAGCCTGTTTGATCCGTCCGGCCGCGCCGAAGTGATCCGGGTGGGAGTGGGTCACGACCACCGTATGGATGTCGGTGACCTTGTACCCGGCACTGGCGAGGCGCGACTTCAGCGCCTTCCAACTCGCGGGGCCCGGCAGCCCCGGATCGACCACGGCGAGCCCGCGGTCGTCCATGAGTCCGTACATGTTCACGTGCCCGAGCCCGGGCATCCAGATGGGCAGCTGCATGCGCAGCACACCGGGCGCGACCTCGGTGATCTCCTCCGAGGCGTGTTCCTGCTCCTGCTTGGGTGGCCTGGACGCCCGCGGGTCGCCCGGCCGACTGGGGGCGTCGGTCACGTCGGGAGCGTACCCGGGGCGAACTTGGGCCACGGACGGACCGCCTCGAGGACCGCACCCGCGGCCAGACACAGTTCGTCCTCGTGGCGACGGGCGACGATCTGCAACCCGCACGGCATGCCACCCACGGGCGTCGCGGGGATGGACATCCCCGGTTGGCCGGTCATGTTGAAGGGCGCGGTGAACGGTGCCGACAGGTAGAGCAGATCGACCTCGCGCCCGTTCAGGTCGCCCGTGAGCGTGCCCTCGGCCTGGTATGCGGTGGTGGGCGTGGTGGGGACGAGCAGCAGGTCCACCTGCTCGAACACCTCGGCGGACGCGCAGAGGATCTCCTGCCGACGGCGCACCGCGGCGCCGAGGTGTCGCGCCCGCAGGTTGGGCAACCCCTCGACCGAGGTCCGGGCCAGGAAGTCCAGGTCGTCGAGCTGCTCGCGGCACCGATCGAGTTTCCAGGCGGCCATGTTGCCGGCACCGAGGAGACCCCACGCCCGCCCCGGCCGGGGGAATTGCATCGGCACGTCGATCAGTTCCAGTTCGGCGGCTTCGACCAACGCCATCGCGAGATCGTGCGTGGACGCCTCGACCGCGGTGTCGGTCTCGGCATACCCCAGCGTGGAGCTCCACGCCACCCGTCGACCTCGCAGCAGGTCCCGAGCCCGATCGACGTCGGCCACGAGCGGCTCGTACGGTGCCGGCTTCGGCAGCGACGTGGGGTCGGCGACGTGCGGTCCGCTCGTGGCGTCGAGGTAGCGCGCCGCGTCCCGGACGGACCGCACCATCGGACCGCTGACGGAGGTGAGCCCGGTGTCGAACGGGTCGTGCATCCCGCCGTGGGCGATGCGACCGAACGTGGGCTTCATGCCCGGCAGCCCCGTGTAGGCGGACGGGATCCGGATCGATCCGCCGCCGTCGCTGCCCGTACACACCGCGAAGAGCCCGGCCGAGACGGCTGCGGCGGAGCCGCCGGACGATCCACCCGGTGTGCGTTCGGGGTTCCACGGGTTGCGCGTGATCCCGTGGAGCGGACTCGCCGTGTAGCTCGGGATGCCGAACTCCGGCGCAGTCGTCAGTCCCGTGATCACTGCGCCCGCGGCCCGGAGCCCGGCCACTTCCGGACAGTCCTCCGGTGCCACATCGTCGCGGTAGACGACCGACGCGTGCGTGTCGGGGAACCCCTGGGCCTGGGCCAACTCCTTCACCCCGACCGGGACACCGGCGAAGAGTCCGGGATCCTCACCTCGTGCGACCGCGGCATCGATCTCGGCCGCGCGTGCACGCGCCCCCTCCTCGTCCAGGAAGCAGACGCAGTTGAGTTCGTCGTTGCGGGCTGCGATCCGGGCCAACGACTCGTCGAGTGCGTCGGCCGACGAGATCTCACCACGGCGTACCCCGTCGGCGAGTTGCCAGCCGTCGAGTTCCCACAGTTCGGTCATCACACTGCTCCTTGGGCCAGGTCGTCGGCGTGCATCGGGTGGAGCTCGGCGGCCGCGGCGTGCAGGTCGTCGCCGAGCTCGTCGAGATCGGGATTGGCATCGGCGTCGGCGTAGAGCCCGAAGTGGAGCGTGTCGCAGTAGGACAGGATCGCGATGCCGAGGCTCAGATTGTGGGTGAGCGGCACCAACGGGTACGCCGCGTGCATGCGCGCCCCCATGCAGTACAGCGGTACCGGCGGACCGGGGACGTTGGTGACCACCAGGTTCACGAACGGTTGGCGGTGCACGGCGCGCGCGGCCACGCCGAGGAGCGCGGGGGCCGCGAACTGCGACAGGTCGAGGAGGAACGATGCGGCGACGGCCTGCTCGCGCTCCTTCAACTCGCGCGTGCACGCGCTGATCTCGCACAACCGGGCCGCGGGATCGGGTTCGGCGACCGGCAGATCCACGAACAGGGCCGAGATCTGGTTCCCGAGCTCGATGTCGCCGCCGCGCTCGCGCACCGACACGGGACAGAGTACGCGTACGTGCTCGGGGAGCTCCTCCCCCCGGTCGATGAACCGTCGGCGCAACGCGCCACTCACGATCGCCAGTACGACGTCGTTCACCGTGCCACCGTTTCGCTCCCGGATCGTCCGGACCTCCCCGAGCGGGATCGGGACGCCGACGAATCGGCGACGCCGCCCGACGTCGACGTTGAGCGACGTTCGGGGTGCGATCGGAGATCGGTCGAACAAGCTGCGGACCGCCTGGCCCACGCGGCCGGTCTGTTCCACGGCCCGGCGTGGGGTCCTGGCAATCCCACGCAGCGAGCGGGCGATCTCCGACGGTTCGGTCGTCCGTTCCACCAACGTGTCGGCCAGCAGCCGCGAACTCGACGGCGCCGGCTCGGCGACCCAGGGTGGACCGGGTTCGACCGCTGAGTCGGCGGTGATGTCGAGCAGCACCGTGGCCACGTCGACGCCGGAGACGCCGTCGGTGAGCGCGTGATGCGTCTTGTGGATGAGCCCGACCGACCCGTCGTCCAGTCCCTCGACGAACCACAACTCCCACAGGGGGCGGGACCGGTCGAGCAGCTGCGCCTGGATGCGCGCGGTCAGCTCGAGCAGCTGGGTCCGGGAGCCCGGGCGGGCCAGCGCGGTGAGCCGCACGTGATACGTGATGTCGAAGCGGTCGTCGTCCACCCAGATGGGCCGACCTTGCTCCAGCGGCACGGACATCAGTCGCTGCCGGAACTTCGGGATGCGGTGGAGTCGCGAGTCGACGAGGCGGCGGAGGTCCGCCAGTCGGAATCGGCCGGAGTCGTCGAAGAACGGTGTGCCCTCGAAGGTGGCGAGGGTGCCGACGTGCATCGGGGTCTCGAGCGACTCCAGGTGGAGAAAGGATGCGTCGAGCGAGCTCAACCGCGAATACGCCGTCACCGTGCGGATGGTACCGGCGAGCGGTGGATCCGGTCCCGACGACCAGTAGCGTCGGTCCCCATGCACACTGCGGCGGCGTTGTGGCGGATCTCACCCGAGCTGGTCCTGGCGATGGACGCCGATCTCGGAGTCCCGGTGGACAGCTACGTCAACGGCTCCCAGACCTGGTTCACCGGCGAGCCGGTCCTGGAGTGGCGACTGCATCCCGTCCGCGGGTACGAGCCGCCGGCGGGTCTGTCGCCGTACGACCTGTGGGAGATCGTGGTCGGATCGCTCGAACAGGGCACTGATCCGGCGGCCATCCCGCTCGGGTCCGAGACGCGCGCGCTGAGCGAAATCTGGGACGGCTTGGAGTGTTTCCCGGCCTACGGCGACGAGTTGGAACCGGCGACACTCGGTGAGCGGGTACGGGCGGTCCTGACCCGCGCGCCCGACGCGTGCGGACTCGTCGACCACGACGCCATCGGCGACGAGTGGGAACGCACCAACGGTGCGGTGTCGATCGTCGACCTCCTCGCCGGCCAACTCGGGCTCGGGTCCTGAGCCGACCGCACCCTCGGTCAGTCGCCGCGCCAGGGTGGCGTGCGGGGCCGATCGAAGTCGGCCGGGAACCGCTCGCCGTCGATCGCCCGGAACGCGAGTTCTCCCCAGCGGTGGACACCGGCCAGCGGCTGAGGCAACGCATCCCGGGGGAAGAACCCGACCGCCCGGGTCTCGAGCGGATGGCCCCGCAGCTCGCCACCGATCATCCGGCAGTGGAACACCAGCGAGTACATCGGAATGCGGGCGAAGCCGAGCCGCAATCCGTCGAGCACGGTGATCAGCGATTCGACTTCGACCTCGATCCCCGTCTCCTCGTACACCTCCTTGATCGCGATCTCCGACGGCGAGTACCCCACGTCGGCCCACCCGACGGGGTACAACCAGATGCCGCTGTCGGCGCGCTGCGTGAGGAGGATCTCGCCCGCCTCGTTGGCGACGATTGCGGCGACTGCGACCTTCGGGGTGACGTAGCCCGCAACGCCCTGGCCGACGGTGCTCAACCACTCCTCGTAGAGCGCCTCGGACTCGGCTTCCTCGATCGCGGCGGCCCGGATGTCGGACGCGACCTTCAGGACCTCCTCGAACCGTTCCTGTTCGTAGAGGCTCTGGGTGAACCCCAGCCCGGTGCGGGCGATGGCCGAGAGTGTCTCGGCCCACCGCAGTACGTCCGACGCCGCGATCGCATCATCCATCGACGCCGAACCTAATCGCGACGGAGGGCGGCGACGAGCGACGCGCGCAGCGCCGCCACCCGTCCGACATCAGTGACCTTCCCACCGGCCTCCTGGACGTAGAAGACGTCGACCGCGTGTTCCCCGGTCGTCGCCACCCGGGCGACGCGAACGTCGAGACCGAGACCGGCGAAGACCGCGGCGATCGTGGCCAGCAACCCGACCTGGTCCGGCGCGAAGACCTCGACCACCGTCGCGTCGTCGGACTCGTCCTGCGCGATGCGGATCCGGACGGTCGGATCCCCGATGAGCTCCTGGGCGGCCGACTGGTACACGTCGCGCCGCTCGGCGAGCGCCGTCGCCACCCCCACCTCGCCCGCCAGCACGCGCGTGATCGTCTGCTCGGCGTGCGCCCGACCGGCCACATCGGCGAGTCGGTCGAACTTGTCCCACCCCACGAAGACCTCACCGGCGCGTCCCCCGTCGAGGGAGTGGCCTTCCGCCGAGATGATGTCGAACCCTTCGATGCTCAACGCGCCCGCCACCCCCGCCAGCAACCCGGGGCGGTCCGGCGCGCCGACCGAACAGCGGAGTTGTCCGTGCTCGAGTTCCTCCCACACGACCACCACCTCGGACCCCGCGAGGTCGTCGAGCGGGAGGCCCGGCTCCGGGGCCGACACGGCCGCGTCGGGCGCCGATCCGGTCAGGGCCGCGAGGGTCCGCTCGTACAGTTCGCGCACCAGGGCCGCCTTCGACGGACCCCATGCGGCGGGGCCGGTCGCCCGGGAATCGGCGATCGTGAGGAGGGTGAGGAGCCGCAGTCGTTCGGGCGTCCCCACCCGGCCGACACACCGGGAGATCGTCACCGGGTCGGCGAGATCCCGACGAGTCGCGGTGTCGGCAACGAACAGGTGGTCCTGCACCAACCACGCCAAGGTGTCGGCGAGCGCAGGGGCGTAGCCGAGTCGACGGGCGATCGCACGCGCCGTGTGCGCGCCGACCACGGCGTGGTCACCGGGCTGGCCCTTGGCGATGTCGTGCAGCAACGCGCCGAGCAGCAGGAGGTCGGGATGCTCGAGTGCGTCGACCGCCTCTCGCTCCACCCCGGTGGCCTCGGCGAGCAGCGTGGCCGCCTCGGCAACCGTCTCGATCAGATGACGGTCGACGGTGAACCGGTGATACGGGTTGCGTTGCGGTCGAAACCGCACGTCGGTCCATTCGGGCAGGATCCGAGCGACCAGATCCTCGTGATCGAGGGCCTCGAACCCGTCGACCGCGGTCCGTCCGGAGCCCAGGATGGCGAGGAAGTCCGCCCGCTCCTCCGGCGACCACACCGGTTCGGCGACGTCCCGGAAGGCGACGAGCGCAGTCCGGTCGATGGGCCGACCCTGCTCGGCCGCGACCCGCGCCAGGCGGAGGAGGGTCGACGCGTCCCGCGGCGTGTGGTCGCGCAGGGTGAGGCGACCGTCGACGACGGCGAAGGGATCGGAGGCACCCGGCGAATCCGACGGCCTCGACCCGCCGCCCGCCGGAGGTCGCCGACGACCGAACCGCGTCCGGCGCGGCGCGGCATCGGCCAACCGATCCAACGCATCCTGGGAGAGCCACGCCACCCGCCGGGCCGCCGCGGCCAGGGACCGCACCATCGCATCGGCATCGGCGAAGCCGAGGAGGTCCGCGACCGCGTCGTGATCCTGGAGCGCCAGCACGTCGGAACGTCCGCCGGTCACCCGGTGCAGCGCGACGCGCAGGTCGAGGAGCCGCCCGGTTGCATCATCGAGGAACTCGGCGTCGCCCGGGAGCAGCGCCCCGGCCTCGGTCAAGCCGGCCAGCCCACCGGGACCGTCGAGGCCCCAACCGGCCCACGCCAACGACTGGGCGTCGCGGAGTCCGCCGGCCCCTTCCTTGAGATTCGGCTCGGACATCTCGGCGACGGGTCCCGGCCGCAGGCGACGCACCGCGCTCGCCTGTCGCAGCGCGTCGATCAGATCTGGTGTTCGCCGCGCCAACGTACGTGCTTCGTCGATCAGCGCATCGGCCTCCGCCCCCGCCGCGCCCGCGACCACCCGACCGTCCAGCAGGGCGGTGAGCGTTTCGAGATCCTCGGCCGCCAACTTGAGGGACTCTCGCCGGGTGCGGGTGGCGTGCCCCAGGATCAGACCCGCGTCCCAGAGCGGGTACCACAGCGCGTCGGCCACCTCCGAGATGTCCGAGCGGCCGACGTGGAGGAGCAGGATGTCGACGTCCGAGCCCGGGCACAACTCGCGGCGGGCGTACGAGCCGAGCGCGACGACGGCGACGTCGCGGTCCCCGACGGCCGCGAGCACATCGGCCACGGTCGAGTCGAGGATCGCCGCGAACTCCGCACCGAACCCGCGGCCGCGCCGACTGGCGTCGGCGAGGAGCGCGTCACGCCGGGCGCGGATCCCGGCCGCGCCCCGCGCGGTGGTCACAAGGCGTCGGGCCCGGCCTCACCGGTGCGCACGCGGATCACGGCGTCGACGGGGGTGATCCAGACCTTGCCGTCGCCGATCTTGCCCGTCCGCGCCGTCTCCACGATCTTCTGCGCGATTGCGTCGGCGTCCGCGTCGTCGACGAGCACCTCGATCCGCACCTTGGGGACGAAGTCGATCTCGTATTCGGCGCCGCGGTACACCTCGGTGTGACCGCGCTGACGGCCGAACCCCTGGACCTCCGACACCGTCAGTCCTTGGACCCCGATGCCCTTCAGTGCGTCCTTGACCTCATCCAGGCGGAAGGGCTTGATGATCCCGGTCACGAGCTTCATGGTTCTCCGATCAAGTCGAGATGGCGAGCTAGACCCGGTCCATCGCGTACGCCACTTCCGAGTGCTGGGTCAGGTCGAGGCCAGTCTCCTCGTCCTCTTCCGGCACCCGGATCCCACCGGGCAACACGGCCTTCAGGACGAGACAGATCGCGGCGGTGACCACGAACGAGAAGACCATCGTCGCCCCGACGGCGAGCAGCTGTTCACCGAAGAGACCCCACCCGCCACCGTGGAACACGCCGTCGCGACCCGCTGCGTTGACGGCGGTGTCGGCGAAAAGGCCGAGCAACACCGAGCCCAGGATGCCGCCGACGAGGTGCACGCCGATCACGTCGAGCGAGTCGTCGTAGCCGAACCGGAACTTCAGGCTCACCGCGAGGAAACACAACGCGCCGACCACGAATCCGATGATCATCGGCTCGACGCCACCGACGAAGCCGGCGCACGGAGTGATGGCCACCAGTCCGGCAACGGCCCCGGAGGCCGCGCCGAGGGTGGTGGCGTGGCCGCTGCGGATCTTCTCGAGGACCAGCCAACCGAGCATGCCGGCGGCCGCCGCGAGGTGGGTGTTGATCAACGCCTGGGCCGCGAGTCCGTTGGCACCCAGGGCCGATCCGGCGTTGAACCCGAACCAGCCGAACCACAGGATGCCGGTGCCGATGAGCGTGAGCGGCAGCGAGTGCGGCGGCATCGGGTGCTTCGGCCAACCACGCCGCTTACCCAGCACGAGGATCGCGGCGAGCGCGGCGATCCCGGCATTGATGTGCACGACCGTTCCCCCTGCGAAGTCCAGCGCACCGCGCTTGAACAACCAGCCGCTCGGGGCGAAGACCCAGTGGGCGACCGGCGAGTAGACGAGGATCGCCCACAGACCCATGAACCACACCCACGCCGAGAACCGCATGCGGTCCGCGATCGCGCCGGTGATCAGGGCCGGCGTGATGACCGCGAACATCATCTGGTACGACATGAACGTCAGCGGTGGGATGGTCAGTTCGAGGCCGGGCGCGACCTCGGTCGCCGCGTGGTGCAGCCCGAAGAAGTCGAAGTTCCCGATGAATCCCCCGGTACCCCCGAACGCGAGTGAGTACCCGACCAGCGCCCACAGGACGCTCACGAGACCCAGGGCGAAGAAGTTCTGCATCAGCATGCCGAGCACGTTCTTGGCCCGGACCATGCCGCCGTAGAACAACGCCAGCCCCGGCGTCATGAACATCACCAGCGCCGCGGAGACGATCACCCACGCGGTATCGCCAGAATCGATCTTCACCGTCACCCTCCCGTGTGTAGGTGACGGCATTCTGCCCGGATGTGGGGTCAGGCGCGCAACTGGGTCGTCAGTATTCGGTCAGCTTCCCCACGCGCTGCGCTCGTCGATCCAGGGTTGTGCGTGGAGCAGACCCGCGAACTCGTTGGGGTCACGAGGTCCGGAGAACCAGTACCCCTGTGCGCGGTCGCATCCGAGGGTCAGCAGCTCCTGGAGCTGACCGCTGGTCTCGACGCCCTCGGCCACCACCGACAACCCGAGCGCGTGCCCGAGGCTGACCACTGCCGTGACGATGGCGGAGTCTTCCGAGTCGGTACCGAGCCCGTCGACGAAGGACCGGTCCACCTTCACCGAGTCGACCGGGAATCGCTTCAGGTAGCCGAGCGACGAGTACCCGGTCCCGAAGTCGTCGATCGACAGGCGCACACCGAGGTCCCGCAACGCTTGCATGGCTTCAACGGACGACTCCTCCATCAGCACACTCTCGGTGATCTCGAGACAGATACGCGACGCCATCGGTCCCGCCCGCTCGATCACCGCACGCACCTTCTCGGCGAGATCCGACTGCGCGACCTGACGGGCCGAGAGGTTCACGGCCATGGTGAACTCGGGGCTCAACAGGCCGACCTCCTCCCATCGGGCAACGGTGCGGCAGGCCTCGGCCAGCGCCCACTCGCCGATGGGAATGATCAATCCCGTCTCCTCGGCCAGACCGATGAACGCGTCCGGCGTCACCAGACCGCGATCCGGATTCTGCCAACGCAACAACGCCTCCGCGCCGACGCATCGTCCGGAGCGCAGGTCCACGATCGGCTGGAGGAACAGGCGGAACTCGTCGCGTTCCAGCGCCCGTTCCAACTGCGTCTCGAGATCGAGGCGCGCGTCCAAGGTGGAACGCATGGCGTCGTCGAACATCTCGCACCGCGCCTTGCCGTTCTCCTTGGCGCTGTACATCGCGGCGTCGGCGTCGCGCAGGAGCCCTTCGGCCGTGCTCCCGGGACCGGCCATCGCGATCCCCAAGCTCGCGGACAGCTTCCGATCCTCCCCCTCGATCGAGATCGGCTGCTCGATGGCGTCGAGCAGCCGACGCGCGACCTCGCGAGCCTGCGCCTCGGCGCGAGCCGGATCCAGGCCGTCGCACAGCACGGTGAACTCGTCGCCCCCGAAGCGAGCCACGACGTCGCTCGGGCGCATCGTCTCCCGCAGCCGACGGGCGAGCTGTGCCAGCAGTTCGTCGCCGGCATCGTGGCCGAGTCCGTCGTTGATGTGCTTGAACCGGTCGAGGTCGAGGAACAGCACCGCCAGCGTCCCGCCGTCTCGCTGGGACCGAGCCAGCGACATCGACAGGAACTCGAGGAAGAGCGCTCGGTTCGGCAGACTCGTCAGCGAATCGTGGTTGGCCCGGTGGGCCAGGAGGTCTTCGGCGACTTGCCGTTCGATGGCGATGGCCGCGATCTGGGTGAACATCTGCACGATCTCGCGCTGATGCGCGGATGGCTCGTGCGGTTGACCGAAGAACATGGCGAGCGCACCGATGATTCCTTGCTCGTTGGAATCGAAGATCGGGGTCGACCACAGACCGGCGACGCCGACGCGCGACGCGATGTCGCGCAGCGACTGCGCTCGGGGGTCAGTGTCCATGTCGAGCACCACTGCGGTGGACCCGAGCGCGGCCGTGGACCCGAACGCGTCCTCGGTACCGCCGATCTGGATGTTCTGACACGCCTGAGCGAGTTCCATGGGCACGCGCGGTCCGGCGCCGAGACCGAGCACCTGGCGTTCGTGGTCGACGAGCAGCACGCCACACGTGGCGTCGGCCACGTGGCGTTCGAGGACGTCGCACAGCGTCGCCAAGGTGGAGGCCAATGGCGCACCACGCGCGATGAGCGTGAGGATGGCGGCCTGATCGGCGACCAACGTCTCGGCTCGTACCCGCGCCGAGACGTCACGGGTGGTCACGACGATCCCGCCGATGTCGGGGTCGGAGGTCAGGTCCCGAGCGATCGACTCGACGTCGTGCCAGACCCCGTCCTTCCCCAACAACCGGAACCGCACCGGGTCCTGGCTCCCCGCCGCAATGCGCGCGCCCATGGCCTCGACCGTCTGCGCGCGATCGTCGGGATGGATGCTCGACGTCGGGTCGGTCCAGCTCAGGTCTCCGTCCTCATACCCGAAGAGTTCCGATGCGGCCGGACTCGTGTAGACGATCTGCTCGTCGGCACCGACAATCGTCACGACATCCGAGAGATTGGCGACCAGCGCGCCGAGACGGGCGTCGCTGCGGCGTGCCGCGGCTTCGGCCGCCACGCTCTCGGTGATGTCCCGGGAGGTGACCACGACGCCTTCGATGTTGGGATCGTCCAGGCGGTTGTGGCCCATGGCCTCGACCACCCGGATCTCCCCGTCCGCCGCCTCGACCCGCAGTTTGACCGGTCCGTGGATCCCGGGCTCGGAGAACGCGGCCGCCACGACCTCGGCGATGCGGTCGCGGTCCTCCTCGATCACGAACTCGAGGCCCATCAGACCTCGGCCGTGACCCTCGTCGAATCCCATCATGCGGGCGGCCGACTGGCTCGCGTACTTGACGGTCCCGTCGGGCGCCAGGACGATGACGCCTTCGGCCAGGTTCTGCACGAGCGACCGGAAGCGGCCCTCGGATTCGCGCAGCCGTTGCTCGGCCAGGTAGCTGTCGGTGACGTCGTGGCCGTTGATCACGAGCCCGTCGATGATCGGGTCACCGAGCAGGTTGATCACCTGGAGTTCGACCCAGCGGTACTCGCCGTCGGCGCGGCGGAATCGCGCCACGAACGGCTCGGTCTGCGAACCCAGGGGTTCGCATGCGATCTCGGTCATGCGGGCGAACGTCGCGTCGCGATCGTCCTCGTGCACGAGGGGCTGCTCGGGATCGAACTCGGCGTCCTCGGCCAGCCCGAGGAAGCGAGCCGCGGCCGGGCTCAGGTACCGGCGCTCGAGCTCCGCGCCGACGACGACCACCCAGTCGTTCGCATGTTCCGCAAGTCGCCGGAACCGGAGCTCGTTGGCGCGCAGTTCCTCCTCGGCGTGCACGCGTTCGATCGCGGCGACCATGGTCGTGCCGACCGGACCCAGATGCGTCAGTTCGTCGATGACGAACCCCTCCGGGTCGCGGAGCTCCAACGCCACGACCCCGATCGGCCCGCGGGCACCGGCGACGACCCACCCGCCGACCGCCGTACCCGACGATGACTCCGCGGGCAGCAGGAAGGCGTTCGCCTCGGGCAGGGCGTCGACGAGGAGCTGCGGACCGTCGCCGCCCGGCGGCCAGACGAAGTCGGGGGCGTCGGTCCCGCGCACGAATACGCCGGCGGAGATCGCGTCGTAGTTGCGCGCCAGTTCTCCGAGTACGTCCACGACCCGCGCCGCCAACGACGACGGCGATGCATCCAACAGAGAGCGGGACAACGTGGCGTTGAACTGTTCGATCTGCGATCGCCGCTCGAGTTCGGCCGCAGCGTCGACCTGCTCGGTCACGTCGACCGCCACGGTCACGACCGATGCCACGGTCCCCTCGGCCGTCATGATCGGGGCCGCGGAGAGAGCGACCACGACGCGCGAACCGTCGCGGCGCTGGAACGTCGCCTGGGTCTCGATGTCGTGACCGGCGGTCAGGGTCGCGGCGGCGTCCGCGATCGAGTGCTGCTGCTCCTCGCTGAGGAACGGTGCGACCTCGCCGATGACCTCCTCGGCCGACCAGCCGAACAGTGCCTCGGCGCCGGGGTTCCAGAGCTCGATGCGGCTCTCCAGGTCGACGCCGAAGATGGCGGCCGGCGCGGCACGCACGATCGCCTGCAACGCGGCCTCGCCGTCGCGCCCGGGTGCCTCGATTTCCGGTTCCGGAGCCGCCGCAACCGGAGCCGGTGGTCCGATCTCCACCTCGCTGGGCGTGGGCGCCACGTCGACGAGTTCGCTCACCGTGATGACTCGACCGCCACCCAGCCGGGCTGCGATCGTCGCGACGGAAACCTGCAGGGAACGGTCGTCGCGGGTGATCACGACTCCGGCACTGCCCTCGCCGGTCAGCGCTTGGAGATCGACGTCGAGCGCGTCGGTGATCGCACCGTCGACATCGACACCGGTGAGCCGTCGCCACGAGTCGTTCGCGTACTCGATCTTGCCGTCGGGCGCCGCGTAGGCCAGCGCGACCGGCATCGAGGCGACCAGCACCTCGAACGGGTCGGACGCGTCCACGTCGACGGCCGCCACCGCGGGCTCGGTCGCGGGCAGTGCGGGATTCGTCTCGGACTCGACCGAGCCGACGAAGACGAACGCGCCGTCAGGGCCGGGCGTCGCGCCCATCGTGATCCTCAACGTCTCGACCACGCCGACCGCGACCTGCATCCGGATGGGGAACGCCGACTTCGCACCGGTCTGGCACGCGGCGGCGATCGCGCGGCGCAACCGCTCCCGATCCTCCGAGTGCACCGCGATGAGCCAGTCCCATCCGCGTGCCGCGCTCGCTTGGAGACCGGTGATGTCGAGGAAGTGCTGATTGACGCGCAGCAGTCCGTCAGCTTCGGTCCCGCGGAACACACCGACCGGCTCGGTCAGCGCGCGGACGTCGAACTCCGTCAGTTGGTCGAGCGGATCTCGCGATCCGCCGTCGCCGACGGAACGCGCGACGGTCTCATCCGGGGACACTGACGGCAGGGGTTCCACGGCCTCAATCTCGGCGGAACCACCGGTCGGCTTGAGGGGCGAATGACCTATTCCGACGGATCGACGCGCCCGCGCAGCACCTTGGCCTTGGTCAGGCCCCACGCCAGGAACACCGAACCGAGGTCCGGATCCCCGATATCGCCCGGTCCTTTCGGGGCCAGGTCATAGATGTCGTCCGGAAAGTGCCGCTCGTCGAACGGGTCTCGGACGACCCCGGGGATGCCGAACGACTGCAGCAATTCGGTGGGCTCGCGCCCGGCGCTGCGCAGGATCTCCAGCGGGGTCGAGGTCTGCGCGGACGGGTCGCATTGGAACAGACCCTCGAGCTCGGACACGACCCGATCCCGCACGCCGGTACGCATCCCGGGCAGCGTGGCCGCGAGTTCGACCTCCTGGGGCGGGCTGAGGCGAGCCCAGGCCTCGACAATGCCGTCCACGGATCGGGTGACCCACATCGGCAACGCGGCTGCGACTCGTTCGACGATCTCGGCGCCCGTCGCCGTGAGCTGTGCCACCAGGTCGGGATCGTCCACGGTCAAGATGGTGCCATGCGGATCGTTGCGCTCTCCGTCTTCGAACGCATCGTGTACCACTGCCACTGCACCGACCCCTCGGATCCGGGGCGACCGACCCTCGAAGTCGACGCCCTGCTGCGCGACGGCGACGCCGACGGCCCGCTCCTCGTCAGCGTCGCCGACTACAAGCGCATGATCGGCTTCCCCGCGGCGCGGCTCCACCTGCCCGCGCTGCGCGAGGCCGGTCGGATCACCACGGTCGATCAGGTCGAGTACCTGACCTTCCCCCTCTGGCAACCCACGAACGACTGATCAGGCCCCGCGCGCGCTGCGATCAGTCCCGACCTTTGCACGAAGTTGTACACCCGGCGGTACAACTACGTTCAAAGGTCGTAGGGGTGTCCTCCACCGACCGACGCGATCAGCCTTCGAGGACGTCGCCCTCCATGCGATTCACGGTGCAGCCGACGCCTTCGAGGTAGCCGATCGCGCCGGCGACGGCGTCGTCCTCACCCGACAGTTCGAGGATGACCCAGCCCGAGTGGGCCTCCACCGCGGCCCGCAGCAGGTTCGGGATCACGTCGAGGGCCTTCATCATCTCGTAGAGCATCGGTCGGTCGACCAGTTCCTCGGGAAACGACACGTGCAAACGAAGGTTGGTCATCGGACCCCCACGGATTCGAGAACTTCGGACGGAGGACCGACGAGGCCGAGCAGGAACGGGCCGAACTCGCCGTACCGGGCCGACACCTCGTCGAAACGCATCTCGTACACGATCTCCTTGAGTGCCACCGGGTCGTCGGCGAACAGGGTGACCCCCCACTCCCAGTCGTCGATCCCCGTGGAGCCGGTGATCAGTTGCACGACCCGGCCGGCGTAGGTGCGGCCGACGCGAGCGTGCCCGGCCATCAACTGCTTGCGGGCATCGAAGTCGAGGGCGTACCAGTTGTCGTCGCCGGAGCGCCGCTTCGACATCGGGTAGAAGCACATCGCCGCCCGCGCCGGCAGCCGCGGGTGCACCCGCTGCTCGCGGTAGTGCTCGATGCGGTCGCGCCACACGGTCAGCCGCGCTTCGAGCTCGGTCTCGTCGGTGAGGCCCTCGTCGGCGACCAGCCGGGCCCGTTCGTCGGCCTCGGTCTGCGCGTACTCGGACTGCTCGGTGAGCGAGACGTACGAGTACACCGGGATCAGCGGAGCATCGCGCAGCTCGTGCTGGAACCGCTGCAAGCGGGCAAGGTCGGGCCCGACGGCCATGACACCGAGATCGGCCTTGTGGCCCAACACCGAGAAGGTGATCGCCTGGTGATCGTCGGCCTCGAGGGCCGCGATCGCGTCGACCACCCGCTTGATCCCGCCGGGTTCGTCGATCCGGGCCCGGTCCACCCGGAAGTAGAGGTGGAGCACTCCCCACCCAATCGACGGGATCACCGGTTCCAACGCCATACGATCAGGCTATCGGTGAAGCCCCGCTCAGTCGGCGTTGAGCGCGTTCAACGCGTCGAGGCTCATCGTCTGGTCGGCCGGCGGGGCCTGCACGTCGACCGGCTCGCCGTAGTCCGTGAAATCGACGCGCTCGCGCATGTCGATCTTCCGGACGTGGAGCTCGAGCCCCATCCGGCGCGGCAGCCCGTCGTTGTCGATCCACACGTCCATCGGGAAGGTCGTGCCCAACAACTTGATCGAGCGCTTCGCCTGGTCCCGGTACTTCGGCGCGACCTTGTCCATCGCCTTCGCCAGGTCGACTTCGGCCCGGTAGTGGTGCGTCTCCACGCCGTTGACCGTCGCCGTTCCCAGGTCTTGCACATCGCCGGCGCCCCGGAGGTTGGCCAGCATGTCGGCGGGGTTCTGCCCGGTGAGCTGCGACTCGGAACCGCCGAAGTCCCTGAGGTCCGTCGCGATCCACTGCTTCCCGCCGGGCAGGGCACCGGCCAGGCCGCCCATGTTCATGTACATCGTGCCGTCGACCAGGCGCATTTCGAAGGTGCCGTTCCCGCCGAGTCCGGGAACGTCCGACATGTCCATCGACAGGGCCACCCGGTTCGTGACGAAGTCGGCGGCGCCCGACATCGAGATGGTGACGTCGCCATCGGGTGTCGACATCTTCATCTCACCCTCGAGCCGGGCGGTCTTCTGCGCCACCGCGGCGGCTGGAGCTGCCGCGACAACCTCGAGGGTCGACACCTTCGAGGTCGCCACCTTGGTGCCGTTGCCGCACGCGGCGAGGGCAAAGACCACCGCGATCGAAACCATCCACGAACGGCGCATGCCGGGACCTCCTCGTCCGAGTCCTGCCGGAGCCCGCGTGATCGGCACGATCGCGCCGCGACTGAATCGCCAAAGGATACCGGCGCCACGACACAAAGAGAACGGGCGCCCCGAAGGACGCCCGTTCCCAGAGTGCTGTGATGCGAATGGACTAGAAGTCCATGCCGCCCATGCCACCCATGTCGCCACCCGGCATCGCCGGCGCGGCGGACGGCGGTTCGGGCTTGTCGGCGACGACGGCCTCGGTCGTGAGGAACAGGGCCGCGATCGATGCCGCGTTCTGCAGCGCCGAGCGGGTCACCTTGGCGGCGTCGATGACGCCGGCCTTCACGAGGTCCTCGTACTCGCCGGAGCGGGCGTTGAGGCCGTTGGAACCCTTGAGGCTCCGCACCTTCTCCACGATGACGCCACCTTCGAGACCGGCGTTGATCGCGATCTGCTTCAGCGGCTCCTCGAGTGCACGAGCAACCAGCTTGGCGCCGGTGGCCTCGTCGCCCTCGAGCGTCTTGGCGAGGTCGAGCACCTTGGCCTGGGCCCGGAGGAGGGCAACGCCGCCACCGGGGACGACGCCTTCTTCGACGGCGGCCTTCGTGGTCTGCACGGCATCCTCGATGCGGTGCTTCTTCTCCTTGAGCTCCACCTCGGTCGCGGCACCGACCTTGATGATCGCCACGCCACCGGACAGCTTCGCGAGCCGCTCCTGGAGCTTCTCCCGGTCGTAGTCCGAGTCGGTGTTGTCGATCGCGGCGCGGATCTGGTTGATCCGACCGGCGACGTCCGAGCGCGAGCCCGACCCTTCGACGATGGTCGTCTCGTCCTTGGTGACGACGACCTTGCGGGCCTTGCCGAGCAGTTCGAGGCCGATGCCCTCGAGCTTGAGGCCGACCTCTTCCGAGACGACCTGGCCGCCGGTGAGGACCGCCATGGCCTGGAGCATCTCCTTGCGACGCTCACCGAAGCCCCGGGCCTTGACGG
>CAZJBJ010000029.1:0-31500 GCA_964544295.1 uncultured Bifidobacteriaceae bacterium
GTACGGCCTCCAGGTCACGACGGCATTCGTGAGCGAGTCGATGACGAGTTCGAGGAAGCGCCCGGCGGTGATGGTGGTCTCGGCGGAACGCACGAGATGCAGGGCCGGGCTCAGGCTGGTCACGCCGTCGAACGTCCAGTGGCCCGGACCGCGGTCCTCGCGGGTGAGTCGGGACGCGAGGTCGGCGAGGTCGACGCGTGGACGCGGGCGCCGACTCGTGAGATGCACCCACGTCTCGTACCGGTATTCGAACCTGGGCGCGTGCGGCCCGATCGTGACCACCGCCAGGTGCTCCGTCGCGTTGTTGACCGCCATCGGGTGGGCCGCGCCCGTCCGCGTCGTCGTGAACTGATGCACCGTCCGCTCGGCCCACTCGGGCGGCACACTCACGATCGCGAGGTCGAGGTCCGGTCGCGACCCGATGCCGATCTCGCCGGAGGCGATCGCCTGTTCCGTCGCCGCGATGTGGGCGTCCTCGTCGGTCCAGAGCGCCTCGTAGCGATCGACGTGGTCCACGATGTCGACGAGCTGGGGCAGCACGTCGTCGTAGGGATCGCCCGCCGCCCGGTTGCCCAGTTCGGCCAGCGTGATCGCGGCGCGTGCCGCGTCCCGATGGTGGAAGCGACTGAAGTCGCCGGCGCGCGCCACGTCGATCATGCGGTCCCGCCGAGTCCGCGCCGCGTCGGGGTCGGTGAGCGCGAAGATCGAGATCAGGCCGTCCTGGTCGAAGTGATTGTTCGTCACGTACGGCAGGTCGACGTGCAACTCCGGATGGTCCAGGTAATTGAAGGCGATCTCGGCCGAGAGGTCGGCGCGCAGCACGTCGGGGGTCGGCGCGCCGGGCCAGTGGGACAACACGAGGCCACTGCCGGCCTGCGCCGCGCCGTCGACGACGACGTGGGGGATGCCCGTCAGCTCGTTGTACGCGCGGTACTCCATGCGCCGAACCTACGGGTTGAAGCCGACTTCAGGTCAAGGCCGAAGCCACCTGATGTGACATGCGGCTACGGCTGGAGCTTCGCGTCCTTCTCGCGGACGATGCGGTCGAGGTCGGCCTGATAGGCCTCCATGCGCGACCGGAGGTCCGGGTCGGTCACCGCGAGGATGCGCACGGCGAGCAGGCCGGCGTTCGCCGCGTTGCCGACGGCGACGGTGGCGACCGGGATGCCCTTGGGCATCTGCACGATCGACAGCATCGAGTCCAGGCCGTCGAGGTGCGCGAGCGGGACCGGAACCCCGATCACCGGCAGCGTGGTCATCGACGCCGTCATGCCCGGCAGGTGGGCGGCACCACCCGCCCCGGCGATGATGACCCCGAGGCCGCGGTCGGCGGCGCCCCGTGCGTATTCGACCATGACGTCGGGCGTGCGATGGGCCGACACGATCCGCACCTCGTGGGCCACGCCGAACTCGGTGAGGACGTCGATCGCGGCCTGCATCACCGGCAGGTCGCTGTCGCTCCCCATGATCACCCCGACGAGCGGACTACTGCCCACCTGCACTCCCACTCTTGGCCCTACGGGCCGGGCCGTTCGGGCCCCGCTCGGCGCGTACGGGTGACCCGGATCGGATTGGCGCCTCACTCACGTGGCGACGTTAGCCTCACGGCTCCCGAGTCCTGGAGAGGGTTGACGATGCAGACGCGACTGACCGATGTGTTGGGGATCGAGCACCCGGTGATGCTCGCCGGCATGGGCGGCGTGTCATACGCGGCACTCGTCGCCGCGGTGTCCGAGGCCGGAGGGTTCGGCTGCTTCGGCGCGTCGACCATGTCCAGTGAGGAGATGGTCGACCAGATCCGCACGGCCAAGTCGATGACTTCCAAACCGCTCGGTGTCGACCTACTCACCGCGATGCCCGACCGGCTGATGACCGACGTCGAAGCGCTGATTCGCGAGGGTGCGTCGGTCTTCGCCGCCGGGCTCGGCGTCCCGCGCGACGTCATCACGCTCTGCCATGACCACAACGTGCTGGTGCTCTCGATGTGCGGCAAGGTCCGTCACGCCGTCGCCGCGGTCGAAGCCGGGTGCGACATCGTCGTGGCGCAGGGCACCGAGGCCGGCGGTCACACCGGCCAGGTCGCGACGATGCCGCTCGTGCCCCAGGTGGTCGACGCGGTCGGTGACCGCGTGCCGGTCGTCGCCGCGGGCGGGATCTTCGACGGTCGCGGTCTGGCGGCTGCGCTCGCGCTCGGGGCCGACGGCGTGTGGGTCGGTACCCGCTTCATCGCCACGCCCGAGGCGCGCTCGGCCCCCGGGTACAAGGACGCGCTGCTGCGCACCGCCGAGGACGGCACGAGCATCTCGCGCGCGTTCACCGGGAAGACCCTCCGCGCCGTAGCCAACGACACCACGCGCTACTTCGACGCCCACCCGGACGAGCTGGTCCCGTTCCCCGAGATGATGATGAAGTCGATGTCCGGCGGTTGGATGCACCTCGGGGCCGACGAGAACACACCAGGCGTGGACCCCGACCGGGAGTGCTACCCGGCCGGCCAGGGCGTCGGCGCCATCCACGAACTCATCCCGGCCGGCGACATCGTGCGCAGCATCGTCGCCGAGGCCGAGCAGAGCCTCGACCGGCTCATGACCCTGCGCTGATCACCGCTCGGCGCAGCGCGAACTGCGCGACCGATGTGCGCGCAGCCACCGCCTGGGTGTCGCTGCGCACATTGGTCGGCGGTCAGCGGCGGCCGGAGTCGAGGACCGCTTGTTCGTGCTTGAGGTCGGCCTCGTACATGCGGGCGACGAGTTCCTCGAAGTTCACCTTCGGGGACCAGCCCAACTTCTCGCGCGCCTTGGTCGCGTCGCCGAGGAGCAGGTCGACCTCGGCGGGACGGTCGAAGCGGGTGTCGTGGCTGACGTAGGGCTCCCAGCTGTCGTAGCCCGCGATGCGGAACGCGACGTCGAGGAACTCGCGGATCGTGTGGGTCTCGCCCGTCGCGATCACGTAATCGTCCGGCTCGGGCTGCTGGAGCATCAGCCACATTGCCTCGACGTAGTCACCGGCGTAGCCCCAGTCACGGGCCGAATCGAGGTTGCCCAGGCTGATGGTGTCCTGGATGCCGAGCTTGATGCGGGCGAGTGAGTTGGTGATCTTGCGGGTGACGAACTCGAGCCCGCGCCGTTCGCTCTCGTGGTTGAACAGGATGCCGCTGCTCGCGTGCAGGTCGTAGGACTCGCGGTAGTTGACGGTCATGTCGTGACCGAACACCTTGGCGACACCGTAGGGAGAACGCGGGTGGAACGGCGTGCTCTCCTTCTGCGGGGTCTCGCGCACCTTCCCGAACATCTCCGACGAGCTCGCCTGGTAGAAGCGGATCGGGTTGTTCTCGCTGCCGCCGACGATGCGGACCGCCTCGAGCATGCGCAGCACGCCGAGGCCGGTGATCTCCGCGGTGAGTTCCGCTTGCTTGAACGAGAGCTGCACGAAGCTGATCGCGCCGAGGTTGTAGACCTCGTCCGGCTGGACCTGCTCCACCGCCGCGATCAGCGACGGGAGGTCGCGCAGGTCACCGCCGACCAGGTCGAGGCCCGGGTTCTCTTCCATGACCAACTGGGCCTTGGGGTTCGCCTGCCCGGCGATCAGGCCGAACACCTGGTACCCCTTCGACGTCAGGAGCTGGCTCAGATACCGCCCGTCCTGCCCCGTGATGCCCGTGATGAGCGCGCGCTTCATGCGTTCCTCTCGCCTGCGTGGGATCGGTGGATATTAGCCCTGAGTGGCCGAAAACCCGGAAGGGTCGAGCTGAACGAGAAACTCGGCACACCGCTGCGCCTCGTCGGTCTCGCCGATCGTCTCGGCGACGCGGCGCAGCCCGTCGAGGGCGGTCAGGAACCCCCGGTTCTCGGGGTGGGATCCCCGGACGTAGCCGGAACCCCGCCAGCCGGACTGGCGCAGCTGATCCAACCCGCGGTGATAGCCGACGCGGTAGTAGGCGTACGCCTCGATGTCGTCCCGGGCGTTGTCGCCGAGCGCGGCCCACGCGGTGCAGCAGCGGGGTCGGGACGCGGCGATGGCGCGCAGCTGGGCGCGCCGTGCCGCGACGTCGGGGTCGGCGGCTGCCGCCGCCAGCGCGGCGAGGACGTCACTCGGTTCGGGCGGGAGCACGGTCTCGGGCGGTCCACCACGGTGGAGGCCGATGGGTTGGTCGGTCATCGTCGCAATGTACCGGTGAACGCTCCCCGAACCGCACCGGTACGATCGGGCCCGTGACCTCACCGACGACGCTCATCCTGGTTCGCCACGCGGTCACGGCCGAGACAGGTCCCAAACTCTCGGGTCGCGCGCCGGGCATCGACCTGTCCGAACTCGGCAACGAGCAGGCGCGCACCACCGCGGCCCGCTTGGCCGAGCTGCCGATCGCGGCGATCTACGCGAGCCCGATCGAGCGGACGCAGCAGACGGCCGCCCACATCGCGGCGCACCATGATGTCCCGGTCCGGACCCACGCCGGTGTGATCGAAGCCGAGTACGGCGACTGGACCGGCGGTGAGATCGCGGAGCTGGCCAAGACCGACCTCTGGAAGACGGTGCAGCGCGCGCCGTCCCGGGCGCGGTTTCCCAACGGCGAGTCGATCGCCGAGATGCAGTCGCGCATG
Source organism: uncultured Bifidobacteriaceae bacterium (assembly GCA_964544295.1). Taxonomy (GTDB): domain Bacteria; phylum Actinomycetota; class Acidimicrobiia; order IMCC26256; family JAENVU01; genus JAENVU01. The sequence continues at coordinate 4,602 of CAZJBJ010000029.1, forward strand.
GTCACCGCCCTCGAAGCGGTGGTGGCCGAACACCCGGGTTCGATCGTCGTCGTCGTCTCGCATGCCGATCCGATCAAGGCCGCGATCGCACACTTCACCGGCGTACATCTCGACCTGTTCCAACGCATCCACGTGTCGCCCGCCTCGGTCACGGTGTTCGTGCTCGGTGAGCACGGCGCCATGCTGATGAAGTGCAACGACACCGGATCGTTGTCCGAGTTCATCCCCGCGCCGGCCGAATCCGACGGAGAGACCGCGGCCGAGCCCGTCGCGGCGACCGGGTCGGTCGACTCGTGAACATCATCGAGTTCGACGACGTCGACTCGCTCGGCGCGGGCGCGATCGGCGAACCCGGCCAACGGGTCTTCTACATCCAGGCCGACAAGCAGGGCAGCCGGCTGACGGTGCTGGTCGAGAAGGAGCAGGTCGCACTCCTCGCGCAGGAAGCGGTGACGTTCCTCGATCGGATCGCCCTCGATCACCCCGAGCCGCCGGGCGAGAGCATCGTGATGCATCCGAGCGCGGCGGGCGTCTCCGAGCCGGCGGTGCCGCTGTTCCGGGCGCGCATGATCGGGCTCGGCTACGAGCCCGACCGCGGTCTGGTGCTCATCGAGCTCCGCGAACACGCCGAACCCGAGGACGACGAGGAACCGAGCGAGGACGAGCCCGACGGGTACGTCGCCCGGATCTTCGCGAGTCGGGCGCAGGTGCGGGCGATGGCCGCGCGGGGCACCGACGCCGTGGCCGGCGGCCGGCCGACGTGTCAGCTCTGCGAGTTCCCGATGGACCCGTCGGGTCACATCTGCCCACGGTGGAACTGACCCCCGAGGCGTACCGCGAGCTGCTCGCTCGCGGTGACATCGACGTCGTGGGCAGGGTGGCGTGGTCCTCCAACGCGGCGTTGCTGGTGACCGTCGAACACGATGGCGTGCAGACCCTCGCGGTCTACAAACCCGAGCAGGGCGAGCGGCCGTTGTGGGACTTCCCCGACGGCACCCTGTGTCGACGGGAGGTCGCGGCCTACCAACTCAGTGAGGCGTTGGGGTGGGGGATCGTGCCTGTCACCGTGTTGCGCGACGGGCCCTTCGGGGTCGGTTCGCTCCAGCGGTTCGTGGACCACGATCCCGACGAGCACTACTTCACGTTGCTGGAAGATCACGTCGAGGACTTCCTGCGGTTCGCGGTGTTCGACGTGATCGCGAACAACGCCGACCGCAAGGGCGGGCACTGTCTGCGCGAGCGGGAGACGTCCCGCATCTACGGCATCGACCACGGCCTCACGTTTCACGTCGGCCCGAAGCTGCGGACGGTCATCTGGGACTTCGCCGGCGAGTCGGTGCCGCGCCCGCTCCTCGGTGCGGTCGAGCGGTTGTGTGGGGCGTTGGACGGTGCGCTCGGCGACGAGTTCGGCGGCCTCCTCCACCCGGTGGAGGTGGACGCGATGCGCCGCCGGATCGACGGACTCCTCACCGACCCGCGACTTCCCGCGCCCGACGAGGGATATCACTCCGTCCCCTGGCCGATGATCTGACCAGGGCGCACCGAGACCGAAGCCGCAGCTACGCGTCCGCGAACACGCCTTCGGCGTACCGGGACCGGCAGAGGGATCGCTGCAACTTGCCGGACGACGTCTTGGGCAGCGTGCCCGGCGCGACGAGGACCACATCGCCGGGTGGGATGCCGATCGCATGGGTGACGTGTTCGACGACATCCGCGCGGAGCGGTTCGTGTTCGTCGGCGCGCGTTTCGGCGACGACGACGATCGACTCCCGGCCGCGCCGGCCGGTGGTGCCGAACGCGATCACGTTGCCGGCGCGCACGCCGGTCGCGCGCGCGGCCGCCCGTTCGACGTCCTCGGGGAACACGTTGCGGCCACCGACGATGATGACGTCCTTGCGCCGACCGCAGATCACGACCTCGTCGTCGACGAGGTACCCGAGGTCACCGGTGCGCAGCCACCCGTCGGTGATCGTCGCCGCGGTCGCGGCGGGGTTCTTGAAGTACCCCGGGGTGATCGAGTTGCCGCGCAGTTCGATCTCACCGACTTCCCGGTCGGCGCGCGCCGCGCCGGTGTCCGGGTCGACGATCCGCAGCTCCAGACCGTGGAGGACGCGCCCGAGCTTGGGGAGCCGGCGCGCGTTCGGCGCGTCCACCGAAGTCGGCCTCGCCACCTTCTCGGTCTCGAGCGCCTCGCGGTCGACGGTGTCGACCGTGAGTCCGTCGCCCGGGGTGGGGAAGCTGATCGCGAGCGTCGCCTCGGCCATGCCGTACACGCAGAACGGGACCGACGCGTCGAGCCCGAACGGGGCACCCGCCGCGACGAAGGCCTCCACCGAATCCGGGTCAATGGGCTCGGCGCCGTTGAGCGCGAGCCGCCACGGCGAGAGGTCGAGGTCCTGCGCCCGACGCATCGCTCGCGCCGCGAGCGCGTAGGCGAAGTTCGGCCCGCCGGTCAGGGAACACCGGAACTCCGACATCCACTGCATCCAGCGCAGCGGCGCGGCCAGGAAGTCCTGCGGACCGGCGAGGACCAGGTCGGTCCCCGTCGTCATCGGGACCCCGAGGAGTCCGATCAGGCCCATGTCGTGGTACAGCGGCAGCCACGACGCCACCCGGTCGCGGTCGAGGTCCAGCCCGGCACCGGCGACGATCGCGTCGATGTTCGCGGTGACGCAGCGGTGCGGGAGCATGACCCCCTTGGGGTCCGACGTGCTCCCGCTCGTGAACTGCAGGATCGCGAGCGAATCCGGATCGACCTGCGGGGCCACGTAGTCGGCCGAGGATCGACCGGCGAGCTCGGAGAAGTCGGTGGCCGCGATGTCGGCCGGGACGAACTCGGCGAGTTGGGGATCCACCAACACGATGCCGATCTCGGCGTTCTCGATCCGCCGCCGCGTCGCGTCCACGAACTCGTCGATCGAGCCGAGCCGCATCGGGATCGGGAGCATGGCCACGGTCGCGCCCGCGAGCCAGGTGGCCTGGATCGCGGTGACCAGCGCCCGGGACGTCGGACCAAGGATCCCGACGGTCGTGCCGGGTCCCGCGCCGCGGTCGGTGAGCGCGACGGCCATCGCGCGGGCGTCGTCGTGGAGCACCGACCACGGCACCGGCTCGGCGGAATAGCCGGGCCCGTCCATCGCGCCGGTGACGAAGGTGATGGTGGTGGATCTCGTCGCGGCCGCGGCGAGTCGGGGGAGGAGCGTGTCGGAATCAGTCATACGACCTGCTTGGAGCGGCTGATGACCGAAGACGTTACGTGGTGGCGTCCGATTTCGAAGGGATTGTCCGCAACATGACCGCGGCGGCGATCGCGGCGACGACCGACGTCGCGAGGATGGCGAGTTTGGCGATGTCGAGGGCCGTGCCGCTGAAGGCGAGCGCGGCGACGAACAACGACACGGTGAAGCCGATGCCGCCGAGGAGTCCGATCGTGAAGACCTCGCGCGGTCCGACACCGTCGGGCAGGCGACCGCCGAAGCGAGTCGCGAGGTATACGCCACTGCCGATACCCACGACCTTGCCGACGAGGAGGCCGAGCACGATCCCGATCGCGAGCGGGCTGCGCACGGTGTCGGCGATGCCGTCGCTCGAGATCACGATCCCCGCGTTGGCGAGGGCGAAGAGGGGGAGGACGACGAAGCTGCTCCACGGGTGGAGTCCGTGCTCGAGGTCGGCGAGTACCTCGCGGCCCGAGCGGGTCCGGACGGGGGTGAGGAATCCGAGCAGGACGCCGGCGATGGTGGCGTGGACGCCGGACCGCAGGACCAGGAGCCAGAGGAGGACGGCGGGCACGAGGTACCAGGCGGGATGGTCGGCGAACCGGCGCATGACGACGAAGACGCCGATCAGTGCGACCGCGCCGACGAACGACTCGATCGCGAACCCGTGGGAGTAGAAGATCGCGATCACCAGAATCGCGCCGAGATCGTCGACGATCGCGAGCGTGAGCAGGGTGAGGCCGACACCGCTCGGTGCCCGCGCACCGAAGATGCGCAGGACGCCGACCGCGAACGCGATGTCGGTCGCCATCGGGATGCCCCAGCCCTTGGAGAAGTCCGTGCCGAGCGTGACCGCGGCGAAGATCAGCGCCGGCAGGACCATGCCGCCGATCGCCGCCGCGACCGGCACCGACGCCGCGCGGGGATCGCGGAGTTCGCCGTCGACGATCTCGCGCTTGATCTCGAGTCCGACGACGAAGAAGAAGATCGCCATCAGGCCTTCGTTCACCCATTCAGCCAGGCTGAGGGCGTGCTCGGGCCCGGGGAGTGACCATTCGTGGGACCACGTCGAGGTGTACGAGGCGGGGGCGAGGTTGGCCCAGAGCAACGCGGCAGCCGTGGCGAGCACGAGCGCGACCCCACCGGCACTCTCGGTGCGCAGGAACTCGCCCACGCGCCGAAACGGCTGGATCGTGCGGGCCATATGGAGACTCCGGGTGGGGAACGGGTTGATGCCGACCAGACTTCCCGGCGCTCCGCAGCCCAGCCTAGACGACCCGGTCCCGGTGTCCCCCCTCCGGTCAGGTGCCGGCGGGCCCGGATCGGGAGCGTTGATACGCGGTGACGCAGTGTCCGCTCATCATGAGATCAGCCACGACCGCGGCGAGCAGCGCGGGCACGACGAACGTGGCGCGCCCCGACGTCTCCGCGACGAACATCACTGCGGTCAGTGGCACGCGATAGCCGGCGCCCAGGAATGCGGCGATCCCGACGATGAGGAACATGGTGTCCTCGGCGCGGCCGAACAAGTTGCCGGTGGCCCGGCCGAGGAGCGCGCCCGCGACCACCAAGGGGATGAACAATCCACCCGCGCCGCCACCCGCGGTCGATGCTGCGGTCGCGAGACAGCGCAACACGAGGACGAGGAGCAGGATCGGCACGGCCCGATCGGGCTTGAGTGACCATGCGATCGCCTCGTATCCCGGACCGAGCGTCAGGTTGCGTCCGGTGGCGACGCGGGCGATCACCAGCAACCCGGCTGCGGTCGCGGACGCGCCGGCGATGCGCACCGGGAGCGAGAACCGTCGGTTCAGCGACTTCGCCCAGCCGATCAGCCGGGAGAACAGCCGCGCGCCGAGCCCGGCGACGACCCCCAGGCCGAGGGCACCGATGAGCGTGCTGGCTTCGAAGCCGACGTGCCCGTGCGCTTCGAACAGCGGAGTCGTCCCGTTGATCGCGGTGTAGCCGAGGTAACCCGTGGCCGACGCGACGAGGCACGGCAGCAACTTCCGGGGCACGAAATCGTCCGCGTAGGGCACCTCGATGGCGAACAGGGCCCCGGTCGCGGGGGCCTTGAAGATCGCGGCCACCCCGGCCGCGGCGCCGGCGGTCATGAGCACCTTGGCGTCGATCGACCCGAACAGCCAGCGCAGCCGGCGTTGGATCAGGGTGCCCACCGAACCGCCGGTGAAGATCGAGAGCCCCTCGAGTCCGAGCGCGCCACCGAAGCCGATCGTGAGCATCGAGGCCAGGACACCGCCAGGGGCGGCGCGCACCGGCATGTCCTCGTTCGGATCGTGGAACGTGCGCAGCCAGGTGTCGGCGATCCCGGGCGGCGTCCGGAACGCGAGGTAGCGCAGGACCAGCGCCGCCAACCCGAGCCCGACCGCCGGCGCGACGACGACGAGCCCGATCGGGAGGTCCTGGACCCAGTCGAGGAGGTTGACGGTCAGCTCTTCCGCCCCGGCCACGAGCAGCCCGGTGACGACCCCGACGAGCGCCGACGCGCCCAACACCTCCCACGAGCGTTGGGCGAAACCGCGCAGGCGCGCCGGGTTCGGGATCATCCCGTCATCAAGTGGCGCTGGGGAGCAGGCGGGGCGCTTCGACCGCGAACTCCGGCCACCGCTTGCGGGACTTCGCCGCCAGTTTGTGCATCAGGGCAATGGCTCCCGGGTCGTCGTCGCCCGGGCGGGTCTCGATCCAACCGTCCGCGATCATCCCGTCGAGGATCTCGCGGCCGATGTCGGTGCGCACGATGGTGAGGGTCCAGTCGTTGAACTTGCCGATACCTCCGGTCGAGATGTCGGCGTGCTCGGCCGCGAAATCGGGGCAGGCCTTGCAGCCCTCGCGCGTCCAGGCGTGGCACTCCTTCAACGGGATCTCGTGGTAGTCGCCGTTGTTCATCCAGATCTGGAAGACGCCCTTGATGTTCATCTTCTTCATGTCGGCCTTCTTGAGGCCGTACTTCGCTTCGAACAGTTCTTCGAAGATGGCGTCGTCGAAGGTCTTCGAGCACAACAATCCGATGTTGAGCGAGAGCCGCCGGCCGACCTTCCCCGCCTTGCGTTGCTTCATCACCTGCGGCACCGAGCTCTGACAGCTCATGCCCACGAGGGCGATCCGTTCGGCGCCGCCCTCGACCGCCTCGGCGTACGCCATGGTGTTCGCGGAGTACGTGTAGCGCGATCCGGCCGACGCGATGATCTCCTCGCGGGTCTTGGCCACGCCCGGGATCGCCTTCCAGGTGGTGCCGTCGCCTTCGAGGTAGCTGACGAGCGCCGCGTCGATGATGTCCTTCTCGAGGCAGTACAGCAGGATCGCCGAGACGAGGCCGCCGTCCTGGCCGACCTCGTGGATGACGGGGTCCGCCGCCCGCGTGAGCAGGATGTCCTTGTAGATGCCGGACACCTCTTCGGGGGTGCGGGTCCGGCCGAACATGAACTCGTCGATCTCGGGCTCCCAGGCCCGAAAGCGGGGACAGGCGCGGGTGCAGGACGTGCAGCCCTTGTCGCCGTGGGAACAGTCGGCGGGGCCGCCGTACTCCTCGAGTTGGAACGGCTTGTAGACCCCTTCGGTGTCCTGGTAGCCGAGCACGTCGTGCGGACAGGCGATCACGCAGCCCGCGCATCCGGTGCAGAGCCCGGAGGTGACGACCTCGTCGTACAGGTGCTTCCACTGGAACTTCTCAGGCGGCATGGTCGGAGTTTGTCATCGTGACGCCCTCGGCGTCGAAGACATTGCTCGACGCGGTCCCGGACATGGGTCGGAGCCACGTTCGTCGACCCGTAGGCTGCCGTGATGGTCATGCCGCCGCCCGGTCCGCCGGTCCCGCCCGGGCAGTACCCACCGCCCGGTCCGCCACCGCCGATGACACCCGCCGGCTCTCCGCCCGCGTACCCGATGGTGGCGCCGACCCCGTACTTCCGCAGCCTGCGCGGGTTGGCGACCGCGATGTACGTCCTGCTCCCGATTTCGGGTCTGCTCGCGTTGGCCATGATCCCGGTCGCCCTGCACGCCCGGTCGGTGGTGCACGATCGCGCCACGTTCGGCGCCGTCGTCGCCACCCGGGAGATACGCGACGCCGCCGACGCGGTGAGCGGTGTGGCCGGGATCGGCCTGCTCGTCTCGCTGGCCATCACGGTGTTGTTCATCATCTGGATGTGGCGAGCGGCGAAGAACCTGCCGTTCTTCGGCCGGGTCCGGCCGAAGTTCGGTCCCGGGTTCGCGATCGGAGGGTGGTTCATCCCGTTCGCCAACTTCATCATCCCGGGCATGCAGATGTTCGACATCGACAAGGGCTCCGGGCCGCGGTTGCGCAGCGGCGAGCGGCCGAGAGGTTCGGCGCTGGTGGTGGTGTGGTGGCTCTTCTTCATCGTCGGGCGTGCGTTCGGCCTGCTCGCCCCGACCTTCGAGCCCGGCAAGGCGTACGACGTCGGGGCGTTCGACATTCAGAACACGCTGCTGATCGTCGGTTCGGCGGCGACGGCGATCGCGGCGGTCGCGGCGATCCTCGTGATCCGTCAGATCACGACCGCGCAGGATGCGGGGCTCGCCGACCTCGGTGTGGCGACCGCCACCCCGGCCGCGTGGTCGCCCCCGCCGATGCCGGGCGCACCCGTCGCCCTCGCCACCCGTACCGACGCCGTATGTTCCGCCAGCCTCGTACGCACCGCGGCCTCCCGTACCGCCGGTCCCCCCGGCCGGGGAGATCTGGCTCGGCCCGCCCGAGTCTCCGTCGGGGTCAGACCCGCAGTAGCCGCTCGACCGCGCCGAGCGCCTCGGTGATCTTGGCGTCGCCCTCGCCGGCCGCCTGGGCCTCCATCACACAGTGGCGGAGGTGTTCGTCGAGCAGGCCGAGGCCCACGTTCTGGAGGGCCTTGGTGACCGAGGCGATCTGGGTGAGCACGTCGATGCAGTACTGGTCCTCGTCGATCATCCGTGCGAGCCCGCGCACCTGCCCCTCGATCCGGGCGAGCCGCCGTCCGTAGTCGTCCTTGTGCAACGTGTATCCGCGCATCGCTCCGCCTCACTCGGTCCCGCTCGAACTTGCTCAAAATAGGGTAGGGGGGTATACTATCACCCAAGCGACGAAGGATTCCACCATGGCCTCACCGACGACGACCCCGGATGCCCCCGCCGAACGGATCGACATCGCGATCGGCGGGATGTCGTGCGCGTCGTGCGCGGCGCGCGTGGAGAAGGAACTGGCCCAGGTGCCCGGCGTCGACGCATGCACCGTCAACTTCGCCACCGAGATCGCGACCGTGCAGTTCCACCCGGAGGCCGTCGCGCCCGAGTCACTCGCCACGGCCGTCACCGGTATCGGCTACTCGGCGACGCTTCCGGATCCCACCGTCGCCGGTCACGACATGGTGCACGACCACATGCACCACGACGAGGATCCCCTCGACATCCGGCGGCGGTTGATCGTCGCGATCGCGCTGGGACTGCCGGTCGTGCTCGTGTCGATGGTGCCCGCGTTGATGTTCGACGGGTGGCAGTGGTTTGCGGCGGCGTTGTCGACGCCGGTGATCCTGTGGTCGGGCTGGCCGTACCACCGGGCGACGTTCATGAACCTCCGCCATGGTGCCGTCACGATGGACACGCTCGTCACCCTGGGCACCGGTGCCGCGTGGGTCTGGTCGATGGTCGCACTCATCTGGCTGGACGCCGGGTCGTCCGGAATGGGCTCGATGGTCGGCCACGACGGTTCCGGTGCGCACGTCTACTTCGAGACCGCGGCGGCGATCACCGCGCTGTTGCTGCTCGGCAAGTTCTTCGAGACCCGGGCCAAGCGTCAGTCCTCCGGTGCGCTGCGCGCGCTGCTCGAACTCGGGGCCAAGACCGCCCGCCTCGAATCCGGCGAGGAGATCCCGCTCGACGCGTTGGCGGTCGGCCAACGGTTCGTGGTCCGGCCCGGAGAGAAGATCGCGACCGACGGCGTCGTTGTCGAAGGCACGTCGGCGGTCGATGCGTCGATGTTGACGGGCGAGTCCGTGCCGGTCGAAGTGGGCGTCGGCGACGCCGTCTTCGGTGCCACGGTCACCGCATCGGGGCGGCTGGTCGTGGAGGCCACCCAGGTCGGGAGCGAGACCGCGTTGGCCCAGATCGCCCGGCTGGTGGCCGATGCCCAGGGTTCGAAGGCGCCGGTCCAGCGGCTCGCCGATCGGGTCGCCGCCGTCTTCGTGCCCGTCGTGATCGTCGTTGCGCTCGGGACGCTCGCCGCCTGGTTGCTGCTCGGCCACCCGGCCGACCGCGCGTTCACCGCCGCGGTCGCGGTGCTCATCATCGCCTGCCCGTGCGCCCTCGGACTCGCCACGCCGACCGCGATCATGGTCGGCACGGGTCGCGGCGCCCAGCTCGGCATCGTGATCCGGGGCGGCGAGGTACTCGAGGCGACCCAACGCATCGACGTCGCCGTCCTCGACAAGACCGGGACCGTCACGAGCGGGCGCATGACCCTGGTCGATGCCGTCGTCGTGAACGGCGCGCACGCCGACCGCGTCGCCCACCTCGTGGCCTCGGCCGAGGACGCGTCCGAGCACCCGATCGCCCGGGCGATCGCCGCGGGCCTCGTCGACGCCGGTGCCACGGTGGACGCGCCCACGTCCTTCGGTAGCGAGGCCGGTCTCGGGGTGGAAGCCACCGTGGCGGCATCTGTGGTGCGGGTCGGCCGCGCCAGCTTCGTGGGATCGGTTCCGAACGAACTCGAGACGGCGGCGACCGCGGCGGCCGAGCGGGGTCACACTGCTGTCTTCGCGAGCGTCGACGGTGAGGTGGTCGCGGTGTACGTGGTGGCCGACACGACGAAGCCGACGTCGGCAGCCGCGATCGCAATGTTGCACGAGCTCCAGGTCGAGACCGTGATGGTCACCGGTGACCGGGACGCGACGGCGCGTGCGATCGCCGCGGAAGTCGGCATCGATCGCGTCGTGAGTGAGGTGTTGCCCGAGGAGAAGGTCGCGGTCGTCGCCGGGCTACAGGCCGAAGGTCGGAGGGTCGCGGTGATCGGCGACGGAGTGAACGACGCACCCGCGCTCGCCCAGGCCGACCTCGGCATCGCGATCGGTACCGGTGCCGACGTGGCGATCGAAGCCAGCGACCTGACCCTGGTGTCTGGAGACCTGCGCGGCGCACCCGACGCGATCGCGCTGTCCCGGGCGACGTTCCGCACGATCAAGGGGAATCTGTTCTGGGCGTTCGCCTACAACGTGGCGGCCATTCCGCTCGCGGCGCTCGGCTTGTTGAACCCGGTCATCGCCGCGGCCGCGATGGGCTTCTCGTCGGTGTTCGTCGTGACGAACTCGCTGCGGCTGCGCCGGTTCCGGGGTGCCCGCTAGCCGATCCAGGCTTCGAGGAGCCCGATCTGGGCGGTCGCGTTCTCCTCGAGACCGCCGATGATCGCCCGCTCGACCTTGCCACCGACGAGGGGGACGCGCACCTTGATCTCACCGGTCAGGGTCCGGCGTGCGCCGCCGGTGCCGTCGACGATCGTGGAGCGGTAGCGGCCCGACAGCATCCCGTCGTAGTGGTCGGGACGGATCTCGCAGTCGGTCACGTGGGTCGTGAGGTTGCACGTCGAGCGCTCCACCCACGTCAACAACTCGGGGTTGACGACCCGGGTCACCGCCCGGGACAACTCGGCCTGGAACAGGTACCGCACGTCCTGGACCATCACGTCGCCGTCCTGCTGCTGGTCCAGCACCGTCGCCGCACCGAGTTTCGGCAGTTCGGCCATGCGGACCAGGAACCCAGGATCGATCAAGGCCCGATCCACGGTGTCGACGGCAGCACGGATGTCCTGGGTGATCTCGAAGTCCATGACCCAGACCGTAGGCAATCGAGAGCCACACCGTCGCGGAACTCGCGTACCCTTCCCCAGCCATGAAGATCACCGACATCCTCGCCGCGGGCCCGACGTACAGCTTCGAGTTCTTCCCGCCCAAGACGCCCGCGGCTGCCGAGGCGCTCACGACGGCGATCGCCGAGTTCGAACCGCTCGGCCCGTCCTTCGCCTCGGTGACCTACGGCGCCGGGGGCGGGACCCGGGAGCTGACCCACGACATCGTCACCGGGCTGCACCGGGACACCAACGGCGTGCCGAGGGCGCATCTCACCTGTGTGTGTCACTCCCGGGCCGAGCTCGTCGACATCGCCACCCGGTATCGAGACGCCGGAATCGAGAACATCCTGGCCCTCGGCGGTGATCCGCCCAAGGACTCGGATCTGCCCCCGGGCGAGTTGGACCACGCCATCGAGTTGGTGCGGCTCGTCCGCAAGGTCGGGGACTTCGCCATCGGTGTCGCCGCGTTCCCCGAGCCGCACCCGAAGTCGCCCGACCTGGCGTCCGATCGGGCCCGCACCGCGGAGAAACTGGCCGAGGCCGACTTCGCCATCACCCAGTTCTTCTTCGACGCCGACCACTACTTCCAGCTGGTGGGCGCGCTCCACGATCTCGGCGTGGACAAGCCGGTGATTCCGGGGATCATGCCGGCGACGGCGATCAGCAGCATCAAACGCATGACCGAACTCCAGGGTTCGGAGTTCCCGACCTGGCTCTCGGACAAGCTCCATGCCGTCGGCGACGACCCCGAAGCCGTCTTCGCGGTAGGTGTGGAGGAGGCGACGAAGCTGTCGCAGCAGTTGCTCGAGGGCGGCGCGCCCGGATTGCACTTCATCACGCTGAACCGCTCGCGCGCGACGCGGCTGATCTACGAGAACCTGGGGCTCACGCCGACGACGTGATCGCGTGCCTCACTCTCGGTGGAGCAGCCTGAGTGCCATCTCGGCCCACGCGGCGATGGCACGCTCGTCGGACACTCCTGCGGGCGCGTCGCCGAAGGTCCACGCACTGCGTCGAAGGTTCACCAGTCCGCCGAGGAGGATGACCGAGAGTGCTTCGGCGTCCGCTTCGGGAGAGAGTCCGCGATCGACGAGGTAGGCGCTGGTCATGGCGTAGCCGGTTTCGCTGATTCCCTGTCGCATCTGTGCCACGAGGTCGGGCAATCGGTGGCCTTCCTTTTCGATGACCTTGCTGATCATCTCCTCTCGAGTGAGGCGGCTGAGCACCCACCGCGCCAGGACCATGAGTTCGCTACGCAGGTCGGGGAGTTCGGTGAAACCCTCAAGGCCGTCCTGGCGGTCGAGCGTGTCGATGTGGTGTTGCATCGCCTGGATCAACAGGTCGTGCTTCGACGCGAAGTGCTTGTACAGGGTGCCGCCGCGTCGGGCGAACCCCGCGGCGAGTTCGATGTCGCCCACCGTGACGTCGGCGAAGCCCCGCTGACCGATCAACTCGACGCCGGCTCGCATGAGTGAGAGCCTGGCGCCAGTCATCGCACGATGACTATAGTCATCGTGCGATGACTTCCGGCGACTTCTCGATCGGCGCGATGCAATGGATGTGTTCGTAACCGGCGGTACCGGGGCAATCGGGCGCGAGGCGGTGAAGGCGCTCGTCGCAGATGGCCATACCGTCAGTGCCCTCGCCCGCTCGGATCAGAAGGCTCGATGGCTGCTCGACCATGGAGCCGAACCCGTCCGAGTCTCACTCTTCGACGAGGATGGTCTGGCGATCGCGTTCGGCGGACAGCAGGCAGTCGCGAACCTCGCGTTCGCGCTGCCGACAACCAGCCAGTTCGTCTTCCCGTGGGCGTGGCGGCGCAACAGTCGTGTCCGGGTCGAGGGATCTCGGGCGGTGGCAAACGCCGCGACGAGGGCCGGCGTCGAAGTCCTGGTGCAGGAATCGGTCGCCATGGTCTACCCCGATCGCGGCACGGCATGGATCAGCGAAGACACGCCACCCGACCGGTTCCCGATCGCGGAGGCGAACCTGGCTGCCGAGGAGAACGCGGCGCGGTTCACGGCGGCTGGTGGGGCCGGTGTCGTGCTCCGCTTCGGTTGGTTCTACGGACCGGGTGCCCGGCACGCGGAGGAGTTCTTCGCCCTGGCCCGTCACGGACTCTGCGTGTCGATGGGCCCCGACGACAGTTACGTGTCGTCGATTCACGTCGCCGATGGCGGTCGCGCGGTCGTCGCCGCGCTGGATGCGCCGCCAGGCATCTACAACGTCGTCGACGACATGCCAATGACCAAACGCGAGTACGCCGACGCTTTGGCGAACGCGGCGGGTAGACCAGCCCGTGTGCGGGTCCCGGGTCGAGGTGCACGGCTCCTCGGCGACAAGACGCTCGGACTCCGCCGCTCGTTGCGGGTCAGCAACCAATGCTTCCGTGAGGCCACCGGCTGGTCGCCCGCCTATCCGTCTGCTGCCGAGGGCTGGCTCGCGACGGCAGCCACTCTCAACCGGAACGGCTGACGGAGTACCCGGCCGGGGCCGGGGGCACGGGCGGCGCCGCGGGCTCGTCGCGCCCCATCCACTCGGTCCCGATCAGCTGATCGATCGGGACCGGCCGAGCGAAGAGGAAGCCCTGGCCGTCGTCGACACCGAGTGCGGTCAAACGCGCGCGTTGCTCGTCCGTCTCGATACCCTCGGCGACGGAGCGAAGCGACAGGCCGCGAGCGAGACCGAGAATTCCCGTGAGCAAGGCATCACGTTCCCTCTCGGGCACCGCGTCACCGCTGACGAAGCCGCGGTCGATCTTGAGGATGTCGATCGGGAGCGTCCGCAAGTACGCGATCGACGTGTAGCCGGTACCGAAGTCGTCGATCGCGATGCGGATCCCGAGGTTGTGGAGTTCATGAAGGCGGTCGATCGCGCCGCGATTGTCGAGCAGCACACCTTCGGTGACCTCGACGACGAGTGCCGTCGGTTCGATCCCGGCCCGGGCGATCGCCGCGGCGAACTCGTCGACGAGATGATCGTTGCGCAGCTGGTGCACCGACACATTGATGTGGATCGGGACGGGCCGCCCCGCCTCCTGGGACAGGCGCGCCGCGTCCTCGCAGGCCTGCCGGATCACCCAGCTGCCGATCGGGATGATCTGGCCGTTGGCCTCCGCGAGCGGCAGGAAGTCGTTCGGCGGGATGAGCCCGCGCTCCGGATGCTGCCAGCGCACCAGGGCCTCGAATCCGTCGATCGTTCCGTCCGTGAGGGTGACGGTCGGCTGATAGTGGAGCACGAACTGTTCGTCGCGAATCGCCTGTTCCAGATCGGCGACGAGATCCAGGTTCCGTCGGCCCGCGTCGGCCACGTTCTCGTCGTAGAGGCACCAGCGGGATCGACCGCTCGACTTCGCGTCGTACATGGCCATGTCCGCATGGCGGAACACTTCGCCGACCGGCGCGCCGACAGCCGCGACTGCGACACCGATGCTGAGGCGCGGGTAGAGGCGCGAGTCATCGATGCGGACCTCGGTAGGCAGATGGTCGATGATGCGCGCAGCCAGACGGGTGGCGGATGCGACATCGGACTCGACGAGGATCGCGAACTCGTCGCCGCCGAGTCGCGCGACCGTCTCGCCCGCGCGGGTGCACTGGAGGAGTCGGGACGCGACGACCTGGAGGAGTTCGTCGCCCGCCGCATGGCCGAGCCCGTCGTTGACGGCCTTGAACTCGTCGAGGTCGGCGAGCAGCAAGCAGACGCTCTGCTGGGAGCGTCGACTCGCCGCCAGTGCGTGTTCCAGGCGGTTCGTGAACAGCGCGCGGTTGGGAAGCCCCGTCAATGAGTCATGGAACGCCTGATGGGCGAGCTGATCCTGCAGGACGCGCTGCTCGGTGACGTCGGTCCACATCCAGGCATGGTCGGGGCCGTCGGCCAGGAGCGAGCCAACCCCCTCGACCACGCGCGGCTCGTCACCGTCGGCGAGTGCGAACTCGAGCCGAACCGATTGACCGGAGCGGTGGAGGTCGGCGACCGCCTCCCGCCACCGTGACTCGGACGCGGGGTCCAGGAGGTCCGCAATGTCGGTCTGGGGGCTCGCCTCGGGAAAGATCGACGCCCAGTTCGGGCTGAAGAACGTCACCGTACCGGCGTCGTCCGCCGCCGAGATCACGCTCGTTGCACTCTCGACCAGGGAGCGGAACCGCGCCTCGAAGTCCTCTCGCACCCGCCGGTCGTGGCCCCGGCGACGGATTCGGTTGACGATCAGGACCAGACCGATCGACACTGCGAGTTCGCCGCCGACTAGCAGCCAGGTGAGGCGATCCCCGCGGCTACTCGCTTCGACACCGTCTGCCTCGAACGCCGCGTTCGTCCGTGCGAGCTGTTCCTCGAGGAGCGGGAATGCCTTGTCGACGACGTTCCGGTCGATGACCCTCGCTCGCGCGAGGTCGCCGGCCTCGAGTGCGTCGAGCTCACGCTGCAGCGCGTCGGTATACCGACCCGCCTGATAGCGCAGCTCGAGCGCGTCGTCGATCGCGAGCGCCGGGAGAAGACGGCCCACCTTCCGGGTCAGCGCACGCGCACCGTCACGGATCTCCGGTCGTAGCTCGCCGAGGTCCTCGCCGGCGATTGCCCTCCACTCGAGTCCGTCGAGCGCGTGCGCCTCCGCGACCAGTTCGCCGACTGCGAACTGCCGGCGGTCGCTCTCCTGTTCGGCGGCGCGCAGGCTGCGGATGGCCCACAGACTCCCGACGACCGAGCCCACCAGCAGGATCATCAAGAGCGGCGCGATAAACCGCGCGCTCCCTCGAGTCGTGGTTGCCATATCTCACTGCTATCGGTTGGCTTCATCGTCGGCTTGAGCCGGCTCTCTCCGTGCCCGGCGCCCCGAAATTTCAGATGAGTTCTCAAGCTCAGGCGGCAGACGCCGAAAATTCCGCGAGTAGCACTTTCTGGAGTTTGGGGCGGTCAGATGCAGATCACGACGTTGGAATGGTGCCGGGCAGAGGGCTGGTCGAAACCGCTCGGCGAGTTGGACTCCCCGAACACGTTGGTGCTGGCCTTCGGCGATCGCGCGGTCGAACTCGACAGCGGGCCGCTCGCCGAGCTGGCCGCCGCGAACCCGAGCTCCGTCGTCGTCGGGTGTTCGACGGCCGGCCAGATCACCGGGCGATCGCTGCGAGACGGCGCAATCGTCGCGGCCATCGCCCGGTTTGACGACGTCCGGCTCGCGCTCGCGACCCGAGACGTCCGCTCCGATGGAGACTCACGCACTGCCGGGGCCCAGCTCGGCGCCCAACTCAAGTCCGAAGATCTGCGCGCGGTCTTCGTGCTTTCCGACGGGCTCCTCGTGAACGGGACCGAACTCGTCCGGGGACTCGTGAGCGAGGTCGGACCCGACGTGCAGGTCACGGGGGGACTGGCCGGAGACGGAGACGCCTTCGACCACACCTGGGTCTTCGACGGCGTCGACCGATCGACCGGTCGAATCGTCGCGGTCGGTATGTACGGTGACCGGCTCCGCCTGGGGTCCGGTTCCGGCGGAGGGTGGGGGATATTCGGCCCCGATCGCATTGTGACGCGATCGGTGGGCAACGTCCTGTACGAGCTCGACGGCAAGCCCGCGCTGGAGCTGTACAAGGAGTATCTAGGTGATCTCGCGGTCGGGTTCCCGGCGAGCGCGCTGCTGTTTCCGCTCGCGGTCCGACCGGACGCGGACGGCGAGGCGGTCGTGCGGACGGTGCTCGCAGTCGATGAGGCTGACCAATCGATGACGTTCGCCGGCGACATTCCCCAGGGTTGGCGGGCGCGGCTGATGCGCTCGAGTGCCGATCGGCTGGTCGACGGGGCGATCGCGGCCGCGACCGCGAGCCGTGTCGGCGTCTCTGACGCAAGTCCGGTCCTCGGGATCGCGATCTCCTGCGTCGGCCGACGACTCGTACTCGGCGCCCGGGCCGAGGAAGAGATCGACGCCACGCTCGATGCACTGCCCGACGGCTCGGCGCTCGTCGGCTTCTACTCCTACGGCGAGATCGCGCCTGGATTGGGTGGTGCGTGTGATCTGCACAACCAGACGATGACGATGACGACCCTCTTCGAGGTCTAACGCCGTGGTCGAGACCCGCGACGCCAAGAGTCACCGGCTGGTCGCCCGGCTGATGAAGCGGTGCGGCATCGACGATGCGGCGCTACCGAGCGACGAGGCCTGGCAGCAGTTCCTGCGTTCGACCACCGATCTGCTCGACGACCTCGAACAAGATCGATATCTCCTCGAACGGTCCTTGGAGGCATCGTCACAGGAGATGATGACGCTCAACGAGCATCTGCGCGAGTCGGCCGATCGCCTCGCGGCCGAGCGCGAGGAGCTTCGTGAGGCCAACTCACTGTTGGCGGCGACGTTGGAGTCGACCGAGGACGGGATTCTCGTCGTCGCGGCGGACGGCCGAATCACGAACTTCAACCGGCGCTTCGTCGAGATGTGGAACCTACCCAGCGAGGTCGTCGAGAGACGCGACCGAGTCGAGTTCGGTGACCACGTCGCGCACCAACTGTGCGACCCGGACGGATTCCGCAGAGCGCTCGAGACGCTGTACTCGGATCCTTCGTTGGTGCGTCACGACGTCCTCGAGTTCGCCGATGGACGGGTCTACGAACGCCACTCGCGCCCACAGCAGATCGGGAACGAGATCGTCGGTCGGGTGCTCTACTTCCGGGATGTCACCGTCTCCCGGCAGCTCCAGGCCGATCTGGACGCGGCGGCGATCGAACTCCAGCGGGTTCTCGACTGCGCTCCGGACGCGCTGTCGACTCTGGATGTCGCGACCTTCGAGATGGTGCTCCTCAACCGACCGGATCTGCTCGGCCACGATCCGGATGGCATCACGGGGATGTTGTCGCTCGAGGATCTCGTTCACCCCGACGATGTCGCGTCCGTCGCGGACTGGTGGTTCAACGAGGTGATCGCCGCCGGCGCCATCGGCAGCTTCGACCACGAGATGCGGCTTCGGCGCGCGGACGGCCTCTACGTGTGGGTGAGTGTCCGACTCAGCCCGCTCACCTTCGACGACGGCGGGAGCCCGGCCACGTTGTTGGCTGCCATCACCGACGTCAACGACCGCCATCGTGCCGAACACGCCCGGGCCGAGTCCGAACGCCATCTCCGCGCGGTCCTCGACGCCTCGCCGGACGTGGTGGGCTTCCTCGATCTCGCAGATCTCAGATTGGAGTTCGTCAACGCATCGGAGTTCCTGGGATACCCGACCGACCAGTTGCGGAATCTCACCAACGACGCGCCCCGCGATTTCGTGCATCCCGACGACGTCGAGAACCTGGCCCAGCTCCTCGCCGGGGACTTCGACGCCCGGAGCAACCAGGGCGTCGAGTTCCGTTGCCGGCACGCCAACGGCGGGTGGGAATGGATCCGCATCCGCCATTCGGTGGCTGCGTACGACACCATCGGGGAGCCGACCCGAATCCTGCTCACTCTCACGATGATCGGCGACGAGATTCACGCCCGGGAACAGCATGATCGGCTCCGCACCCAGCTGGAGCAGTCACAACGACTCCAGGCGGTCGGCCAGCTCGCCGGCGGTGTCGCTCACGATTTCAACAATCTGTTGTCAGCGATTCTCGGATTCGCAGAGTTGCTCGAGGATGCGGTGCCGGATGAGCAAGCACGAAGTGATCTGCGCGAGGTCCAGGATGCCGCCCAACGTGGAGCCGAGCTCACACGTCGGCTCCTCATGTTCTCCCGGGGGGAGGCCGCCGTCGGCACGGCGTGCAATATCGGCGAGGTCTTGACCGGGATGCACGGACTGCTCTCTCGGACCATCGGCGAGTACATCGAACTGGGCTTGCAGGTCGAGGACGCTCCGTCCGTGGTCGCGGACGCGACGGGGATCGAACAGATTCTGATGAACCTCGTGGTCAACGCGCGAGACTCGATCGACGGACCGGGGCGCATTGATGTGACCACCGAGGTGCGTTGCATCGGCGACTGCGAGGGCTCGACGGTCGTCCATGAGGACCTGGCCGCCGGGTCCTACGTCGTCCTCACCGTGCAGGACTCGGGATCGGGGATGGACGCGGCGACGGTGCAGCGGGCGTTCGAGCCCTTCTTCACGACGAAGGCCTCAGCCCGCGGTACCGGTCTGGGGTTGGCCACGGTCTACGGCATCGTCCGTCGCTTCGCCGGGCACGTCGAGATCGAGAGTGAGGTCGGGCTCGGTACGACCGTGAGGGTGTATCTCCCGGTTGCGAGTGCGACGCCGACGCCGCCGGTGCCGGATCCTTCCGTGGTCGACGACGTGTCAACGCTGCACTCGATCGAGGCACGAATCCTGCTGGTCGAGGACGAGTCGGCGGTCCGATCCGCCACTCGCAGAATCCTCGAGCGCGCCGGCTACGAAGTGACCGAAGCCCCGAATGGTTCGGTGGCGCTGGCGGCCGCAGCCGGCGCCCACTTCGATCTGCTGCTGACCGACGTCGTGATGCCGGGAGAGATGAGTGGACAGGCGACTGCGGACGCGATCCGAGAGATCGGGGCTTGTGATCACGTTCTCTACATGAGTGGATACGCCCCGGAGGCCGTCGCCAATCAGGGTTTCATCGAACCGGGGGTTCCGCTCCTCGAGAAGCCGGTCTCCGCCGACCACCTGCTCGCGACGATCGAACGGGTGCTGGTATCGGAGCCCATGCGGCGGTGACGTCCTGTTGCCGGTCGCTCCGAGCGGCCGGCCCGGACCCTGGTGGGCCCGGGCCGACGCTCGGTCTCTGAGCGGAGGGGGTGGGATTTGAACCCACGGTGACTTGCGCCACAATGGTTTTCGAGACCATCCGATTCGGCCGCTCTCGCACCCCTCCTCGAGGGTCACGCCGGAGTTCCGGCGCTTCCACGAGCCATGCAGTGTACCGATGCCGAGGCCGACGTCAGCGCCCGGAAGTGCGGGCGGAGTTCGCCGGACCGATCGACTCGGATCACCCGCGCCCGTGTCCGGTTCCGAACCCGCAACGTATTCGAGCGCACCGCCCGGACACGATCGTCAGGATGTGGTGGCGGTGACAGGGATGGCCGGCGACCGGCTCTCCGTCGGGCCCCGGGCGGTCTCGACCGCCCGGAGCAGGGCATCACGACTCACCGGCTTCTGGAGGAGGGGGACGCCAGGTTCGATGATCCCCCGGTTGCTGACCGCGAGTTCCGAGTACCCACTCACGTAGATCACGCCGATTCCCGGAGCGCGTGATCGCACCAGCTGCGCGAGTTCGCGCCCGTTCATGCCGCCCGGCATGATCATGTCCGTCACCAGGACGTCGAAGTCGTCCTCAAGCGCGGCCAGGGCGGAGGGGCCGTGCTCGCACGCACGTACCGTGTGGCCGGCCGCGGTCAGGATCCGTTGGAAAGCGTTCCGCACCGGGCTCTCGTCCTCGACGAGGAGGACCCGTCGCTTCCGCGGTATGACCTGGGTGTGGACGGGGCGGGGCGCGGTGGACGGGGCGGCTCGCGTCGAGAGCGGAAACCACACCGTCATCTCCGTCCCCACGCCTATCGCGGACTTCATCGTGATCCTCCCCGCCGCTCGGCGCACGACGCCGTGCGCTGTGGCGAGGCCGAGTCCGGTCCCGCGTCCCGCCCCCTTGGTCGTGAAGAACGGTTCGAAGATCCGGGCCGCAACCTCGTCGGACATCCCCGCGCCGTCGTCGCGGACGATGAGTCGGGCGTAGGTGCCTGCAGGCAGGTTGTGGGTCCTGCCCTGCTGGATATCGAGGTGACACGTGTCGGTGATCACATCGATGCTGCCACCATCGCTGACGGCATCCCGCGCGTTGATGACCAGATTGATGACCACCTGATCGACGCCCGTCGGGTCGGCGGCGACGGCGAGTTCCTGGTCGCAGCAGGCGATGCTGAGCGAGCAGGACTTGGTGATCGTCCGCTCGAGCATCCCGCGCATTCCGAGCACGCGCTCGTTGAGATCGATCACGTCGACGGTGTTCACCTCAACCCGGGAGAATGCGAGTATCTGGCGCGCGAGATTGGCGCCCCGGTCCGCGGCGCTGGCGATCTCGGCGAGATCCTGGGTGCCGGTGTCCGAGGTCACTTCGTCGGCCAGGAGCTCGACCGACGACTGGATCACGCACAAGATGTTGTTGAAGTCGTGTGCGATTCCGCCGGCGAGCTGGCCGACGGCCTCGAGCTTGCTGGACTGACGGAGTTGTGCTTCGAGCAGTCGCGACTCCGTGACGTCGTGCGCGTTGACGACGAATCCGGCGATGAGTGGCTCGTCCAGCTGATTGGCCACGGTGGCCATGATCGTCCGCCACGAGTCATGTTCGTCGCCGACCCGGACCTCGAGGGTGACGTTGGCGTGGCTCGGTAGCGTGGCCAGCGCCTGGTCGAACGCGGCGCGGTCCTCGGGATGGAGCAACTCGGGGAAGTCCGCACCGTCGATGGCCGCCGCGCCGCGGCCCAACACGCGCGCGGCCGACGGTGACTGATACGTCACGACCCCGGTTCCATCGAGGACGAGTACGAGGTCCGGTGCTTCCTGAACCAATGCCCGGTAGCGCGCGTCGGCCGCACTGGCGAACTCTCGCTGGAGTGCCCGGCGGCGAACCGCGACGAAGGACGACATCACGATGAGCACGATCCCGAAGTCGACGGCCGCGATGACGAAGCCGGTGACCCGAAGGCGACTCGACACGTCGCCGACCTGCTGGGCGATGCGCAGCTTCAACTCCGCGAGCGTGTCCATGATTCTTGGGTACTCAGGGTGCGGCTCCGGGGTCAGGGTCGACTCCGGGTTGATCGCGGAACGGAAGCGCTGTTGTTCGTCGGTCAGTGCGCGCGCGTACCGCCGCAGCCGCGTCGCCACGGTGGCGATCCGAGCGCGATCAGCCGGTTGGGAGATGGTCGACCGGGCCACGCTCAGCGCGGCTTCGGCCCGGGATCGCCGCTCGATCACCGCCTTGGCGTTGAGGGTGCGTCCGGCGAGCTGCGCCCACGCGAGCCCGTTCAATCCCTCGACCTCGATCTCGGCGTCGGCGATCGCGGTCGCCTCTTGATTCCGCTCCTCTAGGGACTGCGTGAGCGATCGGGTGAGAACGGCCGAGCCAAAGGTGACAATGCCGACGAGCACGACCAGAACACACGACGCGACGATGCTCCTCCGCCACCGCTTCACGTGAGGTGTTCCATATCGCTGTTCCTGACAGGTCGACCGCTTCTGTGTCCATCGGCCACCAGGCCGCAGGGGTTGATCGCGAATTCTCCCGAGGACGCTTCAGTCATCGGTTCACGTGCCGATACGCGACGAATGTTCCAGAACCCTGGTGTGCATTCATGAGCTCCCGCGACGGATCAATGCTCCGAGGTCGACACTCGTCCGCAATCACGGCGGTGTTGGTGGCCGTAGTCGCCGTGGGATGTGGGGCCGGCGGAGTTGACCGTCACCCGACGGCCGACTCGCCACCGCGCGAGCCGGCGTTTGCGATGGAGCAGGAGTCACCGCACGAGATGGCTCCGGTTCCGGACTACGCCGCGACGTGGGGGCTCTCGGTCACCTCGCCTGCGCGGGACCAGATCGTGACGGGGAACTCGGTCGACATCTCGGTCGCACCCGAGGGATTCGTGCTCGACTGTGACTACGCGGGCAAGGCCTCCGGCCCAGGGATCGGCCAGTATCACGTGACGCTGGACGGAGCACTGGTCGACATGGAATGCACGACGAACCAACAGATCTCAATGCTGAACGTCAAGCCCGGCCGTCACGAGATCGGAGTCGTGGCGACGCTCAACGACCACACCGAGGTCATGAACGCTGAGGACTCGTTCACCTTCGACTACCAGCCGACGTCGCCGCTTCCATTCGAGAGGGGCGATCACTTCGAACGTCGGCCGAGCATCCGCATCGTGTCGCCGGTGCCGGGGACCGTCGTGTCGGGTGGTTTCGATGTCGTGGTCGAGGTCGCAAACCTCGAGATGAACTGTGATCTGTTGGGCAAGGCACCGGTGCCCGGATACGGGCATTGGCATGTCAACCTCGATACGACGATCGGGCCGATGATGGGCATGGGCACGATGGTCGGGATGAGCTGCACGAACGTCCTGCATACCTCGACCAAGGGTCTCGTCCCGGGGTCGACGCATCAGCTGATCGCGCTCGTCGTGGACGGGCTGCACGCGCCACTCGAGCCACCGATCGAGGCGAGCGTCGACGTCGTTATCGGGTGATCGATTTCCTGGATGCTCAGGGCAACGCAAGGCGCGAGCGCGTTTCGAGTGTGTCCGCCACTGCGTCGAGGAGCTCGATGGGGGTGAACGGCTTCGGTAGGAGGTTGGCCTCGTCGTGGGCGATGCCGCGGCGGAGAATCTCGTCGTCGGTGTAGCCGGACATGTAGAGATGGTTCAGGTCGGCGCGGACCTTTCGGGCCGCTTCGACGACCGCCCGGCCACCCATCCCAGGCATGACGACATCGGTGAGGAGGAGGTCGATACCGGTCGGGTCCGAGGTGATCATGGCCAACGCCGCGCTGCCGTCTGCAGCGCTGAGGACCCGGTATCCATCACGAGTGAGCGTGCGCACGACCAGATCGCGCAACGCGGCCTCGTCCTCGACGACGAGGATCGTGCCCGATCCCGAGGTCCGGTGACGGCAGTCTTGGGCGTCGGCCTCGGGTGCCGGTTCCTCGAACGATGCCGGGAAGGTGACCTCGAACCGGGTCCCGCCTTCGGGTGGGCTGGAGACGGTGATCGTGCCGAGGTTCTGCTTCACGATCCCGTCGACCGTCGAGAGCCCCAGACCGGTGCCCTTGCCCAATGGTTTGGTCGTGAAGAACGGGTCGAAGATCTGATTGCGAATCGAGTCGGGGATTCCGGTGCCCGAGTCGGTGACTGCCAGGCACACCTGACCTGGGCTCGGAGTGACCTCGATCCGGAGTTTGCCACCGGCCGGCATCGCGTCGCGCGCGTTCACTGCGAGGTTGAGGACGAGCTGCTCGATCTGGGTCCGATCGGCGCGGATGCGCGTCAGGCCATCGGCGACCGCAATCGACACGCGGATGTCCTCGCCAATGGTCCGGCCCAGCATCCGCTCGAGATCCCGAACCACTGCGCCGACGTCGAGCACGGTGGGTTGACGCACTTGCTTGCGACTCATGGTCAGGAGCTGCGCCGTCAGCTCGGCGGCTCGCCCCGCGGCTTCGTCGACGTCCCTCAGTGCTTCCGCGGTCACGGGGTCGCTGGAACCGAGGTCGTCAACGAGCAGGGAGACGTTGCCCCGGATCACGGTCAGGAGATTGTTGAAGTCGTGAGCGATCCCCCCGGCGAGCAGGCCGATGGCCTCCATCTTCTGCGCTTGACGGAGCTCGTCGTCCTTGCGGCTCAACTCGGCTTCGGCGCGCTTGCGATCGGTGATATCGATCATGCAGCCGCGCGTTTGCACGACGCGACCCTGGGAATCCCGCTCGGGAATCGACTCGTCGTAGAACCACACGACCTCGCCGCTCTTGCTGATCACCCGGTACTCGGATCGGTTCCGGTTGCCGGCGTTGTTGAAGGCGATCTCCCCGAGGAGGCGCTCCCGGTCGTCGGGATGCAGGATCTGGACGAAGAAGTCGGGGCTCGAGTACCAATCGTCCGCCGAATAGCCGATGTACTCCTCGAGCTTCGGGCTGATGTACATCGCCGAGCCCACGTCGTCGGCGGCATCGACGTAGATGATCGCCGGAATCTCCTGCACCAGTTTTCGGAACATCGCTTCGTCGTCGGCGACCTGGCGGATCGTGCGTGCGTGACGTCCACTGAGTGCAGCCGAGATTCCCCCCAATAGCAGGGCGCCGAACCCGAGCGGGGCTGCGCCGGATGCGATCGATGCGTAGCTCAGAGCCCCGAATGCGGCCCACGATGCGCCGCGTATCGGGCCGACGAACCGTGCTCGGTCCCCAAAGCCGGAGAATTGCCCACGCATCTGGCTCCTTTCGACACCGCCGGGTCCTGGGTTGAGTGCAGAACGAGGAGCTCAGTACGGACCGTCCGGCCCTGATGGGTTTTGGGGGTTCAGGTGACGGGCACCCGGGCCGAAGTTAGGGCCACGACGTATTGCGTATGGCGCGTGGCAGGGCCCCGGGCACAAAGGGCGACAGTGGGTGAGGAGCGAGGGATGCCGGTCATCTTGGTGGTCGACGATGAACCGTCGTTACGCCGCATCCTGACCCGGATCCTCGAGCGTGATGGCTACGAAGTCGTCGCGGCGGGTGACGCGGCCGAGGCACGGGAACAGCTTGCGTCTCGGACCTTCGATCTCGTGATCTCCGATATCACGATGCCGGGTGAAGACGGCCTCTCACTCGTCCGAGGAATCCGCAGCTCCTGGCCCGATACCGCGACCCTGATCGTCTCGGGTGTTTCTGACTCCGAGGTGGCCGAGCATGTGTTGGCGTGCGGTGCATCGGGGTATCTGATGAAGCCGTTTCAGTCGAGCGCCGTCATCATCGAAGTCCAGCAGGCGATCGGTCGGCATCAGCAGGATCAGCAACGGTCCAACGAGCTTGACGAGACCGCTCGCCGGCTGGCGGCGACGGAAGTGCGATTCCAGGCGCTCGCAGCCCAGAGCCCGCTCGCCATCCTCTACTCCGATGTCGAGGGCAACTGTGTGTACGCCAACGACACCGCATGCGAACTCGCCGACCGGTCCGAAGATGGGCTGCTCGGTCTCGGTTGGGTCGACGTCGTGCATCCGGACGACTCTGCCGCGGTACTCGCCGAACTCGCGCATGCTCGGGAGTATCGATCCTCGTTCACGATCGAGCATCGCATTCGCACGGGGTCCGACGAGACCCTCTGGGGGGAGCTGCGAGTCGGGCCGATCTTCGGTGACGACGGTGAGGTGGTCGGCTTTCAAGCGATCATGACGAACATCACGGAGCGGATGCATTACCGGGCGCAACTCGAGCATCAGTCCACCCACGACATGGTCACCGGTCTCCCGAACAGCGCCGTGGTGTCGACCTGGCTCGAGTCCAACCTCGAGTCGAGTCGACCCGTCATCGCGATTGCCCTCGATCGGCTCGAAGGTCTTCGGGACACCATGGGCACCGATGCAGTCGACGGCGTGCTCGCGTCGATCGGGAGTCAACTGGCGAGTTCGGTCATGGGTCGCGCGCAGGTTGGCTCGTTGGATCGAGGCGTGTTCGCCGTCGTCCCCCATCCCCGCGGACACGAGGACGCCGTACGCCTCGCACAGGAACTGCTCGATCGCATCGCCGCAAGTGACTATCCGGGCTGCGTGAGCGCCATCACCGCAAGTGCCGGAGTCGCGATCACCGATGCTCGGCTCAGCCCGGCGCTCGTGCTCCGCGATGCGAGCCTCGCGGCCGGACGCGGCCAGGAGCTGGGCGGATCACGTACGACCATTGCGGATCCAACGATTCGCGAGGAGATGACGAAACGGTTCATGCTCGAGGGCCAGCTGCGAGACTGCGTGCACCGCGGAGAGATCCTCGTCTACTACCAGCCGGAATTCGCGATCGACGGTCGTCTGACCGGAGTCGAAGCGCTCGCCCGGTGGCAGCGCGACGAGGAGATCGTCCAGCCGGACATCTTCATCCCGATCGCGGAACGCGCCGGACTCATCGGTCGGTTGGGTGCAGTCGTCCTCGAGCGGGCATGTCATCAGGTCCAATCCTGGCGCCGGATGCGCAAAGACCTCGTCGGCCTCGTCGTCGGGGTCAACGTGTCTGCGCTTCAGCTGGCGGACGAGGGCTTCGTGACCACGGTGACGGAGATCCTTGATCGGACGGCGCTTCCCGCTCGCAATCTGAACCTGGAAGTCACCGAGAGCGCGGTCATGGCGGATCTCGAGCTGGCGATCGCTCACCTCACGAGGTTGCGGGAGTTGGG